>JAPPLB010000140.1 GCA_028819575.1 Bryobacterales bacterium | reverse complement strand
TTTGTATACGGTCTTGACGGACAGCTTGCGGATATTTTGTTGATTCTCTTGGGGCTCTCCTTCGGCTTCGTCGGTGGCTATGGCGGGGGCTTTGGCGGGGGCGGCCTCGGCTTCGGGGGCTATCCGGGAGCAGGAGGTCGTGGTGCAGGCATGGTCGGCGGCCCCGGTCTCGGCAGGTTCGGTGGGCGCGGCTACGGCGGCTACGGCGGCGGTATGGGAGGTTTTATTCAACTCCCGACCGGTATGGCGCCCGGCGGGACCACTGCGCTGGGTATCCCGCAACCGCAGGCGGGCGCTACCGATCAAACCGGCGAGATCTTGGGGGCTCCCACCGCCGATCCACTGTCGCAAGCCTACGCGGACGCTATTCGGATCGTCCCGGATGAAATGAATAATCTGATTCTCGTGCAGGCGACGAAGCAGGAATGGGAGATTGTCCACAAGACTCTCCAACAATTGGATTTCCCGCCTCGCCAAGTCTTGATCGACGCGAAGATCTACGAAGTGGCGCTGGAGGGCGCCTTCTCGAGCGGTGTCTCCGCAATGCTGCGCGAAAAGGGCAACACGGACCTCTCGACACGCAGACTCACCGGTGGTTTTGACTCCGTCGGGCAATTCAACCTCACTCTCGGGGCGCTGGTCGGGAACACGCGGGAGCTGGCGGCGATTCTCAATGCGACTCAAACGGATGGCCGCAGCCGCATCATCTCAGCCCCGTCGGTCATCGCCACCGACAACATCCCGGCTTCGATTACCGTGGGTGCGTCGATACCGACCCTGTCCTCGCAGGCCCTGGCGGCCGGTGCGCAACAGGATGGCTCTTCTCTCTTTACGAACACCGTGACCAACGTGCAAACCGGCGTTACTCTTTGGATCACGCCCCGCATCAACGCCTCGGGAATCGTGACGCTCATGATCAACCAGGAAGTGAGCGTACCGATGGCGCCGGCCAGCGGAGGCATCGCCTCGCCCAGCATCGAGCGTCGCAACGTGAGCACGCAAATCACGATGGCCGATGGCGACACGGTTGCCATTGGCGGCATCATGTCGGAAACCGACCTCTATAGCCGAAGCCGTGTCCCGCTCATCGGGAAAGTCCCCATTCTGGGCAGTCTTTTCGGATCCACCAGTTCTTCGAAGCAAAAGACGGAACTCATCATCCTGATCACGCCCCGAGTCGTCTACGACGAGAACGAGTTCGTCACGATGAGCAACGAGTTCAAAAGCCGCCTGCGGTCCGTGCGGCGTCTGATGCGGGAGTAGGCGTGACGGGTTGAAGGGCAAAGCGGCGCCGGTAGTCGGTCGGAGACTCCCGCCGCGGTTTGAGCGCGCGCGCGTTCCGGCGTCTCGCTACAGGGTGAGAAATGCAGGTCAGCTCTGGCGCAGAAGCACCGCGCCCGCGGCGACAATGCAAGCTGCTACCGTTCGCCGGGGCCCGAAGCTCTCCTTGAGCACGGCCGACGCCAGGATGGCCGCGAAAATGACACCAACTTCGCGAAGAGCCGCCACCGGGGCCAGTGTGCCGACACTCAGCGCCCAGACGATCAGCCAGTAGCCGACAACCGACATCGCCCCGCCCGCCGTCCCTCGGACCCAATGGTTTTGAATCCAGTCGAGGGCGTCTCGTCCGCGCAGCCAAAACGTGATGATGCTGATGGGGAAGCCGTCGAGCACGAACAGCCAAACGATGTAGCTGTGGGGCGATTCAGCGAGGCGGGCCCCCAACCCGTCCGTCGTCGTATAAGCAGCGATGAACAATGCCGCCCCAAGGGCGTACAGCACCGGACGGGGATTCTCGCGGAGCGTCGCCGCGCCGGAAAACGCCAGGCTCGCGACGCCGCCGGCAATCAGAAGAACTCCGGTGAGCGCCGTCGTCGTCAATGTTTCACCCGCCGTGAACGGTGCGGCGCCCGCGACGATCAGCGGAGCAACTCCTCGCGCGATCGGATAGACCTGACCCAGGTCACCGTGACGATATCCGGCATACAGGAACAGGTTGTACATCGTGTGCAGCGCCATCGAAACAAGCAGGTAGGACCAAACCCCTGCGGACGGGAAGGGCAGAAACAGCGCGACCGGCAGCGACAGCAAGGTAGCCGCGCCGGCTATCGACGCCAGCATCACCAGCGGATCACCCTTCAGCTTGACCAGAGTGTTCCAGCCCGAATGCAACAGCGCCGAGAGCAGGATGAGCGAGATGACAAACGGTTCCACGAGAGAAGCGGACCAGAGTAGCAGAGCACGTCCGGATCGTCACGCGGGTACGGAGCACGTGCCCTGTCGGATCTCCGTCTCTGAGACCCGAGACCGGTTTGTCAGGAGAGAATATCGTGAACCACGTTGCCGTGAACATCCGTCAGACGGAAATTCCGCCCGGCATAGCGGTACGTGAGCCGTGTGTGGTCCAATCCCAGGATGTGCAGAATCGTTGCGTGAAGATCGTGAAAGTGCACTTTCGGCTCCACCGAGTAGTAGCCGTAGTCGTCCGTCGCGCCGTAGCTGGACCCGGGTTTCACGCCCGCCCCAGCCATCCACATCGTGAATGCTTCAGGATTGTGGTCGCGGCCGTCGGAGCCTTGCGCGGTCGGCGTACGCCCGAACTCCCCACCCCACAGAACTAGCGTGTCAGAGAGCAATCCGCGCGCCTTCAGATCCTTCAATAGCCCGGCGATCGGGCGGTCGACCTCACGGGCATTCTGCTCATGATCGCGGCGAAGCCGGGCGTGCTGGTCCCACTTGTAGCTGTGGCTGACCTGCACGAACCGCACACCCGCTTCGGCGAAACGCCGGGCCATCAGGCACTGTCTTCCGAAGTCTTCCGTCATCGGATCGTCGATGCCATACAGGCTCAAAGTCGCGGGCGATTCGCCGGTCAGGTTCTGTAACTCCGGTGCCTCGGTCTGCATCCGGAACGCCAGCTCGAACGACTCGATGCGGCCTTCGAGCGCGGCGTCGGGTCCCGACCGTTCGAGATGGTCTTCATTCATCGCACGGATGAAATCCAACTCCAGCCGCTGGATGTCGCGTGGCGTCTTCGCCGTGATGAACGGGATCTTCGCATCACGCGAGGGTGTACCGACGGCGCCCACTGCCGTCCCCGCATAAGGCGCCGGCAGAAACGCCGACCCGTAATTGTTCGCGCCTCCGTGGCTCTGTGTCGGGCTCACCGTGATGAAGCCCGGCATGTTCTGATTCTCCGAGCCAAGACCATAGGTGATCCACGAACCCATGCTGGGACGCACGAAGGTATCGCTTCCCGTATGCAACTCCAGTAGCGCCCCGCCGTGCCGCGAGTTCGAGCCGTGCATCGACTTGATGAAGCACACGTCGTCGACGCGCTGAGCGAACTCAGGGAACAGTTCGCTCACCCAGGCGCCGCTTTCACCGTATTGCTTGAACTCCCAGGGGGACTTCAGGAGATTGAACGTTTCGCTGGAAACAACTTTCGGGCGCTCGAAAGGCAGCGGCTTGCCGTGATCCCGTTGGAGCAGCGGCTTGTAATCGAACGTGTCAACCTGCGAGGGGCCGCCGTGCATGAAGAGAAAGATGACTCTCTTGGCGCGCGGTGTGAAGTGCGGCTGCTTCGTGGCGAGCGGGTCTTCGCGGCCTGTGCCCGAGGCCTTGGCTGCCGCGAGGGTCTCCTGTCCCAGAAGCCCGGTCAACGCCAGATGGCCGAAGCCCGCGCCGCTCAACCGCAACAGGTCGCGGCGAGATAGGGACCCGCGGCGAGGATGCCAATGCGTGTTCATCGCTCAGCCCTTGTCGCCAACATTGTAACCCTGGATGGACGCCAAACGGCCCGACCGGATTCTAGAACGGCACGTCGTCGTCGGTGATGCCTTGACCTCCGAAGTCGTCTCCGCCTGATCCGCTCGCGGCCGCGGGCCGCCCTTGAGCCGCTGGGCGGGTTCCGCCTCCGGCAGGTGCTTCACTTGCCCCGTCGCGCCCACTTAACAGGATCACGCCAAAAGGATCGGCGATCACTTCGGTGCGGTAGCGCTTGTTGCCGCTTTGGTCCTCCCAACTGCGCGTTTGAAGACGACCCTCGACGTACACCTGCTTCCCTTTCTGCAGGTAGGTCGCCAGGTTCTCGGCTCTCCAGAGGACTATGTCATGCCACTCGGTGTCCTCCTGCCACTCGCCCGTCTGCTGGTTCTTGTACCGCCGGCTGGTCGCGAGAGTGAAACTGGTGACTGATGTACCGCTCTGGGTATAGCGCGTCTCGGCATCTTTGCCAAGATGCCCGATCAGCATAACTTTGTTGAGACTGCGGGATGCCATGGAATCAAGGTACAATCAATCGCCGCTGCGATCAAGAAATCCGGCTCTTTTGGGCCAGGAATGCAGAGCTTTCGGCTTTTTTCGCCTGTCCGATGGACGGGCGAAAGCGAAAGCCGAGTCCCAGGAGACCCAAACATGCCCCCATCGTCCACTCGCAGAAACTTCCTGCACAACACTGCGGCAGCAGCCGCGCTCACCACTGCCGCCGGCGCAACGGGATGCGCTGATCAGGAGAAGTCGGCCGGGAGCGCTGCGCCGACCATCACTTACGAAGGCTTGGGTGTCCGCCGCGTCATCAACGGCCGTGGCACGGTCACGGTCCTCGGTGGTTCCATCATGCCGCCCGAAGTCGTCGCCGCCATGGTCGACGCGGCCAAGAGTCATGTGAGCTTGCCGGACCTCCAACGTAAAGCCGGAGCGAAGATTGCCGAGATGATCGGTGTGCCCGCCGCGATGATTGCTTGTGGCGCGGCGTCGGCTATCACTTGCGGCACAGCGGCTTGCTTGCACCGTGGCGATCGCAAGAAGGCCTATCAACTCCCCGACATCACGGACGTTCCCAACGAGATCATCTCGCAGAAAGCGCACCGCTGTGGCTACGAAGCGCAGATGTGGCTCACCGGCGCGCGGACGATTTGGGTCGAGACCCGCGAGGAACTCGAGAACGCCATCAGCGACAAGACCGCCATGATGTTCTTTCTCAACAAAGCGGACCCCGACGGGCAAATCAAGCGTGCCGAGTGGATCGAGGTCGCCAGGAAGCACGGCGTCCCAACGCTCAACGACGCTGCCGCCGACGTTCCTCCCATGGAACGCCTCAAAGGCTATGTCGACGAAGGTTTCGACTTGGTCGTTTTCTCCGGAGGCAAGGGATTGATCGGACCCCAGGCCAGCGGCCTGCTGTTGGGCCGGGAGGATCTCATCGACGCCTCCTGGATGTCGATCAGTCCTCGTGGGGGCATCGGGCGCGGCATGAAAGTGGGCAAGGAGGAGATCATGGGCCTCGTCGCGGCCGTGGAGCGCTACCTGCGCATCGATCACGATGCCGAGCGCAAGGAACTCGATCGCCGGGCGGCGCACATTATCGACACCGTCAAGGTCATCAGCTCGGTTGCCTGTGAAATCGATGTCCCACCCATTGCTAACCGCATCCCGCACGTTACCGTGCGCTGGGATGAAGGCGCAGTCGGCAAGTCACCCCGGCAAGTCATTGACGAGATGCTCAATGGCGAGCCCGCCATCGCCATCTCCGGCGGAGGCGACAACGGAGTTCGCATCTCCGTATGGCAAATGCAGCCCGGGGAAGCCGAGACCGTCGCTGCGCGCCTGTACGAGGTCTTGAGTTGACATGCAGGCTGGCCTTCCCTCCGCCTCTGCGAGTGGCCAGGGCCCTGTTGTATATTGTTGAAATTCGTCGAGCCCTGAAACCCTTGGCAATCCCCAGGAATAGTCCCTTTCGGAGGCTCTGAATCCCCATTGGAGATCTACTGAATGTCTGCTGCTGAGCCCAAGCCCCACAATCCTCCCAAGGATTTCGCCAAGAACGCCGCTGTCGGTAGCATGGCGGCTTACAAGAAGCTCTACGACCAAGCCCAAAGTGATCCGGAATCCTTCTGGAGCAATCTCGCTCAGCAGGAACTCCACTGGTTCAAGCCTTGGGAAGAGACGCTCGTATGGAAGGCTCCGTACGCGCAATGGTTCGTCGGCGGCAAGACGAACATGAGCTACAACTGCCTCGATCGGCATCTCACGACGGCCCGCAAGAACAAAGCCGCCATCATCTGGGAAGGCGAGCCCGGCGATACAGAGGTCATTACCTATCAGGAGCTTCACCGCCGCGTCTGCCGCTTCGCCAACGTTCTCAAGAAACTTGGACTCCGCAAAGGCAGCCGTTCGATCATCTACATGCCGATGGTGCCCGAACTGCCGATCGCGATGCTTGCCTGCGCGCGCCTCGGCATCACGCACAGCGTCGTATTCGGTGGGTTCTCGGCCGAAGCGCTCAAGACCCGTATTCTCGACCTCAATGCAACGGTCGTGATCACCGCGGATGGCGGCTGGCGGCGCGGCAAGGTGGTGCCGTTGAAAGACACAGCCGATGAGGCGATAGCTGATTGCCCGAACGTCAAACATTGCATCGTGTATCGCCGCACTCGGAACGACATCACCATGCAGGAGGGACGCGACCACGACTGGAGTGACCTGGATGCCGAGGTAAGCGATGTCTGCCCGGCGGTCGAGCTCGATTCGGAACATCCGCTCTATGTTCTTTACACATCCGGAACAACGGGCAAACCCAAAGGTATTGTGCATACGACCGGCGGCTATCAACTCCAGGTCAACATGGCCATGAAGTGGGTTTTCGACATCAAGGAAGAAGATACCTACTGGTGCGCGGCCGATGTCGGTTGGGTGACCGGCCACAGCTACATCGTGTACGGACCGCTACTGGTCGGAACTACCACCGTGATGTATGAAGGAGCCCCGGCACACCCCCAGCCGGACCGCTTCTGGCGCATGATCGACAAGTACAAGATCAACATCCTGTATACCTCTCCCACGGCCATCCGCGCCTTCATTCGCCTGGGAGAACAGTGGCCCGAGAAGCACGATATGTCCAGCCTGCGGCTGCTGGGCTCCGTCGGCGAGCCGATCAATCCCGCTGCCTGGGAGTGGTATCACAAACACATCGGAGGCGGTCGCTGTCCGATCGTCGACACTTGGTGGCAGACCGAGACGGGATCGATCATGATCTCGCCGCTGCCGGGAGCAACGCCGCTCAAACCCGGTTCCGCCACGTTCCCGCTGCCCGGTGTCACCGCCGATGTCGTCGACATGCAGGGTAATCCCGTACCGAAGGGCGGCGAAGGGTATCTCATCGTTCGCAAGCCGTGGCCTTCGATGTTTCGGACACTGTGGCGCGACAAGCCCCGATTCAAGAAGACCTACTGGTCGCAGATCCCCGGCGTCTACTTTGTCGGCGACGCCGCGCGCCGTGATCCGGACGGCTACATCTGGGTTCTCGGTCGCGTCGACGACGTGATGAACGTCAGCGGACACCGCCTCTCGACCGCCGAGCTCGAATCGGCTCTCGTAAAGCACAAGGCCGTCGCTGAAGCCGCCGTCATCGGCAAGCCGCACGAGCTGACCGGTCAAGCCGTCGTCGCTTTCGTCACTTTGAAAGCGGACGAGAAGACGGACGACAATATGGCCTCCAACCTGCGCGATTGGGTGGCTGCGGAAATCGGCAAGTTCGCCCGACCGGAACAGATCCGCTTCACGGAGGCCTTGCCGAAGACCCGTAGCGGCAAAATCATGCGCCGTTTGCTTCGGGAGATCGTCACGACCGACAAAGTCTCCGGCGACATCACTACGCTCGAAGACCTCGGCGTCATCAACCGTCTCGCCAGCCAACAGGACGAGGAGTAGGCTGCGGAGAAGCTCCGCCTCGCCGAGCTGCGAATTCGCATTCGTGGGGACCAGGGATGTGTACGGCGCGTGCCCCCATATCAGGGAGCTGGCAACACCGCTGATAGAATGGATTTTTGAAGTTCCCGAGTCCATTCACGATTGGGACGGTGCCCATCAAGCCCGCCGTCGTGCTGGCGCCGATGGCCGGCGTGACCGATACCGTCTTCCGCCGATTCATCCGCGGCTTGGGGGGCTGCGGACTCATCATGACCGAGTTCACGAGCTCGAACGGGCTCCTCGCCGTCCGCAAACGTGAGCACCGTCAATCACGCAATTTCAATTACCTCTATTACGAGCCTGATGAGCATCCGATCGCCGCGCAACTTTTCGGATCCGATCCGCAGGTTCTCGCCGATGCCGCCCGCGTCGTCGAAGATCTCGGCTTCGACACGGTCGACCTCAACTTCGGCTGCCCGGTCAAGAAAGTCGTCAAATGCAATGGCGGATCCGGACTGCTCCGAGACCTGCCCCTGATCGAAGACATTCTGAGCACCGTGAGAGCGGCGGTGAAAATCCCCTTTACCTGCAAGTTCCGCTCCGGCTGGGATGACAAGTCCATCGTTGCGGTGCAGGTGGCGCGCATCGCCGAGGACTGCGGGCTGCAAGCCGTCGCGATCCACGGACGTACACGCGCGCAAGGCTATGCCGGCAGGTCCGATTGGGCGCTGATCGGCGAGGTCAAGCAAGCCGTCAAGATTCCCGTCATCGGCAACGGCGACGTTTTCTCGCCGGAGGATGCGGTTCGCATGTATGAGCAAACCGGCTGCGACGGAGTGATGATCGGCCGTGCGGCTTCGACGAATCCCTGGATCTTCCGCCAAATCCTGCAATACGTAGAAGCCGGCGGCTACGACCAGCCCTCCGAGCGTGAGCGCTACCTCATGCTCCGAGATTACTATCGGCTCCTCGTCGAAAAGAGCGACAAGATCTCCGGGGCGGTCGTCGGCAAGATGAAACAGTTTGCCTCGCGCTTTACGCACGGCGTCCGCAATGGCTCCCGCCTTCGCAAAGCCATTTATCGTTGCGGCGGGACCGGCGAGATTCTCGCAACCGTCGACGAATTCTTCGAAGAAAGCCTTGCCGAAGCGGCATGAAATCCGTCGCGTTGATTACGGACGGGTCGTGCCTCGGCAACCCGGGGCCCGGCGGCTGGGCGGCCGTCCTGCGTTACGGCAAGCACGCGCGCGAACTCTCCGGGGCCGATCCCGAGACAACGAACAACCGCATGGAAATGACCGCGGTGCTCGAAGGCCTCTCCGCCCTGCGCGAGCCCTGCCGGGTTACCATCGAGATTGATTCCGAATACGTCAAGAAAGGCATTACCGAGTGGCTGGCCGGCTGGAAACGCCGCGGCTGGAAAACCGCCTCCAAACAGCCCGTCAAGAACCAGGATCTGTGGCGCAGGTTAGACGAAGCCGTTGCTCGTCACGACGTCAAGTGGCGCTGGGTCAAGGGTCACGCCGGCCACGCCGACAACAATCGCTGCGACGAACTGGCGCGCGAGGCCGCCATGACTGCTCGCTAATCCAGGTACGCGGCCTGCCGTCTCCGAAGTCCCCATGGCGTTGTATTTCTACAATACGCTGACCCACCGCCTCGAACCCTTCGCGCCGCTCGACGGAAACAAGGTGCGCATGTATTCGTGCGGTCCCACGGTCTATAACTACGTCCACATCGGTAATCTCCGCAGCTTCACTTTCCAGGACATTCTGCGGCGCTATCTGCGCTGCCGCGGCTACGAGGTCTACCACGTCATGAACGTCACCGACGTGGACGATAAGATCATCCGCGACTCGCTCAAGGCAGGCCAGTCGATCGCTGAATTTACGGCCCGGTACCGAACTTCTTTCGAGGAAGACGCCGCTGCGATGCGCCTCGAATCTCCGGAGCGGATCACGCCGGCCACCGAGCACATCGGCGAAATGATCGAGTTGATCCGCCGCCTCGACGAGAAGGGGCACGCCTACGAAAGCAAGGGATCGACCTATTTCCGCATCGGAAGCTTTCCGGAATACGGCAAGCTTTCGAGAATCGACGCCTCCGGCATCCAGGCCGGCGCGCGCGTCGAGCAGGATGAATACGAAAAAGACGAGTTGCGCGACTTCGCCCTTTGGAAAGCTTCCAAGCCCGGCGAACCCGTCTGGGACAGCCCTTTCGGTCCCGGCCGCCCCGGCTGGCACATCGAATGCTCCGCGATGGCGATGAAGTATCTGGGCGAGAGTTTCGACATCCACACCGGCGGCGTCGATCTGGTCTTCCCCCACCACGAAAACGAAATTGCGCAATCCGAGGCCGCTACCGGAAAACCCTTCGTGCGCTTCTGGCTGCACGCCGAACACCTTCTGGTCGACAACCGCAAGATGTCGAAATCCGCAGGGAACTTTTACACGCTCCGGGACTTGTTGGACAAGGGCTACAGCGCCGAAGCCATCCGCTACCTTCTGGCCTCCGTGCCCTACCGCAAACAGATCAACTTCACTATTGACGGACTCAAAGCCTCGCAAACGGCCATCGAGCGCCTGCGCAACTTCCAGCGGCGTCTTGAAGAAGGCGGTTTCCCCGGCGGCAGCAATTCCGTCGTCACCGAGTTGGCCGACACTGCCTGCCGGGGCTTCACCGCCGGCATGGACGACGACCTCAACACCGCCCTGGCGCTCGCCGCCGTCTTCGAGTTTGTCCGCGACGTCAACACCAGGATGGATGCCGGTGAGTTTCAGGCCGACAATGTCGCCGACGCCGACCGCGTTCTCGAACTCTTCGATACCGTCTTCGACGTCCTCGAGACCGAGGAGTCCGGGCAGGTTCCCGCCGCAGAGATCGAAGCCCTCATCGCCGAACGCATCGCCGCCCGCAAAGCCCGTGACTTCATCCGCTCCGATGCCATCCGCGACGGCCTCAAGGCCCGCGGCGTCATCCTCGAAGACACCCCCCAAGGCACACGCTGGAAATACGGCTCGGCCTAAGGGGAGGTCATGACCACCGCGCCCCTGATCGGCCCGATCCCGGTGGAACAGATCCTCCAACGCAAGGCCGACGGTTTCCTATGTGAACTCGACGTAGGTCGGTTTGTTCGCATGCCCCTGGTGGAAGACGAACACGGGAAGCGGTTTCATTGCTTCACGCGTCGTGGTGTCCAAAGCCCCCGGGCAGAGGCCAGCCTTTCCTCCTCCTACGCTTGAGCGATCAGAATGGCGGTCTGCTCGCCTTCGATCGTCATCTCGCGCGTTTCGGCGGACGACCAATCAGGTTGGTCGTGGCGGAGTTCGGTGCAAAGGACTTCGCCTTTGAAGTGCTCTTCATTGGCCGCGATGATACGCCGCAGCCGCTCCGAACCTAGCACGGACAGACGGATTCGTTGGGTGTATTCGACGTCGAGTTCCTTACGAAGGTTCTGGATGCGATGGAGCAGCTCGCGGTACAAGCCCTCTTCGCGGAGCTTGTCGTCAAGGTCGGTGCTGAGGACGACGACGGTCGTCTGATCTCCAGCGGCGGCAAAATGCTCGGCGGCTTCGACCAGGACTTCGACATCGTCGGGACCGAGTTTCAGGACTTCGCCGTCGACTTGAATCTCGGCGCAGCCGGTACTGAGCAGTTGGACGCGGAGCATACCGCCGTCGACTTCTTGGAACGCCTTCTTCGCGAGCGGCATCCTCTTGCCGAGGCGGGGTCCGAGCCGGCGGAAGTTCGGTCGGACGGAGTAGCTGACGTGTCCTTCGTCACCGTGCACGAAGGCTGCTTCGTGCACGTTGAGCTCTTCTTTGATCAAGTGCTTGTATGGCTCGAGACGCGTTCGCAGGCCGTCGTCAGGCAGCACGATCTCGGCTTTCGAAAGCGGCTGGCGCACCTTGAGCTTGTTCTCCGTGCGCACTCGCAGGCCGAGCGACACCAGGTTTCGAACGGCCGCCATCTCCTGAGACAAGGCGCGGTCGACGTTTGCCGGTTTGGGCGAGGGGCAGTTGCACAGGTGGATGCTTTCCGCCGCGCCGTCGTTCGGGCGCCGGACGATGTTCTGGTAGATCTCTTCCGTCGTGAAGGGGATGAAAGGTGCGGCGAGAGCAATGACACTGGTGAGGCACTCGTAGAGAGTGGCGTAGGCGTCTTCTTTGTCGGCGTCGAACTCGCTCTTCCAATAGCGTTCGCGGCTACGGCGCAGGTACCAGTTCGAGAGCCCGTCGACGAAGCGCGAGAGTTCGCCGGCTGCTTCGTAAGCCCTGTAGTCATTCATGAACCGCGGGATGCTTTCCGCAATGATCGCGAGCTCGGAGAGGATCCAGCGATCGAGCAGCGAGCGCTCGGCGATGGGCCGGCCCTTCATGGTGACGGGGTCGAAGCCGTCGATGTTGGCGTAGATCGTGAAGAAGGAATAGACGTTCCGCAGCTTGAGTGGGAACTCCTTCTGGATGGTCCGCACGTTGGCCAGTGAATGCCGGGTCGACGACCACGGCGGATTGCCGGCCAGAAAGAACCAGCGGAAGGCATCGGCGCCGGGCGCGGTGGCAGTCGGGCTTTCGATCGTCACGCGCTCGCGGCTCGCCAGGAACCGGATGTCATTGGGCTTGGCCTTGATGCCGGCCTCGCAGGGGCGCAGGCCCAACGCATCGCGGTCCTTCTTGGCAAGCGCGATCAGCCGGCGCGGCAGCTTCTTCCCCGGCTGCATTTTCACCGTGACGCCTGCCTCCGTATGATCCGAGCGATAGACCTTCATGGCGTCGCCGGGAAGCAGGTCAAGGGCTTGCAGGTCGGCGCGGGCGATGGCCGCGCCGCCGGGCTCGACGGCAAAGCCCTCGGCCTCGGAATCGATGACCGCGAACTCCTGGGCGATCTTGTCGAAGATCACCTCGGGAGGCGTGTAGTTGCCCTTGGACTTCGATTCCTTCTTGCCCTCGGGATCGGTCACATGCCCCAGTACGATGCACGTCTTGAACGGATGTGGGTACGGCCGTGGGTCGAGGCCGAGTTCCTTCTGCGTCTCTTCACTGAACAGCAGCGTCGAGATCATGAGCTGCGAATAGAACCAGCCCCGGGTTTGATCAATCGCCTCGGTGATGTAGTCGGCTGGAAACGCGTTCGCAAACTTGTCTTGGTTCTGGTGTGGATAGCCCCATTGCGCGAAAGGCATGCACCCCGAATCGAACCAGCAGTCGATCACTTCGGGGACGCGCCGGTACACTCCGGGCTCGCCCGGCTCGGTGAACGTTACCTCGTCAACCCACGGCTTGTGGACCATCAGGTGGTCGGAAAGCTCGGGTTCCTTTTCGCGGTCCCTGTGGAAATGGTCGAACGCATTGGGGTTCTTCGCGAGAATTTCGTTGACCGAGGCCGGCGCCTGCATCTTCCCGGTCTCGTCGTTGCGCCAGATGTTCAATGGTGTGCCCCAATAGCGCTCGCGCGACAGCGCCCAATCCACGTTGTTCTTCAGGAAGTCGCCGAAGCGGCCCGTGCCGATCTGCGGAGGCAGCCAGTTGGCGGCGTCGCTGTTCGCGATCGCGTTCCTGACCTTCGCCGTCGTACGGATAAACCACGCTGGCCGCGCGTATTGGATCAGCGGATCGTCATCTGCGCGCCAGCAGAAGGGATAGTCGTGCCGGTACGTTTCGCGGTGCAGCAGGATGCCCTTGTCGCGCATCGTCCGGATAATCTGCTTGTCAGCCTCTTTGACCCATTGGCCTTGAATGTCGGGCGTCTCTTCATTGAAGCTGCCGTCGGGCTTGACGGGACACAGCAGAGGAATCTCCGACGGGTTTTTGAAGCGCTCGGCGTGCTTGCGCAGCAGGTCGTAGTCAACTTCGCCGAAGGCGGGGGATTCGTGAACGAGACCGGTGCCCTGGTCGAGTTCGACGAAGTCCGCGGCGAGTACGCGCCACAGCAGAGGCTCGCTGCCGCCGTCCTTGAGTTCGGCCCTCTTGTCCCAATATTGATCCAGGTAGTAGTCAAGAGGAGGGCGGTAGCGCTTCCCGAGCAGCGCTTCGCCCTTGAACCCGCGCTCGACGGACAGGCTGCGTCCCAACTTCTGCTCCAACGTCACGCGCAAGGCGTCGGCGACGATCAGCTTGTGATCGCCGTCAATGACCTGCACATAGTCGTAGTCGGGCCGGACGGCGACGTATTGATTCGACGGTAGCGTCCAGGGTGTCGTCGTCCAGATGACCAGGTGCGTGCCCGGTTCGTCGACGAGTTCGAGCGCGACGTAGACGGCCGGGTCTTCGACCGTTTTGTAGCCGAGGCCGACTTCACCCGACGATAACGCCGTGCCGCCCTGCGGCCACCACCATACGATTTTGTGGCCCTGGTAGAGCAGGTCTTGTTTGAACAGTTCCGAGAGCGCCCACCAGACGCTTTCGACGTAGCTCTTGTGGTAGGTGACGTAGGCCTCGTCGAGGTCAACCCAGAAGCCGACACGGTTCGTCATTCGCTCCCACTCGGCGGTGTAGCGGAAGACCGACTGCATGCAGCGAAGGATGAAGTGCTTGACTCCGTATTCCTCGATCGCCTCCTTGCCATGGATGCCGAGTTCCTTTTCGACCTCGACTTCGACGGGGAGGCCGTGAGTGTCCCAACCGCCTTTCCGCAGCACTTGGCAGCCCCTCATCGAGCGGTACCGTAGAAACACGTCCTTGAAAACGCGTGTCAGGACATGCCCGTTGTGCGGCAGGCCGTTGGCCGTCGGTGGGCCTTCATAGAAGGTGAAGCTCGGCCCGCCCAGGCGGCTCTCGATCGTCTTCTCGAAGATACGGTTGTCCTGCCAGAACTTCTGGATCGAGGATTCGACCTCCGCGAAATTGACGATCGGCTGCGCTTTCTGAAACTTCTGATCGCTCATGAGAGTGTCAGTAAAGGACTTAGTGTAGCGAGTTGTCGGTAAGCGTCCGGTCCGGGACGGTCGGACGATCTTCGAGCTGTCGGAGTGCAAACTGCTGCTGAACCAAGTGATTTGATCGCCGTCAAGGATGTCGAGTTCGCGATAGCCGATCCTGTTTCGGCCCTCATCATCCACACACTTGAAGTGCAGACTCGCATCAAACGGGTCTTCCCGAAACCGCTGAAAAGCGAAGCGGGTTTGCCCTCGAATGTCGATACGCAGCAGGTTCAAGAGTTTTCAAAAACATGACGATGTCAATCCGGATGCAATGCAACAACTTTAGCCTGCATATCTCACCACGCGGCGAGGTGAAGTGCGTGAGAGGGCCGTCAGGACGAGGCGCAAGCCGGGCGGAGGAGAAAGGCGCGAGCCGCTTGGCGCGCGCAGGCGTACTCGACAGTACGTCGAGCACGTCAAGCAAGCGCAACGAAGTCATGGC
Organism: Bryobacterales bacterium; assembly: GCA_028819575.1. Taxonomy (GTDB): domain Bacteria; phylum Acidobacteriota; class Terriglobia; order Bryobacterales; family UBA6623; genus JAPPLB01. The sequence continues at coordinate 11,605 of JAPPLB010000140.1, read as the reverse complement.
GGTCGTATCGCGTGCTTCGGACGTTGTGTGGTGAGAAAAGCAGGTTAGTCTGCTCACGGGATACAACCTCATTGCGGGGCTGTGTTCCGCTACAATCAGTCCTGATCTGCGGCGGGCTTTGCGCTACATCCACCTTTGAGCTCCGCGATACTCGTGCGACACGTCCTTTCGACCTATCTCTTTGTGGAACAACGTGTCACGGTGGCTCTGCTCCACCGTATTCTGCAAAGTGGGATCGATGAGATTGAACTGTTCTGCGCACGGCAGCATCTGGATTACCGCAACAAGAGCCAAATCGAAGAGTTGGGTTACTGGCTGCGAGACTCGGAGATGACGGTTCACTCGCTCCACTCCCCTTTGTTCAGCGACGACGCGTGGGGACGAAGCGGACCTCACGCCGTGGTGTCGATTACAGAGACGTCCAAGGTGCGGCGCATCAAGGCCACCGACGAGATCAAGCGGGCCATCGAGATCGCCGACACCATCCCCTTCCGTTATCTGGTGCAGCACATCGGCATGGCGGATGAAGAGTATGATCTGGCCAAGCTGGATGCCGCTTTCAACTGCTTGGATGAATTGAACATTTTCGGCAAGCAGCTCGGGGTCGAGATTCTTGTTGAGAACACGTCCAACGAGTTCTCGTCCGCACGGCAGCTCCTGCATTTGATCGAGTCGACCCATCTACCCCTCTCGTTCTGTTTCGACATCGGACATGCGCACTTGCAGGAGGGAGTCGATCACGAGTTTCGGCTGATGAAAGACCGAATCCGCTCAACGTATGTCCATGACAATGACGGCGAGCGGGACATGCATCTCTTTCCGTTGCATTCGGACATCGGCTCGGTGCCATGGGCGCCGACGATGAAGTTGCTGCGTTCTCTCCCCGAGGACGTGCCGATGGTGATGGAATTGAGGGACGATGCGTCCATGGCAGACCCGCTCGTGGAGGCACGCCATACTCTGAACCGACTGGAGGGGTTGTAGATGGCGGATGCTCCTCCGCTGATCCACATCGACAGAGCCTCCGGATTCGACGGTCAAACGGTTCGGCTTCGCGGTTGGCTGCACAACCTGCGCCGCTCGGGCAAGATCCTTTTTCCCACGTTTCGCGACGGGACAGGCTTCATGCAGGGTGTCGTTGTCAAAGCCGCGGTGGCGCCCGAGACTTTCGAAAGCTGCCGGCACCTGACGCACGAATCGTCGGTTGAGGTGACAGGCGAGCTCCATAAAGAAGATCGGGCTCCGGGTGGGTTCGAGATGGAGGTCAGCGATATCCGCATCCTCCAGCAGGTATCGGCGGAAGACCCGTTCCCGATTACACCTAAAGAGCACGGCGTTGATTTCTTGATGAACCAGCGGCACCTGTGGCTTCGCAGCCGGCGGCAGCACGCTATCCTGCGGGTGCGTCATGAGTTGATTCGGGCGGTTCGGGATTACTTCGATAACAACGGCTTCACTCTTGTGGATACTCCGATTCTGACGCCTGCCGCATGCGAGGGGACCACCACTCTGTTCGAAATTCCCTATTTCGACTATGGCAGTGCGTACCTGACACAGTCGGGTCAACTCTATAACGAGGCGACGGCCGCGGCCCTCGGGAAGACCTATTGCTTTGGCCCGACGTTCCGCGCCGAAAAGTCGAAAACGAGGCGGCATCTCACGGAGTTCTGGATGGTCGAGCCGGAAATGGCGTACGCCACGATCGACGACGTAATGGATTTGGCAGAGGATTTTCTGGTCTCTGTGATCCAGCGCGTGCTCCAGGAAAGGGCTTCTGAGCTGAAGACATTGGAGCGGGATACCTCACAGCTCGAGAAGGTTGTGAAACCGTTTCCGCGAATCAGTTATGACGACGCCGTCGAGCGGCTCAAGGAAAAAGGCGTCGCCTTCGAGTGGGGTGGAGATTTCGGTGGAACGGACGAGACTCTCTTGAGTGAGGACTTCGACCAGCCGGTGATAGTGCACCGCTTTCCGATGGCGATCAAGGCTTTCTACATGCAGCCGGACGAGGAACGCCCTGAGCTGGCGTTAGGGGTGGACGTGCTCGCGCCGGAGGGTTATGGCGAAGTGATCGGTGGCGGTCAACGCATTCATGACTACGAATTGCTGGTGAAAAGACTGGAAGAACATCACCTGCCGCGAGAAGCGTTCGAGTGGTACTTGGACTTGAGAAAGTATGGCAGCGTGCCTCATAGCGGTTTCGGGCTCGGGATCGAACGCTGCGTTGGATGGATCTGCGGTCTGGAGCATGTCCGTGAGACGATTGCCTTCCCGCGAATGCTCTATCGGATGCATCCTTAGCCTGCTTGGATTTCTCTCGTCCCTGTCATGAGAAAGATTCGCATCGCCGTCCTGTTTGGCGGCCGTTCCGGTGAGCACGACGTGTCGATCCGGTCGGCTGCTTCGGTATTGCAAGCGCTTGACCGGGAGAAATATGACGTCATCCCCGTCGCGATCTCGCGGGAGGGGTGCTGGCTGAGACCGGGTGAATCGGCGCGGCTCTTGCCTGCCGCAGCTCGGGAATCGTTGTCGACCGGGACGGCGGCGGTGTTGTCGAAAGAGCCCGGCGTGACTTCCGGAGTTGAAGTTGTCTTCCCCGTTCTGCACGGCTCTTTCGGCGAGGATGGGACCATTCAGGGACTTCTTGAGCTCGCGGACGTGGCCTACGTGGGCGCCGGAGTCTTGTCGTCAGCGGTGGGGATGGACAAGGACGTGATGAAGCGCCTCTTCCGCGAACGCGGTCTGGCGACCGTTGATCATCTGGCCGTCTTGCGGTCCAGGCGCGCCGCGTCGGTTCCAGAGCTGGAAGGACGCTTCGGGTACCCGATGTTCGTGAAGCCTGCGAACCTCGGCTCGTCCGTGGGAATCTCCAAGGCGAACGACCGCGATGGCCTTTGCAAAGCCCTCGACTTGGCGGCTGAGTTCGATCGCAAGCTGATCGTCGAACCCGCAATCCGAGGCCGTGAAATCGAGTGTTCCGTGCTCGGCAACGACGATCCGCAAGCGTCGGTTCCCGGTGAGATCAAGCCCGGCTCCGAATTCTACAGCTACGAAGCCAAGTATATCGATGACTCCTCCGATCTGCTGATTCCGGCGCCTCTTACTGGACAGCAGGTGGAGAAAGTGCAGCGCATGTCGGTAGGAGCCTTCCAGGCCATCGACGGTTCGGGGCTGGCGCGTGTCGACTTCTTCCTTGAAGACGAAACCGGGCGCATTCTTCTCAACGAGATCAACACCATGCCCGGTTTTACGTCAATCAGCATGTACTCGAAACTCTGGGAGGCCAGCGGGGTTGCGTACGCGGAACTGGTTGATCGTTTGATTCAGCTCGCTTTTGAGCGGAACGAAGAGAAACGACAAACGAGATTTTCGCGCAATGACTGACCATCGAACCTGTTTTTCGTCCCGCGCGTTAGCGGCATTTCGGTTATTTCAAGGCATCCCTGAAGACGATGTCAATGGCTATCGGGGATAGGGGTGATGATGAAGAATCGTGAACGCCCGGTAGATCTGTTCGGCGAGAACTACGCGGGCGAGTTCGTGTGGCAGGGTCATTTTCGATAGCGAGAGAAGCTGATCGGCTTGCGCCCGGAACGAATCGGTGAATCCGTCAGCGCCGCCGATGGAGAAGTGGATTTCACCGCTTTTTGCTTTGATCAGGTCGGCCAGTTCTTGGGAGGTGATCGCCTGTCCGCCTGGATCAAGCACGACCTTGAAAGCCTTTGGAACCGGAGCGATCGCCTTCTCGTTCTTCGCCGAAATCATTTCAAAACGGCAGAAACGAGAGATACGCTTGGCGTATTCTTCTGCGAGCAGGTTTGCTTCTCGGCTGCGGGGCTTGCCGATGTAATATAAGCGGATTTTCAAAGCGAGAAGATCGTGGCGCCGGCGCCCCTCAGAACGCGGTTATACCAATGTCGACTCGGGGATTTCGACGCGTAGCGCATTCTTCCAAAGCCGTTCAAGCGAATAGAACTCGCGGGCCGCTGGCGAGAAGATGTGTACAACGAAGTCGCCGTAGTCCATGAGAATCCATTCGGCGTTAGCATAACCTTCGACGCCAAGCGGACGAGTGTCACTGTTTTTCAGACTTTGCTCGATCGCTTCTGAGATGGCCTGCACCTGTCGCGAGTTGGCGCCGGTACAGAGAATGAATTTGTCTGTGAACGAACTGACGACCGCAATATCAAGAACGAGGATATCTTGCGCTTTGCGTGACCGCGCCGCATGAACCGCGGCCTCCCAATCGAACATAAAGATGGTGGTTCCCCGTTGCCCTATCTTACTCCTAACGAACAATCAGCGGGTAGAATGGAGTCGCATTTTCCGGTGTTTCGATTGCGGCTGTATTACACCATCGCGGTGCTGGGGTTTTGTGTGTCGATTCTGTTCGCCAACGACCCGCCCCCTGTGAGCCCTGAGGAGGATCGCCTTAACGCGCTTGTGGAGCAGGGTGTTCTGCCTCGTAACGCCCTCAAACAGGCGGCGAATGAACGTGAGCGCGCCCGACTCGAGGGCATAGTCCGTGACACTCTGGTGGATCGTGACCTCACGGTAGGTCAGATTCCGGAGATGATGCGAGCGGTGACGAATCTGCGTGATCTGGCCCGCGCAGACTTGGCCCGCGCTCGCAAGCTTGCCGAGGCGGGTGTGCTGCCTCTGCAGCAACTCGGGAAGACGAAGGAATCGGCCGAGTTCGCCGAGCGGCGTTTCGAACTCGCCGGGAAGCGGGCGCAACTCGTTCGTGAGATGGCCGTAATGGCCAGAGCCGAGGGGCGTGTGGATGCACTGAAGGAAGAAGAGCTGGCATTCGCCTACATGAGTGAAAGCGAAGAGTGGCGGGAGCAAATACTTTCTGTTGATGAGGCCTTCTACTCCGAGTTCGGGCACGGCTTGCCGATCAGTGCGGACGGAGCCACGGCGCTTCATCGCTCGCTGGGCTACGACCACACATACCGTGTTGACGTGGCGCTGCACCCCGACGACCCGGAAGGCATGTTTGTTATCGACCTGCTTTACGAGTGGGACATCCCGTTCATTGCTTTTCGCAGCAGCGTGCCTGGGCAGTCGACCGGGCCACACATCCATATTGGGCCGCGGAGCGAGCACATTCCCCCCGAAGAGGAGTAGGGCGGCCCCGAGCCAGGCACGAAACATCGGCGCGTCGCTGTTTCAGATAGTGAGGTAGTGCGCACAAGTGCGCTATGGGGACACTACCATGGTGCATAGCCAACGACGAGGCACAGCTATGGCTATACTTTATTCTGAACGTCTGTACACTGTTCTCCGGCAATCAGAGGAATACTCTTGACGACTACTCCCCAGGATCTCGCGAGGGGTGCGTTACTCGCCCTGTTGACGATTCTCTTCCTTCCCGATGGACTCGGAGCAGCTAACGAGGAAGAAACGGCGGCGAAGTCGGATCGAGCCAAGGCCTACTACCACTACGCTTTGGCTCACCTGAACATGGAGCGTGCCGGCCAGTATGGCCGCCGTGAATACTGGGACAAGGCCCTTGAGGAATACAAGGCAGCCATCGCTGCCGATCCGGACTCGGAGTTTCTGCGCATCGAGCTGATTCGCTTCTATGGACGCACGGACCGGCTCGACAAAGCTGTTGCCGAAGCCGAATCGGCTCTTGCGAAGAATCCTGACAGCATCGAAGTGCGCCGTACGTTAGGTCGCTTTCTTGCCGCCTATGCGACCAATGGCCGCCGCGCCGGAGTCGATCGTGACTTGTTGGACCGTGCCGTCAATCAGCACGAGAAGATTCTCGAAATCGAGCCAAACGATAAGGACTCCCTGCTGAAGCTTTCCGGGTTCTATCAAGCCTTGGAGCAGCCGGGCAAAGCCGAGGGGGTTTTGAACAGGTTGCTGGAGATCGACCCTGATTCGGCCGAAGGCTTGGCGAACTTGGCGCGATTGTATCTTTCTCAAGGCAAGACGGAAGAGGCCGTCGAGGCGCTCGAGAAAGTCCGTGACTCCGGCGAGGCGGGTCCTCAGGACTTGGCGACTCTGGCCGACCTGTACGAGCGGATGGGCCGTAATAGCGAGGCCGCCGATCTCTACGAACGCGTCAGGGAAATGGGCCCGAGCAACGCTGCCTTGCGTGCCTCGCTTGCCCGCAATTGGGCTTTGTCCGGAGAGTATGAAAAGGCCCTGAACGAATACAAGGCGCTGACTCGCGAAGAACCCAACAACCCCGAATACCAGCTTCGCCTTTCGCAGCTCTATCGTCAGAAGCGGCGCTTCAAGGATGCTCGGAAGCATCTTGATCAGGCTGCCGAACTGGCCCCAGACTCGATGGAAGTGAAATACAACAGCGTTCTGCTGTATGAGGCCGAAGGCAAAACGTCCAGAGCGATCGAGGAACTCGTAACGCTGTTGGAGCAGACTCGTAAGGATGGCTACACACAGCGTGAGAAGAGGAACCGCGGACTCTTCCTTGAGCAACTCGGCATGTTGTACCGGGATGAAGGGAACGTCCAACGCGCCGTTGATACGTTTCGGGAGCTGGGACAAGTCGACCCGGACTCCAAACCCCGAGTAATCTCGCACTTGGTGGATACGTATCGATTTCACCGCGACTATGAGAACGCTATCCGAGTCGCTGACGAAGGCGCTGAAGAGTTTCCTGAGAACCGGTCGCTGATCATGCAACGCTCAGGTCTTCTTGCGGAGACGGGCGACTGGCGGGAGGGCAGCCGGTTGCTGAAGGAGATCCTCAGGAGTGAACCGGACAATCGCCGCGCCCTGCTCGCGCTCGCGCACGTTTATGAAAAGGGTAAGCGCTACGACGATGCGATCGCGACCGTCGAGAAAGCTGCCGACTCGGCTGAGACCGATGAGCAGAGACTTTCGACGCTGTTCACCTTCGGCGCGGTCCTTGAGCGCGCCAAGCGCTATGACGATGCGGAGAAGAAATTTCGCGAGCTTCTCGAGAAGGACCCCGACAACTCTTCGGCGCTCAACTACCTCGGTTACATGTTGGCCGATATCAACAAGAAGCTCGACGAGGCCCACGACATGATTCAGCGCGCGCTGGACCTCGATCCGGAAAACGGAGCCTATCTCGACTCACTGGGCTGGGTGTACTATCGCCAAAAAAAGTTCGACTTGGCCGAGCGTTACTTGGTTCGTTCGCTCGAGAAAGTCAAACGGGACCCTATCGTTCACTCTCACTTGGGCGACGTTTATTTCGAGCAGGGCAAGGTCGAGCAAGCACGGAAGCACTGGGAACTTTCGATCGAAGAATGGAATAGTGGTCCCGCGGCAGACCGCGATCCCAAAGAGATCGCCAAGCTAGAGGGCAAACTCTCGAAAATCGGCGTCAAGCTTTCCTCGCGCGCGCAGGACAAAGATCAATAGACGGGACTCGGCCCTGGTGTCCGCTACGCGACCAGTGACTCTTCTGCGCCTCCGGTTTCCCCAACGCGGGTAAGTGTGATCCACTATGAGCATGCGAATCCAGGCTTGTCTTCTTGCTCTTATTCTTCTGTTGGCCTGCTCGCCTGCCGGACAGGTGAAATTCACCGAGGAAGATGGCGAGATCGGAGTCCACATCGACGGAAAGCCGTTTACGACGCTCTACTACGGTGACGGAGCGCCGAAGCCCTATCTACACCCGCTCCGCGCTGCCAGCGGCACCATCGTCACACGGCACTATCCAATGGAGGACATCGAGGGAGAGCGGCAGGACCACCCGCACCACCGCGGACTGTGGTTTACCCACGGCGAAGTGAACGGCGCCGATTTCTGGGCAAACGAACCAGACCGTGATTTTCCCCGCAAGGGGACGGTTTCGCCCGGCGAGGTGCGCACCGAAGGTGACAGCATCGTCGGCAGCTTTGTCTGGAAGGACCACAACGGCAAGCCGATCGTTCAAGAGGATCGCAGGATGCGCTTTCATGCCGCTGGTCCGAATCGTGTAATTGACTTCGATCTTCGGCTGACGGCGCTGGGCGGCGAAGTGCATTTCGGTGACACCAAGGAAGGCACCTTCGCCATACGCGTCGCTACACCGCTCGAAGAGCAGCATGCGCGTGCTACCGGTGTTACGCGTACGGGTGTTCTCACCGCCGCCAACGGCAAATCCGGCGAGAAGGCCGTGTGGGGGAAGCGCTCACCGTGGATGGACTACAGCGGCGAGATCGACGGTGAGAAACTCGGCATCGCGATCTTCGACCACCCGTCGAACCCTAAACATCCGACGTACTGGCACGTGCGCAGCTACGGGCTTTTCGCAGCGAACATTTTCGGCGAGCACCATTTCTACGCGGATGATTCGAAGGACGGCAGCATCACTCTGCAGTCGGGCGAGTCGCTGCGGTTTCTGTACCGCGTTGTGATCCATCCGGGTGACGTGAAGTCGGCCGACGTGGCAGGGTTGTATGAGAAATATAAGAGCGAGCCGAGTTCGAGTCAGATAGAATAGCCCCGCCCTGCGGGCTTTACTCATACCGCAGGACTTCGGCGGGAGCGATGCGGATGGCCGATCCTGATGGGTAGATCGTCGTCAGATAGCTCATCAGCAACGCAGCCAGCCCTACCAGAACCGCATCAATCAGACGCGGGGCGAAGGGGACATGGCTCAGACCGTAGATTTCCGCTTCGAGCGGGATCAGCTTATAGGAGTTGCAAATCCAGGCGGCGGCATGTCCGAGCACGAGTCCGGCGGCAGTGCCGGTGGCGCCGATAACGATCCCCTGCAGGGTGAATATTTTGCGGACTTGTCTCCGTGAGGCGCCAAGCGATTTGAGAATGGCGATGTCCTTTCGCTTTTCCATGACCATCATCACGAGCGACGTGAGGATGTTGAGCCCGGCGACAAGCATGATGAGCCCGATGGTGATGGCGGTGACAAGCTTCTCGACTTCCAGAGCCCGGAAGATGTGGGCGTTTTGTTCCTTCCAGTTGGTTGCGCTGAAATCACTGCCGGCGACGGCTTCGAGCCGCCCTCCCACGGCTTCAACCTGCTTCAGGTCGTCGATCTTGAATTCGACGGCATTGATGACATCGGGCTGATTGAGCGCCTGCTGGGTGTACTTGAGTGTTGTGATCGCCCAGGCTTTGTCGTAGAGGTAGAAGCCGGACTCCATGATGCCGGCGACGCGGAAACGCTTCTCGCTGGGGATCGGGCCCCACGGGGTCATCTCGCCTTGGGGGTTCATCACCGTCACGAGGTGGTTCATGCCGACCCCGACGTGCTCGGCGAGGTCGGTGCCCAGGATGATGCCGGGGAAGTCGTCCGCCCGTTCGAGGTCGTCGACGGAGCCCTCTTTGAGGTCGGCGAGCATACCGGCGACATCGAGTTCGCGAGCAGGTTCGATACCCTTCAGATTGGCGAAGCCGCTGCGCAGTAGGCCGACGATCATCACTTCGCCGTAAAGGGCGGGTGCGGACGCGGCAACGTCGCTGATGCCGTCGAATTCCTTGATGAACTCGCGCCAGTTTGTGATGCCCTGGCGTGATTTTTCGAGGAGCTGGACGTGGGCCGTCGCCCCGAGCAGGTAGCGTCGGAGATCCTGCTCGACGCCGTTGTTGATCGCCATCGCGATCACCAGGGCCGCGACGCCGGTGGCGACGCCAACGACCGAGAGAGCGGTGACGAGCGAGATGAAACGCTCGCGGCGCTTGGCCCGCAGGTAGCGGCGGGCAACGAACATCTCGAGCGACATGGGAGTCAGTCTGCGTGCTGCTCTTCGTTGTTGGTCGTTTCGTCCATGCCGCGCAGTCGCTCGGCGACGCCGATTTCCCCCTCAGGCCGCAGCAACGGGAAGAGCACGACGTCGCGGATCGTATGCGAGTCCGTGAGGAGCATGGTGAGGCGGTCGATGCCGATACCCTCGCCAGCGGTCGGCGGCATTCCGTAGCAGAGGGCGCGGATGTAGTCCTCGTCCATTTCGTGAGCTTCGTGCTCGCCTTGCGCCCGTTGATCGACTTGCTCTTCGAAGCGCCGGCGCTGTTCCTGAGGGTCGTTCAGCTCGGAATAGGCGTTGGCGATCTCCATCCCGCCGGCATAAATCTCGAAGCGCTCGACCCAATTCGGGTCGTCGGGCTTTTTTTTCGAAAGCGGTGAGGCCTCGACCGGGTAGTCGTAGATGAGCGTTGGCTGGATCATGTTTTCCTCGCAGGCATGCTCGAACAGTGCCTGGATGCAGGCGCCAGGTGAGGCGTTCGCCGGAAGCGGCAGTGTGGAGCCGATCGTGGTGTTGTAGATGTCGACCAACGTGGTGACGCGTTCAGGGTCATTCAGATCGTCAGGCCTGGGGCGTGTGTTGTCGCTCGGCCAGAACTCGACGATGGCCTCCTTCATCGAAAGGCGTTGCAGCTTGCTGAAGTCGATCTTCCGGCCTTTGAATTCGACCTCGGGGCTGCCGCTATTGGCGGCTTCGGCAGCGGACCGAAGCAGCACTGCGCTCAAGTCCATCAGGTCTTTGTAATCGCTGTAGGCCTGATAGAACTCGAGCATCGTGAACTCCGGGTTGTGGCGCATCGAGAGGCCCTCGTTTCGGAAGTTCTTGTTGATCTCGAAGACGCGGTCGAGGCCGCCGACGATGAGCCTCTTGAGGTACAGTTCGGGCGCGATGCGAAGATAGAGATCAACGTCGAGGGCGTTGTGATGCGTCTGGAAAGGCCGCGCCAGGGCGCCGCCGTAAATGGGCTGCATCATGGGCGTCTCAACTTCGAGATAGCCGCGCTCGACGAGCGCCTGTCGTAACGCCTGGATGATCCTTTCTCGCTTGACGAACACCTCACGGACGAGATCGTTCGTGACGAGATCGAGGTAGCGCTGGCGGTAGCGAATCTCGACGTCTCTCAGTCCGTGCCATTTTTCCGGCATGGGGAGCAACGCCTTCGCCAGGAAAGAGAGGCGATGCGCGCGAACGGTCAACTCGCCGGTACGGGTCCGGAACAAAGGGCCCTCGACGCCGATGACGTCGCCGGCGTCGAGTTTCTTATAGAGCTCGAATGCGGCGTTGCCAACCTCGTCCTTGCGGACGTAGACCTGCAGCCGTTCGCCCTGCTGCTGGAGGTGGCAGAACCCCGCCTTGCCCTGTCGCCGCACTGTCATCAGGCGGCCGCAGACGCGTACTTGGACAGCCCGTGCCTCGAGGTCCTCGCCGCTCAAAGGTCCGTAGTTCGTGCGGATTTCGCCCGCCGTATGCGTATAGTCGAACTTGCGTGGGTAGGTCGCAAAACCCAGCGCTTCGATCTCATGGATCTTCTGATAGCGCCGCTCAAAAAGGCGATCTTCGAGGGACAAACAAGGACTCCGAGCTTAAGCCGGAAGGCGGGCAGGATGGAAGATTCATTATAGCCAGGGGCGGCGCCTCGATTTCCGTTCAGCCGGCGTCGGTGGCGCCTCGCCGGTGGGGCTCTCCTGTGCCCATCGTTCAATGATCTTCGTCGCTTGCGCCATCGCGAATCCTGACTGCCGAGTTGAGGAGTGGATCCATTCGCCGGTTTGAAGAACGCCGGATACTGCTGAAAGTTACGGACAAGACCGGAATTCCACAGTTAACCTGCTTTTCTCACCACATGGCGAGACGAAGTGGGTGAGAGGGCCGTCAGGACTAGGCGCAAGCCGGGCGGAGGAAAAAGG
>JAPPLB010000189.1 GCA_028819575.1 Bryobacterales bacterium | reverse complement strand
ATGATCCAATCGCACCCAACGACAGCTCTGATTCCTGTGGGACAGACTCCTAGTCTGCATTTCTCACCACGTGGCGAGGCGAAGTGCGTGAGAGGGCTGTCAGGACGAGGCGCGCGCCGCTTGGCGCGCGCAGGCGTACTTGAACAGTACGTTGAGCACGGCAAGCAAGCGCAACGAAGTCCTGGCGGTCGTATCGCGTGCTTCGACCGTCGGGTGGTGGGAAATGCAGGCTAGTTTCGCGGTTTTCGAGCGTGCTGGATGCCAATCATGCGGACGGTACAATGGATTCCTCTCCACCGGGACTTACCCGAGACGGCTCTTGCTCTTCCATGGGACCTCTTTTGAAGCGTTCTGACTTGATCGAGAAACGCCGTGCCTGGCGCGAAGAGGGGCGGACCGTCGTGTTCACGAACGGCTGCTTTGACCTCTTGCACCCCGGCCACGTCCGCCTGTTCGAAACAGCGCGCGAGCATGGAGACGTGCTGGTGGTAGCAATCAACGGAGACGAGAGCGTACGTCGCCTGAAGGGAGATGCGCGTCCGATTCTGCCGGCCGAGGAAAGGGGAGCCATCTTGGGCTCGCTGGAGGCGGTGGATGCGGTGACGGTCTTCGACGAGGAGACGCCGTGCGAGCTCCTCGAAAAGCTGCTTCCCGACGTTCTCGTCAAGGGTTCGGACTGGAGTCACTGGATCGCAGGTCGTGAGATCGTCGAAGAGTCCGGAGGACGGGTTTTTCCCATTCCGATCGAGCCGGGTTACTCCACGACCGATCTGGTGCAGGCCATCCTCGATCGAAACCCTTGATTCCCGTTGGCCTGCATTTCCCGCCACCTGGCGAGGTGAAGTGTGTGAGAGGGCCGTCAGGACGAGGCGTGAGCCGGGCGGAGAAAAAAGGCGCAAGCCGGGCGGAGGAAAAAGGCGCGAGTCGCTTGGCTCGCGCAACACGGCCTGTAAGGTTTTTCACGAATCACGAGTCACGAAAAACGAATCCCGGCCTTTTTACCGTGTTCTCCGGCCGACAAGTGGTGAGAAATGCAGGTTAGCCTCACTGATTTCTTCGATGTGGCTTCGCGCCACCCTGCGTTGCTGGCGCTGGAAAGCGCCGTCCGGAGGTCTGAGCCGCAAACACTGCGGCTGTCGGGACTCAACGCCACGGCTAAGGCCCTCTACTTGCTCCTGCTGTACAAGCAGACCGACCGGCCGATGGTCTTGCTGGTTGAGTCGAATCCCGTTGCCGAGGCGCTTTGCGAGACGCTCACGGCGTTTCACGATCTGCTCGATTTCTCGAAACATCGCGGGCCGCCCTTCGTTCTCCCCGCTCACGAGGTTCTTCCGTATCACGGACAGTCCCCGCACCCGGAAGTCAGCGAGCGGCGGGGTATCGGGCTGTGGCGCATCGTCGAAGGCGCCGCTTCGATCGCCGTTGTCCCGATTCGCTCCGCGTTGATGAAGATCCCTCGGAAGGCGTTCCTTCGTAATCTCGCTTGGAGGATTGAAATCGGAGACGAGTTCTTCGTCGAAGATCTGCTCGAAGGCCTCGCCTCGGTCGGCTACGAGAAGCAGGATCCCGTCGAGATGGTCGGACAGTTCTCCCTGCGAGGCGGGATCATCGACGTGTATTCTCCCGAAGCGCCGCATCCGGTTCGTATCGAGATGTTGGGTGATCAGGTCGAATCGATCCGGTTCTTCGATGCGGAGAACCAGAAATCGATCCAGCGGGTGGATCAGGCCTTGTTGCTCCCGTTGACGGAATATCCCGTGGCGGCGCCGGGCCAAGTCGATGAGAACACGGACGGAGATGCGGGGGATCCCGAGCTCCTTCCTCTTGGCTGGGAGTTCAGTGCGCAGAGCACCGCGGCGCGCACGGGCTCGATTTTGGATCTGTTCGACAACCCGCTGATGGTCTGGTCCGAGCGAGCGGCGATTCAGGCCGATGGCGAAAAGCTGTGGGAGAAACTCGAAGACGGCTACGAGGCGTCGGGCGGCGTCGGACCGGCCCCCGCGAATTTCTACTTCACGCCGTCAGGCTTCGCCGAAGAAGCGCAACGAGGTACCCAGTTGCTCCTGGAAGAGCTTGCGGTCGAAACCGCTGGCGAACCGGGGTTGCATCTCGGGACACACCCTACGCCGAACTTCCAGGGAAACGTGCCGCACTTCGTGCGCGAATTGCAGGCTCAAGTGAGCAGCGGACGACGAGCTTTGATCGCCGGGCATTCCCCCGGCGACGTAGAGCGGCTCGCTGACATTCTCACGGAAAACGAAATCGGCTTTCAACTCAGCCTGAAAGACCCTTTCAAGGCGGCCAGTCCCTATCTCGAGGAGAAAGCCCGCCTGGCCGGCCCGCTGGCCAATGTCATGTTGGTGGAATCGCCGATTCGCCGCGGCGTGACGCTTCCGGATAGCAACCTCGTCCTTTACGGTCACGAAGATCTGTTCGCATCTTCCGACTTGGTTGCGCGTCCGAAGAAAGGCAAATCAGCTCGCTCGACCTTCCTTTCCGACCTGCAGGATCTCAAGGAAGGCGATCTGGTCGTCCACGCCGAGCATGGTATCGGGCGGTTCGTCGGACTGCGGCAGATCGAGCACGCTGGACGGCGCGAAGACTTGATGCTGATCGAGTACGCCGAACGCGCCCGGCTCTATCTGCCGCTGCATCGGCTCGACTTGATCCAGAAGTATCACGGCGCCGGTGGGAAGCCGCCGCCGCTTGACCGCATGGGTGGACAGACCTGGTCTCGCACCCGAGCCCGCGTCAAGGCGAAGCTTCTCGACATGGCTGATGAGCTGATCAAGCTCCACGCCGCGCGAGGCAAGACGCCTGGGTTTGCGTTTTCAGCGGACAGCAATTGGCAGCGGGAGTTCGAAGAGGCTTTCGAGTTCACCGAGACCCCGGATCAGATTCAGTCCGTCAAGGACATCAAGAAGGACATGGAGTCGGACCGGCCGATGGACCGGCTGGTGTGTGGCGATGTCGGGTTCGGAAAGACGGAAGTGGCCATGCGGGCCGTTTTCAAGGCATTGGGAGATGGCAAACAGGTCGCCTTGCTCGCGCCGACGACGGTTCTCGCGTTTCAGCACTACGAGACGTTTTCACAGCGCTTCGCCTCGTTCCCTATCGAGATCGAAAGCCTCACGCGGTTTCGGACTCGCTCGCAGCAGAAGGACATTCTCGAGAGGCTTGCCGAGGGCAGGATCGATGTATTGATCGGCACCCATCGCTTGCTGTCCAAGGATGTCGGTTTTTCGGATCTCGGACTCTTGATTGTCGATGAGGAACAACGCTTCGGAGTCCGCCACAAGGAGCGCTTGAAGCAACTCACCAAGAACGTGGACGTGCTCACGCTCACCGCGACCCCGATTCCGAGAACGCTTCAGATGTCGCTGGTGGGCTTGCGGGATATCTCGATCATCCAGACGCCGCCCCGCGACCGGCTCGCCATTCAAACCGTCATCGCGCCGTCGTCGGACCAGATCATTCGAGACGCCATCGAACGCGAGCTGGCCCGCAAGGGCCAGGTGTATTTCATCTATAACCGGGTTGAAACCATCTGGCGGATTGCCGCTTACTTGCAGAAGCTTGTGCCGCGGGCGCGTATCGGGGTCGGTCATGGTCAGATGTCGACCAGGGAACTAGAGAAAGTGATCTTCAAGTTCATGCGGTATGAGTACGACGTTCTGTTGTCGACGACGATTGTCGAGAACGGACTCGACATCCCGTTGGCCAACACGATGCTCATTCAAAGGGCGGATCTGTTCGGATTGTCGGAGCTCTACCAGTTGCGCGGCCGTGTGGGGCGCTCGAATCGCCGCGCGTATGCATACCTGCTGGTCGATGAAGACGTGGAGTTGTCATCGACAGCCCGCAAGCGGCTCGCGGCGCTTCGCGAATTCAGTGAATTGGGATCGGGCTTCAAGATCGCGGCTCTCGACCTCGAACTGCGAGGCGCCGGGAATCTGTTGGGCGCCGAGCAGCATGGTCAGATTGCCGCCGTCGGTTTCGAAACCTACTGCCGTCTGCTGGAAGAGGCCATGCGGAAGCTCGAGGGCGAGGAGGTCGAGGAAGCAGCCCGCACGACCGTCAAGCTGCGCTTGGACCTGCACATCCCGACAGATTACATCCGCGACGAGACACAACGTCTTCAGGCCTACAAGCGCCTCGCCGAGATCCGAACGCGCGAAGATCGCGGCCGCCTGCTCGAGGAGTTGCGCGACCGCTACGGCTCGTTGCCCAAGCCGGTGCATCATCTCGCCGACCACGCCCTCGTCAAATCACGGGCCGAGAGAATGCGCATCCAGTCGATTGAGCGCAAGCGGGGCCGCTGGATGCTGCGCTTCAGCGAAGACTCGCGGGTGGATGCAACCCGGCTGATGCGGTTTTTGGCGGAGACTCCCGGCGTGACATTCTCTCCCGATAGGCTCCTGGAGTGGCGGTGGACGGAGAAGCAGACGCTCAGCGCGGCTGCGGCGCTCAAGGAGCTCGACGCCCTCCTCGACAGACTCGAACACAGACCGGAAACCCCGGCAACGATCGTTTAACCTGCATTCCCACCACGCGCCGAGATGAAGTCCATGCGGTCCACGAGACACGAAACACGGCCTTTATGGTTCACTGGCCGTCAGACACTTCTTCTGGAGCGAACCAGACCCCCTGCCAAGGGTTTTAACGAATCACGAAACACGAGACACGAATCACGGCTTTTTCATCGCGTCGCGGGCTTGCGAAAGTGCAACCAGGATTGATGGAGCAATACCGGGACCCCGACCAGCGCCAGGTAGGGAATCAGAGCTCCGATCAGTACTCCAGGCGGACCGAGCAACCCTCCGCTCAAGCTGAACATGATCGCGAACGGAGTCGCCAGCCCCACGCCACCCAGCAAGACGTAGCGCCAGGCTCCGGTAGAGCCCTTCAACAGGTGTTGCACCAGCAAACCCACCAGCAGGCCGCACAGAAAGAACATGGCGAGCCCGAAAAGCATGGCTGGTATCTCGTACGGGTTGGCCAATATCCACCCTTTCTGGCCCCCGAATCGCGCGAACGCCACCAGGATTTGCAGGATGCAGAAGCTCGCTCCGAAAATCACGGGCGTCTTCCAGTAACTCCACGAAAGTTGCGGCCTCATAGTTGAGTTGACCTTTCTTGAGATTTCTGTATCGGCTTCCATGGCAATCCGGCGGAAGTCGATTTCAACGACTCGGGAGTAGTTTGGCGCGCACGATAAAACGCACTAATACACCTACTCTCCCATCATGGTTTCACAAGTTGCGGCAAACAAGGTCGCCTGATGTACTCTGCCTCACATCGCCCTGAACGCCGCGTCTCGGCGGCGTCCGGTGGATCGGCCTTTCCGCTTTCCGCATAACGAAACCCGAGACACGAAACACGGCCTTTCCCCGTGCCTTAGCAGTCCGTGGTAAAAGTCCCGTGGGAGGTGCGGCGGGCTCCTGCGGTCGTTCGGCGCGGAGTGAGGAGGATGGCGATCCGGGTGATCTCTTCCGACGAACGACAAACCCGACGGCCGCAAATGTCCGTCGCCCAAAGGGTTACGCGCCGCTTCCGCTTGGCTGCGCGCAGAGCGAGATGCCTCCTTCCTGAAGCGCCTGGGCAGTACGCAATAGGACCAGAGGCGCGTAACGCCGCCTGCGTGACTTTTCCCATGGGCTGCCAGCCTGCATTTCTCACCACGTGGCGAGGCGAAGTGCGTGAGAGGGCCGCCAGGACGAGGCGCGAGCCGCTTGGCGCGCGCAGGCGTACTTGAACAGTACGTTGAGCACGGCAAGCAAGCGCAACGAAGTCCTGGCGCTCGTATCGTGTGCTTCGACCGTCGGGTGGTGAGAAATGCAGATCTGCCCTAGAAGGGGAAGGGATTGTAGTCAGGCCGCGCATAGCCCGAATAATAGCCGGCTCCGATCAGCACCGGCAGGCCGAAGACTACCACTCTCTTGACGAACGTCACCTTGTCCTGCATCTCGCCGCTGGCGGGATTCCGCGCCGTGTAGTACAGCAAGGTTTCCCCGAACGCATCCCCCACGCTCACCACGTCCCTGCCGCCGAAGGGGCCATCCATCATGTCGTTCAACTCCGGCACGCCGCCGCCCGGCTGCCCGCTGTCGGGATCGCCGCTGAACAGCGCGCTGCCGTAGGTGTCCAGGCCGAACAGGTAGATCGAGCCATGCTTCCAACGCGGATCGGCTCCCAGCGTGATCGTGGCGAAATAGCCTTTCGATTCCAGCTCCATGGCGGCGCATCGGACGAACTCCCGCAGCCTCTCCTCGGAGGGGTTGTCCTCGAGCGCCATGGCGTTGACATCTTCGCTCTCGCACGTGCCCGGAATATCGCGGAGGTAGATCCCGGCGCCGATCGCGGCCGGCGTCCCGTACCAGTCGATGCTCTTGATATAGGCAAGCTTCGGCTCGTCCCGGCCCGTAGTGAAATTGGTGAAGGAATAGTAGAGCCAGCCCGCGCCGAATTCGCTCACGATCCGGTGCTGTTCCTTGTAGTAGTCGTTGCCGTAGGCGTCGATCAGCAGTCCCAGCGAGGTCCCTTCCCTCTCCGGGGTAGGTGGGAAGATGAACAGTCGAGCCTGATCGCTCATGGGTGTCGCTTCGGAGACGAAGACATAGATCGGGCCGCTTTTCCAACGCTCGTCTTCGTTGAAGGCGCGGCGGGCCTCCTTCAGACCCATTTCCTGGGCGTACTCGTAGGCGCACTGCACGAACGCCTGGACGTCCTGTGTCGTGCGCACGGCCCTGGCGCTGACCGAGCGATCGGCGCAAGTCAGCGCTTCGGCATCCGGATGGTCGGCGAAAGCAGGAGCGGCGGCCAGCAGAATTAAGGGAATCAGCAATAGGGAGTGACGATGTTTCATGACGGTATGATCTCCTGGGCAGTAGTAAGCTATTCCACAGAGTATAGCAGGGCCGCAGCCTCCTCTGCCTCCCAAAGTACCTCACCTTCCAACGACGATGGAGACGGTACCCGCGGAGTTGACCCTGCGAATGCGGATGTTGAAAGGATCGGCGATGTAGAGGTTGTCGGCCGCATCCACAGCCACGCTTGAGGGGTAGAACGGACGGAGAGCCAGGATTGGTCCGTGTCGATCTGGTAGTTCAGCGTCCCTTGGCCCGAGTTGCGGATCTCGAGGCTTTGCCGTCAACTTCGATCAGCAGGCCCTCGGGATTCGTCGTGATCGTCGTTTCGGCAGGTATTTCCCCGTAGAGCCGATTGACGCCGTCGATATCCCCGGCGGAGAGCCCCGTACTCGATCCTCTTCCGAGCTTCGGGCCGCCTCTTCCGAGCTCTATGCCGGGCGGGATCGTCTCCGCCGGGCCGATCCAGGAGTAATGCATGACCGAGCCGTAGTCATAGGGGCCGCTAGCCTGCATGTCTCACCACGTGGCGAGGCGAAGTGCGTGAGAGGGCTGTCAGGAGACGAGGCGCGAGCCGCTTGGCGCGCGCAGGCGTACTTGAACAGTACGTTGAGCACGGCAAGCAAGCGCAACGAAGTCCTGGCGCTCGTATCGTGTGCTTCGACCGTCGGGTGGTGAGAAATGCAGGCTAACCGGGGTTTTGGAGCCGATCAACGCAGCGCCGCGACCGGGAAGCGCCTGCCCCTCGAAACGGGTCGTTACTTCCATGTAGGTTCGCTAGGCCTTACTCGCCGCGATGCTCTTTCCGAACACCCGGCGAGCGTTCGATGCGAGGATCTGCTTTTTCGCTTCTTCGCCGATATCCGCGAAAGCGATCTTGGCGAGCTGTGCGCCGGGGCTCAGATAGGTGGAGTCGCTCCCGAACAGAATACGGCCCGGCCCGGCGGTCGCTACGGTTCGTTCCAGGACCCGGAAAGGCACGCCCGAGGCTGCCGTTTCCATGAAGGCGTTCGGATGATTCGCCGTAAAGCCGGCCCAATCGTCAATGCCGCGGCCATAGTGGGCGATGATGAGCCGCATCCCGCTGAACTCCGAGAGGACTCGCGAGAGAACCACCGGCAGAGGCTCATTCCTGAGGGTCGGCGTTTCCGCGCCGTGGCTGCTCTTGACGTGAAACAGCACCGGCAGCTTGTGCTCGTGCGCGAATTGGTACGCGCGGCGATAGCCCTCGCCGTCCACGGGATAGTGATGCGCCACGCCGTGCAGCTTGAATCCGGCCGGCCCCGGGCCGGGTTCCAGGATCCGCTCGGCCATGGCGAGCGAAGCGTCAACGAAATGGGGTTGAAACACCAAATAGGCCAGAAGGCGGCCCGGATATTTCTTCATCGCGGCGATGGCGGCTTCGTTGCCGGCGCGAAAGCCCTCTACATCGGGCGCGCCGATGGCGGACGAGTTGCTGAAGACCGAAAGATTGATCCCGCAACGGTCCATCGCTCGAAACAGTGTCTTGACACCCGGCGGTAGCTTTCCCCCTTCGAGGAAGCCGCTGAAGTGGGCGTGAGCGTCGATGACTTCGGCATCGAAGGGCTCTCCGTCTCGAATGGCCTGTGTAACCGGCCGTTCAGGCGGATCCCCGCCCGAGGCGTTGCGCGCCCATGCCAGAGCTGTCCCGCTCGTGATCGATTGAGAGACGAATTGGCGCCGCGTCAGCATGAGTCGTTTTTCCATCGTCATGAAACCTGGTCGAGCAGTCTTTGCAGGTTGCCGCCCGCGATCTGCTGTTTCTGTTCGTTCGCCAGATCGGCGTAGTTGAGCATCCCGATGGGCAGGCTCGGGTCCCAATACGGCATTTGCGAACCGAAGAGCACTCGGCCGGCCCCGATCGTTTTGACCACGGTTTCGAGTTGCCCGTAAAGAGTGTTCAAGGCATGCGTGAAGTAGAGATGCCGGTGCTTGCGCGTCATCATGACCAGTTGTGTCTGGAGGCTTCGGTGAGTGCGCAGCAGGATCACCGGCAAATCGGGAAAGCTGCTGCAGATGGCGTCGATGTCCTCGAGGCCGTATCTCGCCGTGCCTTCCGGACGGTAGAGCGGTGCTCCCTCTAGCAGCAGGGGCGCGCGGTGTTTCTGCAGTCTCTCGTACACCCGCCCGAGCAGGAACGGCTTGAGAATGACGGGAGGATCGGAAGGACCGTCGCTGGCCAGGAAGCGGGCAGCCTTGGCGCCGGCTTCGATCATCCTGTCGACGTGGGCCTCCAGGCGGTCCTCGGGGCTTCGCAGCGTCAACGGCAGGACCCAGCACAGTTCGATGCGGTCGGACTTCTCCGCCTCGCGCGCGCCTCGCTGGTTCGCTCCGTCACGATAGTAGACGAGGGACTTTTCGATGCCGTACCGATCCATCTCGCGCAGCAGGGCATCCGCGTCGGGCATCTCGTCGCGAATCGGGATGCGCGACGTGCCGATCATGACGTCGCAATCGAAATAGCTCCAGGCGGGCATGTCTCGCGTCGGGCGGGTCCGCTCTACGATAGCTCACCAAGCGGCGGGCTGCTAGCCTGTATTTCTCGCCACGCGGCGAGGCGAAGTGCGTGAGGGGGCCGTAAGGACAAGGCGCGCGCCGCCCGCGCCAGCAACACCGCCCTTTAGCGTTTCACGAGACACAAGACACGAAACACGAAACACGGCTTTTATGCTTTTCACGAATCACGAATCACGAGACACGAATCACGGCCTTTTTCCTGGCTTTTCTCCATGCTGACCTCCCTCGTTCTGACAATTCTTACGGTGGCCAGTTGCGGCTATTTCCTGCGGGTCGTGAGGAACCGGCTCAAGTTCGGAGAGTCGTTGCGGCAACCGCTGCCCTGGGACGGCGTCGCTCGGCGGCTGCGCCGGGTTTTTCTCGAAGTCCTGTTGCAGACGAAAGTGATCCGCGCCCGGCCCGTTACCGGTGTGCTCCATGCGCTCGTGATGTGGGGGTTTTTCGCCTTCGCATGGGTCAGTTTGGAGCACATGATGCAGGGGTTTCAGGGGCTTGACGGCGCGCGGCCGGATCGCGGTTGGTATGGCTGGTTCGCGGCCGCCTGGGCCGTGGCCGTGCTGGTTGGGATTGTCGGGCTCAGCATCAGGCGCTTTGTCTTGCGGCCGCAAGTGCTGGGTGAGCTGTCGCTCTCCTCGGGGATCGTTGCGGTGCTGATAGCGGCGCTGATGGTCACCTATCTGCTTGGATGGCGGGCCTTGGAAGCGGACGGCAGTGCTTGGCGGCTGAACTGGTGGGTTCACACCCTGTCGCTTCTCGGCATGCTCTGGGTGATACCGAACTCGAAACATCTCCACTTGATGCTGGGGCCGGTCGCAGTCTTCTTCCGGTCCGAGACGACGAGCGGCATGCGTGCTTTGCGTGAGGACGACGATGAGGATTTCGGGCTCTGGAAATTCAACCGGTTGTCCGCCAAAGACATCCTCGATGTCAACTCCTGCGTGGAATGCGGACGTTGCACGGATGTCTGCCCTGCAAATAACGTCGGTCAGAGTCTCGACCCCAAGGAAATCGTTCTGCAACTGCAGCGTGGCCTGCTGGCCGGGGGCCAGACTGTCGCGGGAACGCCCCGCCAGGTCCAGACCGGCGAGTGCTGGATCAGCGAAGTCAACTTGTTCCAGTGCCTTTCGTGCGGCGCTTGCGAAGATGCCTGCCCGGTAGGCATCGAGCATGTAGGCCCCAAGATTCTGGACATGCGCCGGGGGCTCGTCAGCGAGGGCCGCACCAACAGCGACAAGTTGAACGTGCTGTTTACAACCATGGAGCGTGCGCCGCACAACCCCTGGGGCGTGGCGCACGAAACGCGGCGAAAGCTCATACAAACAGAAGGCTTTCCCATTTTCGATGGTGGTCAGGAGTGGCTGTTCTGGTTGGGTTGCGGCGTGAGTTACGATCCGCACGGCCAGGACGTGGCTCGAGCCATGAGAAAGGTTCTCGATGAGGCGGGTGTCACGTGGGGTGTCCTCGATCGGGAGACCTGTTGCGGCGAGCCGGCGCGCCGCGCGGGCAACGAATATCTCTATTTCGACCTTTCCGAAAAGGTCATCGATTCGTTTCGAGCCGCAAGCGTCAAGAAGCTCGTGACCTGCTGCCCCCACTGCGCGCGGATGCTCGATAGGGACTATCGTCAGAACCCTGTCTATCAACAGTTGGGCATAACGGTTGTGCACCATACGGAGTTGCTTGCGGAGTTGCTTCCCCGGCTTGAGGGAAAACTTCAGAAGAGGGACGAAACCGTCACATTCCACGACCCTTGCTATTTGGCCCGAGGCCGCGGAGTCGTCGACGAACCCCGGCATGCGCTCGCGGCTGCTGGTGTCGAGGTGGTCGAGATGAAACGCAGCCGTTCCCGGACGTTCTGCTGCGGAGCCGGCGGCGCCCAGCTCTTCATTGCCGATGACAAGGCGGACCCGCCCGGGGGGCGCATCAATCATCGGCGCTTTGCGGAAGTAAGCGCGACCGGCGTGTCCAAGGTTGCCGTGGCCTGCCCGTACTGTCCGATCATGCTCAACGACGCTGCCCGACACGCCGGGCGCGAGGACTTCGTTGTGGCCGATGTGGCCGAGGTGGTCGCGGACCGGATTACTCATGCGGAGCGTTGACCAATCCAGGCTACTTCCCGGTGCATGGCCCGATACGGGCATGGTGTCTCGATGACGTGAACTTCATCCCAGTGTGGACCGGTCATTCACTGAGTGAGTTGCTTGTGTCCTCGCGGCTGTCTTGAAGCGTGGCAAGGGAGGCGAACCGTGTGTCATTCGGTACACTGGTTCGGTAATGCCCGGCACGAGAGCCTTGAGACCGACCCGCCGCGAAGCTTTGCAAAGCCTGGGAGCGGTCGGAGCGGCTTTCGCGGCGCGCTGCGGCTCCGGGCCCGATTACCCTCGCCCCAACATTCTGTTCGTCATGACCGACGACCAGCAAGCGCAACAGATGAGCTGCGCCGGGCACCCGATCCTCCGGACACCCAACATGGACCGGCTTGCCAACGAGGGTGTGCGGTTCGAGAACGCCTTCTGCACGAACTCGCTGTGCGCGCCGGGCCGGGGGTCGGTGCTGACGGGCTGCTATTCCCACGTCCACGGGATTCGTGGCAATTCCGAAAAGCGCGACGAGATCGAGGCGCTTGATCCCAACCTCCCGACGTTTCCCCGCCTGCTTCGCGAGGCCGGCTATCGAACCGGCCTGTTCGGGAAGTGGCATATCCGTCAAGACCCGAATGATTTCGATGAATGGAAGGTGTTGCCGGGGCAGGGAGTCTACTTCGATCCGGATTTCATCCGGAACGGCGTGCGTCGCCAGGAGCGCGGCTACGCGACGGACCTCACAACCGATTTCGCGCTGGATTTCCTGCGGCGGCGCGGTGACGAACCGTTCTGCCTGGTCTATCAGCACAAGGCGCCGCATCGGCCTTTCACGCCCGCGCCAAGGCACGCCAATCTGTACGACGACATCGCGTGGCCCAAGCCGGAGACGTACGGCGATGACTACGCCACTCGTCCTCTTGCCAGGGAAGCGGAGGACATGAAGTTCGACATCAGCCTTGCCGGCGACTACGAAGACCTGCCGAAAGGTCTCGGCCCCGCCGCGAAAAAGGATTGGATCTTCGACCGTTTCGTCAAGGATCATCACCGCGCGGTTTACGGCGTCGACGAAAACCTCGGCCAGATTCTGGAGTACCTCGACGTGACCGGCCTCGCCGAGGACACGCTCATCATCTATACCACCGACAATGGCTACTTCCTCGGCGAGCATGGCTGGTATGACAAGCGCTTCATGTACGAGCCGTCGCTGCGCATTCCGTTCCTGATCCGCTATCCTCGGCTTCCCTTGAACGGACACGTCGAGGAACGCATGGTCCTCAACGTCGACATCGCCCCGACGATTCTCGATCTGGCGGGGATCGATGTTCCGGAACGAATGCAGGGCGAGAGTCTGGCGCCCCTCCTGCGCGGGAGTCCGCCCGACGATTGGCGCCAATCGATCTTCTACGCCTACTACGATAACTCCTGGGCAATGAAAGACTTGCCGCCGGAAGCTCGCACAGACCCTTCGTTCCGGTACTTCACGGCCCACCGCGTGAGCCCCCACCGCGGGGTGCGCACCGGACGCTACAAGTTGATCGAATATTACAACGAAGATGGCTATTGGGAGCTCTTCGACCTGCACCAGGATCCGAATGAGCTGAACAATCTCTATTCCGAGCCCGGACACGACGATCTCATAGCGGAATTGACACGGGAGTTGCGGCGCCTCCAGGGGCAGTATCAAGAGAGAGGCTGACGGCAGGAAAGGCATGATGCGCCATGAATGACACAATCGGCCTCTGGCCGGGCGGGGAAACCAAGTTCGGCAGCATGACCGTGCAGGAGGAAGAAGAACTCTCCTTGCAGCTCATCCGCGTGGTCGAAAAAGCGGCCGTCGCTGCCGCCCGCACCATGGGCAATGGCGACCGCAAGGAATCCGACCGAGTGGCTACCGAAGCCATGCGCACGGCCTTCGAGGATGTCCCGATTGACGGCACGATCGTCATCGGCGAGGGCGAGCGCGACGAAGCGCCCATGCTCTATATCGGCGAGAAGGTCGGCCCGGGCTCGGGGAATGAAGGAGAGTACCGCGCGGTCGATATCGCGGTGGACCCCCTTGAAGGGACGAACCTCTGCGCCACGGGCACGCCGGGAGCGCTCGCCGTTTTGGCCGCATCGGAAAAGGGCGGTCTCCTGCACGCCCCCGACTGCTACATGGAAAAGATCATAGTCGGCCCGGCCTGCCGCGGCAAGGTTGATCTTGACCTGCCGGTATCGGAAAACCTGAAGCGCATCGCCCGTGCTCTCGACCGCGACGTGGACGACCTCGCCATCGTCGTCCTGAACCGGCCGCGCCACGAGAAGCTGATCCGGGAGATTCGCGAGGCGGGTGCCCGCATTCGGCTGATCGGCGATGGCGACCTGTCGGCGGGTGTGTCCGTCGCCATTCGGGGGACCGGCGTTCATGCGGTCATGGGCATTGGCGGCGCGCCGGAGGGTGTGATCTCGGCGGCTGCGATGCGCTGTCTTCACGGAGAGATGCTGGGCCGGCTTGTGATCGATACGCCGGAACTCGAAGAGCGCGTCAAGCGCATGGGGATCACCGACCCCCATCGTGTCTACAGCTCCGAAGACCTCGCCCCGGGCAAGACGATCATCTTCGCCGCCACCGGCGTGACGGGTGGTCTCAGCGGCGGGGGCATCTTGCAGGGCATCCGGTTCTTTGGCGAAGGCTGCCGGAGTCAGACGCTGGTCATGACGAAGGCGTCCCGGAAAGTTCGCTTCGTCGACTCGGTCCACATGGAGTTGCCTCCGGGGCCGAGGGGTGTGCGGCTCTATTGATCGGGTGATCGGGCCGCTACCAGGGCATCTTGCGCTTCGTGTACTTGCGGCCGATCTCTGCCGCTTCCTGGCCGCCTGAGCCGATTCGCACGCCCTCGTCGATCATCTGCTTGACGTTTTCCGGGTTGACACCGTTCAGGAACGCGATCTTGGCCTTCTTGGTCGCGTCGAAGACCTTCTTCCTGGCCTGCTGCATGATCGCTGAGCTGCGGCCCTCCGCTCCGGGTATGCCCAGCGACATGCCCATGTCACCAGGACCCCATTCGGCGAATCCGATGCCGGGAACGGCGACGCTCGCCTCGGCATTCTGCAGAGCATGACGGTCTTCGATCTTCAGGCCGAGCAGAATCTCGCCCTCGGGATCCAGCGGCCAGGGCTCGGCCTTTCTCGTGTATTCGTCGCCGCTGATCCCCCATATCCGGGAAGCGAAACCTTGTCCGCCGGCGCCTCGCATTCCCTCGCCGAGACCGCCTGATCCCACAGCGCGTTTATTGGTTACGAATCGCGCGGATTCCACCAACACCCGAACGGCCTCCGGCGAACGGGCATGGCACAGAAGAATGCCGTGGACGCCCGATCCCAGCACCTGCTCGACCATCCAGTAGTTCGCCCGCATGACTTCAGCGCTGATGCCGCCCACCGGGAGCGTGCAGATCACGGTGGGCGTGCGGTGGCCGCTCTTCGTCGGGCCGGCATCGACCAGGCCCCTCATGAACGCCCGCAGACCGGGAATGTTGTAGGCGCCGTGCTCCATCTCGACGCTGATGTAGTCGGCCCAGGTGTTCACCATCTCCTTGCCTTTTTCGTAGTCGATGTCGGTCGCCGCGATCTGGGTGTAGTAGATCGGCTGGTCTTTCTCGAGCAGCTCGATCGCGCGGTTGATCCGCTTGGCGGCGGGCGGCGGCGCCGACTCGACGATGGACAAGTTGACCAGGCCTGCGGCGGCGAAGGCAGCAACGAGTAACAGGAACTTCTTCATGTTTCCCTCCATTGGGACCGCTGGTCTATGCCGTATTTGGGGCCGGGATTCAGCGGTCAATCATACCATGCGGCGGCAGTCGCGGCCTCGCGATGCGGGACGGCGAATCCGCCTTCAGCCTGTCCCAAAGCGTCCGCAATTCTTCGAGATCGAGTTGCTGCGCCCTCAGGTCCGTTTCGGGTTGCTGCCGCAAGGTTTCCCTCGGATAGACCCCGCTGAGGTTGTTCAGCAACTTCTTGCGCGGATGAGTAAAACAGCGTTGGAGAAAGTCGATGAAACCGGGCGGGGCGTATATGTCACGCCGCATCCGTAGCCGCACCACTGCCGAAGTGACCTCGGGTGGGGGTTGAAAAGCCTCCGGCGGCACGCTGAACAACAACTCCGGCTCGGCATGAAGCCGGCACAGAACGGAGAGGAAGCCGTAGTCGCGCGAGTCTTTGCGGGCGGCGAGCCGCAGAGCCGCTTCCTTCTGGATCAGAAAGACGGCCCGCTCGATTCCGGCCGCGGCGGAGAATACTTTACGCAGTATGGGCGACGTGATGTAGTACGGCAGATTCCCGGCGATGATGGCGCGGCCCGTTGTGCGCTGCTCGATCATGGCCGGCAAGTCGATATCGAGGATGTCCGCGCAAATGACCTCGACCCGCGCTTGCCCTTCGTACCTGTCTCGCAGCCCGTCCGCCAGCGCCTCGTCGACCTCGACAACCGTGAGGGGTACCCCTTTGGCTGCCAGGCGCCCGGTCAGTGCGCCGCGTCCCGGCCCGACTTCGATGACATGAGCCTCCGGCGGCGAAACGATGGCGTCAGCGATCCGGGTGCACACGGACGTGTCCCGCAGGAAGTGCTGCCCGAGCGGGGGGCGCGCCTTGCGGAGCGGCATGCCCTCCAGTGTAGGGAGATTTGCCGGCCTGCTTCGGATGTCCGCCGCCGGCCCCACCATCGGAACGGTTTGCGCAAGTCCGCCAAATCGCTGGCCTGCATTTCTCACCACGTGGCGAGGCGAAGTGCGTGAGAGGGCCGTCAGGGCTTTCAATGCTTTCACTAGCCACTAGCCACTAGCCACTAGCCACTAGCCATTGCTTGTAAGGTTTTTCACGAAACACGAATCACGAAACACGAATCACGAAACACGGCTCGTTTGGTACCTGTTGGTACTGAAGCCCTTCAGTCTTTTTTTTCCGCCTCGGCCGGCCTAGCATGATGACAGGATGTCGGCAATCACCCGGATCGACTTGCCCTCGGCGCGGCATGGAGCGGCTATGGCGCGGCATGGGCGGCGACCGCCCCCGCGCCGGCAGCACGGCCTGTTGGGTTTTCACCAGCCACGAGACACGCAACATGGTTTTTCCCTGTTCCTCCGGCGACTCCAAGGAGAGCAACTCCAAGCCCGGCCAACGGGGTTTTCACGAATCACGAATCACGAAACACGAATCACGGCCTTTATGCTTTTGTCGCTGCTTTCCTGCGCGTTGTGGCGCGGCATGGGCGACCGTCGTCCCCCGCGCCGGCAACACGGCCTGTTGGGTTTTCACCAGCCACGAGACACGCAACATGTTTTCCTCCTGTCCTCCGGCGACTCCAAGGAGAGCGACTCGAAGCCCGGCCAACGGGTTTTTCACGAAACACGAAACACGAAACACGAATCACGGCCTTACCCCGTGGACACGACTTCACGCTGCCTTGACAACCCTCCAAGCTGGTGCCACGATGAACCCCTACGTTTCAGAGTTGTCCAAACGGAGAATCCAACCCATGTCGTCTTCTCGAACCCTGCTTGCATCCGCGCTCATCCTGCTCGTCGCCCTGTCCCCGGCGGCGGCTGAGAATAGCATCGTTATCGACACTCCCATGCCGCCCCCCGGTTGGGCGCTGATGGAGCGCGCTCTTCTTGACGCCAACTCCCGGGCCGTCCTTTACTTCGGCGACCGTTACATCGACGACCGTGGCTATCTGTTGCATACTCCTCGCTGGGGGACGCTCGACGGCCCCGACGACGCGATTGAGACCTACTACAACTGGACCCTGCTCCACGCCCTCGGTGGTTCCGATGAAGTCTTGGAGCTTTTCAAGAAAGGGCTCGAAGGCCACTACAAGCAATACGGTGAGTTGAAGACGACCCTGACCAAGCTGTCGGAAAACGGCTCCTACCACCAGGAGTTCATCACTCAGTCGGACTGGTTCCATACCGGCGAAGGGATGCGGGGCATTATGTTCCAGGGCCTCTCCGAGCCTGCGGACAAGACCTTCCGTACCCGCATGAAACGCTTCGCCGGGCTGTACATGAATGAAGATCCGTCCGCCCCCAACTACGATCCCAAGCACAAGATCATCCGCAGCATTTGGAACGGCAGCAAGGGACCGATGATGCACAAGGCGACGACCTACGATTGGGTCGGCGATCCGGTGCCGGGGATGTTTCACATCCTGCACGGGCCTCATGGACGCAACAAGCTCGTCGATCTCATGTCCGTCTACCACAAGATGCTGTCCCACTGCGCCGAGTATCTCGACAGCGTCGGTGACCATCCGCTCAATCTAGGGGCTACGAACCTGGCTCTGCGCGCCTACATGCTCACCCATGAAGACAAGTACCGCGATTGGGCGCTCGAGTATGTCAACGCCTGGAAGGGCTGGGTGGCCGAAGCCGGTGGGATGATACCGACCAATATCGGGCTTAACGGCAAAATCGGCGGCGAGTACGACGGCCAGTGGTGGAAGGGCACGTACGGCTGGAACTTCACGATCTACGACGGCGAAATTGACCAGATCGCGCACCGCAACACCGTAACTTCCGGTAGTTGGCCGGGGTTCAGCAACGCATTCCTGCTGACCGGTGATCAGGCCTACGTCGACGTTCTCCGCAAGCAGCTTGCTCTCATCTATGCCCAGAAGAAGATCGTCGATGGCAAGGAAGTCTATCCTTTGATGTACGGCGACCCGCGCCATCACACCAAGAACGGCGAGCCCGAGTGGTACCGCTTCGGCGCCAAGCCGCACCTCGGCCGCGCTACGGAGGTGTACCTGTGGTCGATGGACCGCGGCGATCTGGAGCATGTCCCCATGGACGGCTGGGTCGGGTTTCTGGAGGGTAAAAACCCCGATTACCCGGAACAGGCGCTCCAGCGTGACTTCGAAGCAATCCGGCGGCAGATCCGGCGGGTTGATGAGGACGACACCACTCCCGACACGCGGCTGCCCGACTATCTGCTCGGTTTCTCGCCCGCGCAGACGGATACGTTGACGAACTTGATGCTCGGCGGCTATTTCGCGGGTAAGTTATGGACTTTGCATAGCCGCGTCCGCTACTTCGACCCCGCGAATCGCCGGGCCGGCCCTCCCGAAGATGTGGCTTCCCTGGTCGAGAAGCTGACCGACGACTCGCTCACGCTCACTCTGGTCAATGTGAGCCAGACCGAAGCACGGCCCGTCATCGTTCAGGCCGGCGGCTATGGTGAGCACCAGTTTCTTTCGGCGACGATCAACGGCAAGACGACGGAAATCGATTCGCCGATCTTGAATGTCCGCCTGGAGCCTGGCTCCGGCGCGCAGCTGGTCTTCAAGATGAAGCGTTATGCCAATCAGCCGACCCTCGCACACCCCTGGGATCGAGGATGGATGGTCAAACGGTAGACGATGTGCGGCCACCGCATGTGCAACCGCGGCGGCAACTCCTTAACATTTACTTGATGTTTTATTATGATACGACTCCTGAAAAAGAATTTAAATCAGGAAAGGATGACATGATATAGAGAGGGAAGTGACTGGGACACCCATGACCGGCAGAAGTCAGTCCCCGGACGCAGCGGCGAACTTTACGAGGATACGGGCTGAGGCCGGCCTGCCCCGCGGCAAATAGGGCGGATTTCCTCTATCTGTTCGTGCTTCTTGTACGGATGACGCCGAGGGTTTCCCATTCTTGGAGCCGTCTCGTTACCCTCTCTGACCAGAACCCTCCAGGCATAGCGGCCAGATAAAGGCGGTATTCCCGCGCCGCCAGACGATAGCTGCCTTGCTGCCGGTAGACCTCTCCCAACATGTAGTGCACGTCGGGAAACAAGGCGATGTCGGGGGTGGCCAGGGCAACGAGGAGGGCCTTTTCGGCCGTTTTGAGTTGATCCTGCTGAAGGAAGCCGAGACCCCGATAGTAGTAGCCGAGCGTGAAATACGGATTGATCTTGATCATCTCGTCGCCGAGCCGTATCACCTCCGGCCACTTCTTTTCGGCAACTGTCAGATAAGCAAGATCAGGATAGGGTGCCAGGTACTTCGGATCGATCTCGATCGACCTCTGGAAG
The DNA here is from genome assembly GCA_028819575.1 of Bryobacterales bacterium. GTDB lineage: Bacteria > Acidobacteriota > Terriglobia > Bryobacterales > UBA6623 > JAPPLB01. Next base: position 7,307 of record JAPPLB010000189.1, on the reverse strand, counting down.
CCCGCGGCGGCTTCTTCCCGATTGCCTCGATGTAACTGGATTCTCCCAAGCAGTACCCATGCAGCGGCATAGTCACGATAAAGTTCGAGCGCTTCCATAACGCTGTTCATGGCGCCGTCGTATTCGGGCGGCTCGCGGTCCAGCGCTCGCAGAGCCTTCCGGTAGGCTCTGCGGGCTTCTTTGGGGGCCGCCAGGTTTGTAATGCTTTCGAACGACGGCTTCGTCTCCCGAGAGTATCTTCGATAAAGTCTGCCAAAAGTCCTGTCTCTCCGCTCGTGGCCCGGCACATTCCGCTGATAAAACTGATCCCGCGCCCGCTCGGTTTGCCGATACTCGTAGGCGGCCCGATCCTGTTCCCGATCCAGATCCTCTCGCTTCTCTGCTGCGGTTTGGGCTTGGCCCTGAGGGAATCCTGCTGACAGAGCAATGGCGCTGAGGGCGAACCACCGCAGGAACAGGTAACCTCTCACGGGCAGCTTGGACGCAAGAATGTGTCTGAGGGTTTCACTACTTGATTGTTTGCTTCTGAGGACATTGCGCCATATCTGGAGCTAAACCTCAAGATGAATCGGGTTCGCGGACGAATGGTGGCGAATCATGGTCGAAAGAACAACCCCTGTCGCACACATACGAGGCGTCGATCTTGTCAGCAGGATGGTCTGTACATCGCTGATTTTCACGACCGGCTCAGGTGCCTGAAGTCCCGCCGAAGGCGAGATTGCCCTCAGGGAGATTTCCGCCAGGCTCCACCGTGAACCTGGGCGGAAGAGCAGCATATCGTACTTGCGCAGATTGATGTCGCCGGCCGTTCTGACCGGATTCCAGTTGAGTCGAGAAAGGTTTACCACGGACCCCAGGCCGGATGCCTTCCGCAACCGTATCCCCCCAAGATTCGGCCTGTTTGCAGGGATCACGGTGAACGCTCAACGTTCACTCTGCGGCTCGGCCCGTTGCTAGACTGAGGGCTCGTTGCGGTCCGATTGCATCGAGCCGCCGTTACCTTTCATGACAATCCGGCCGCGAATGCCTTATATCCTGCTGGCGGCGTTTCTTATTGCCCTTGACCGGGTAACCAAACTCGCTGTCGCCGAGAAGATGCCTCTCTATGACAGCAAGCCCGTCATCGACAGTTTCTTCAACTTGGTCCACACGAGGAATACCGGTATCGCGTTCAGTCTTTTTGCTGACGCTCAACCATTCGTGAAGGACTACGTCATTCCTCTTTTCTCGATCTCTGCCTTGGTGTTTATTGTCTACATCTTCTCGAAGACCGAGTCCGCCGGCCTGCGCACGACTCTCGGCTTGACGATGATATTGGCCGGTGCGGCGGGCAATCTCTATGACCGCTTCGCATACGGCTACGTGGTCGACTTTCTGGATTTCTATGTAGGTGCGTACCACTGGCCGGCATTCAATGTGGCCGATAGCTGCATCACCGTCGGCGCCGGACTGTTGTTGCTCGAATCCTTCCGTCCCCGGCAACGGACCGATCAGGAACCCGAATCGGCTTAACCCTCCATGTGCCCCACACTCTTCACGCTCGGGCCGCTGTCCCTTCCGTTGCTGGGAGAAGTCGGTCCGTTTTCACTCCCGACCTACGGCGTGCTTGTTGCCTCAGGCTTCCTCGTCGGCCTCTACCTGCTCGCGCGGCTGGCGAAGCGGCACGGCTTCGACGCCGACAAGATGACGAACCTCGGCGTCTACGTCGCCTTGGCGGCGATTGTCGGGGCCAAGCTGTTCATGATGCTGGTGGACATGGACATCTATTTGAAGGACCCCGGCCGTCTGTTCTCGTTGAGCGCGCTGCAAGCGGGAGGCATCTTCTACGGTGGACTTCTCGCCGCCATGGCGACCGCGTTCTGGTATACGCGCCGGGAAGGACTGCCCGGCCTGGCCACCGCCGACCTGTTCGCCCCAGCCGTAGCCATCGGACATTCCGTCGGCCGCTTGGGCTGCTTCGCGGCGGGTTGCTGCTGGGGCAAGCCGACCGATGTCCCCTGGGGACTGGCCTTCACCGACCCGGATGCCCACCGATTGGTCGGTGTGCCGCTGAACGTTCATTTGCACCCGACCCAGCTTTACGAGGCGGCGGGCGCCCTTGCGGTAGGTCTCATCCTTTGGCTGCTGCTCGAACGCCCGCACCGGCCCGGAACCGTGCTCGGCTGGTATCTGATGCTGTATTCCACGTTCCGGCTGTTCGTCGAGTTCTTCCGGGACGCCTCTGTCCGCGCCTTTCCCTTCGACGGACCTCTCAGCACAACGCAGTGGCTTGCGGTTTTGCTGATTCTCGTCGGTGCCTGTCTCGTCTTCGCCCGCGGTGGCCGGCAGGTGGAAGCACCCGCCTGAATTTCACGATGAAGCGCAGGGGCACGGCATGTTGTGCCCTCTACACACCAGGGGCCGATCTTCCCGGCAACACCCGCGACGCGTTATCATTGGCAGCAACAGCGGCCACAAAAGCCGCGTAAAAGGAGTAGTCATGCCCACCGTCCCGTCTCGCCGTTCGTTCTTACAGCACTTGGCTGGCAGCGCCGCGTTCTTGCCGGCCGCCGTTGCCTCCCTTGCGGAGTTCCGTCCCGCTCTCGCGGCCGCCTCCGGCATCGAGTCGCGTTGGGAGCTCGTGCGTCAGCAGTTTCCGTTCGACGAGTCCAGGGTGCCGATGAACGCCGCGAACCTCTGTCCTTCGCCGCGGGCCGTGACCGAACAGGTGGTCCGCTTCACGCAGGACATTGATCATGACTGCTCGTTTAACAACCGCGGCAAGTTCGGCAAGCTGCTGGAAGAGTCGCGCCGCAAGATCGCCGAGGGCATTGGAGCCGACCCGGACGAGGTCGCCCTGGTCCGCAACACAAGCGAGGCCAACAACGTCATCAACAACGGCCTCTCGCTCGGCAAGGGCGATGAAGTCGTCATCTGGGAACAGAACCATCCGACCAACAACATCGCTTGGGATGTCCGGTCCGCGCGTCGAGGCTTCTCGGTCAGGCGCATCGCCGTTCCGAAGCATCCCGAAAATGAGCAAGCGCTTGTCGACGCCATCGAGGCGGAACTCACCGAGCGCACGCGGGTGCTGTCGATCACCCACATCTCGAATGTCAGCGGCATCCGTCTCCCCGTCAAGGCGATCGGAGCGGTCGCGAGGCGGCGCGGCATCTACTACCACCTCGACGGCGCTCAGTCCTGGGGCGCGGTAGCGCTCGATGTCCATGACATAGGTTGCGATTCCTACACGGCCAGCTCGCACAAGTGGTTCTGCGGCCCGCGCGAAGTAGGGTTGCTGTACGTCAAGAAAGACCGAATCGGCGAGGTGTGGCCGAACATTGTGGCTCCCAGTTGGGGAAAAAAGGCCGAAACCGCTCTCCAGGGAGCACGGAAGTTCGAGTCTTTCGGTCAGAGGGACGACTCACGATTGGCCGCGGTCGGCACCATGGCCGACATGCACGCGATGCTCGGCCCCGCCGCGGTCGAGGGTCGCCTTTATGACCTGGTCCAGACTCTCAAGAAGGGTTTGCGGGATGCCGGCGCAAAGCTCGTGACGCCGATGGATGAGAAGGTCAGCGGCGGCGTGTGCATCATCGAGGTGCCTGATCAGAGTCGCAAAGACCTGGCCAACGCGATGTATGACAAACACGGCATCGCGGGATCTGCGACCGGAGGGTTGCGGCTCTGCCCGCACCTCTACAACACGATGGAGCACGTCGAGCGCGCCATCGCCGGTGTAACGGACTTCAAGGATCGGCTCGCCTGAGTTGACCGTTGTAAGACAGGGTGGCTCTACGGCTGTTCGGCAGCGAGGGCGGGTGAGTGACGAAATTGCTGGGTTTCGACGAGCTACAGCCCAACGCCCGCCGGACTCTGATCCGCCTGCGTGACGAGATGCTGGCGCACCTCGGCCGCACGACGGGCAACACGCCGTGCTGCCGTCGTTGTCTGCTCCCCTATCCCGAAGGGGAGTACGAGGCGTACGATTTCTGCCCGTGGTGCTCTCTCTCGATTCGGGGGCGCGAACCCCGCATCGACGAATCGCGCAAGATCATTCAACATGTGCGCTGCGGCAACGACGAAATCCAGTGCGGAGAGTGCGGCGGCGAATACAATCAGCCGACCCTCTACCCTTTCCTCAACTGCCCGCACTGCGGCGCACTTTTTGCCGCGCAGGACGAGCTGTTGATCGAATTGCCGATCCTGGTTTAACGCGGACTTGCGCGATGAACTTGCTTGCGGAGCTTTGCAGGCTGGTTCCTCACTGGATCGCAGATCTGTCCCCGTCACTTGCCGAACTACGATTCTGAATCTCCGTGCCGAGCCTACCCGGGAATCGCTATAATTTCATCGCTTGGGGCGGCTGGTTCCGATGCTCAGCGTCGGTGGCCGGACAGGAGGGAATATTGGCCTCGAGTGGTTCCCATAGCAGTGACTCTGTCCGCATATCTGGCTGCGTCTACAACATTCGGATCTGAGGAATGCCAACACAGTGCTTTGCAGCTAGGGTGCTGAAGCTCCTCCGGACGCGGTGTCTTGTGCCGCTACTCCTTGCCCTGTCGCTTCCAGCATTTGGTCAACGCAGCGTAATCTACGAACTGGTCCGTGTGGCGGATCTGGGTATCGGTGAGACGCAGGAGGTCGAGCTGAGCAATCGCTTCACCACGACTGTGAAGCTGCTCGGCCTCAACGAGATACGGGACCCCGTCCGTGATGCAATCCGAAAAGCCGAAGTGGATGTCCGGATCGATGGCATCCGAACCACACTGAACTGCGGCAACTATCAGTTGCCGGTAGTGGTAGGCACGGTCGAAGTCGATTGCCCGGTGACGGGCGGCTATCGTTCGAACAGCCATCGCCAGGGCGGGCCCTGGGGACTCGAAAAGGATGCGCGGCTGCGATTTTGGCCGAAGGGGTATCCCTACATCAAGCCCGGTACGTTCGCCTATCCCGTGAAGCAACGTTGGTTCGCGAGCGATACGCAGATGTCGAACGAGCCGGTCTTTGTGGACGGTGGGGAGAGGCCGTCGAGCCAGACGATCTATTATCACAGCGGACTGGATATCGGTGGGGCAGAGGAGTTGATCGAGGTTGTCGCGGCGACGGACGGTCTCGTCGTCTCGCTAGGCGACGAAGTGCTCTCCGGCCAGGACGAAGGCACGCCTGTTCAACCTCGCTATGACGTGATCTACATCCGTGATCGCCGCGGATGGTACTACCGTTACAGCCATCTACACTCGTTTGATGAAGAAGTCGAATTGGGGAAGCGTGTCAGGCTTGGTCAGCGGCTGGGGTTACTTGGCAAGGAAGGCGGCAGCGGCGGTTGGTCGCACTTGCATTTTGAAATCAAGAGCAAGCAGCCTTCGGGCAAGTGGGGCACGCAGGAGGGATACGCATTTCTCTGGAATGCCTACCATTGGGAGCACAAGCCGTCGGTGATCGCCGTAGCCCGGCCTCATCACTTTGTTGTGGCCGGAGAGAATGTCACCTTGGACGGCAGCAAGTCTTGGACCAGGAACGGAAGGATCGCGAGCTTTTCGTGGCGGTTTACCGATGGGTCCGATGCCGCCGGACCCACGGTCGAACGCACCTACCACAAACCGGGTGTCTACAGCGAGATTCTTAAAGTTACTGACGACCAGGGGAACGCCGACTATGACTTCGGGATCGTGCAAGTCGTAGCGAAGACGTCAGACGCACCGGGCGAGGAGAAAGTGCCGCCCACCTTGCATGCGGTCTATTCCCCCACGATGGGGTTGAAAGCCGGCGACACCGTGACGTTCAAGGTCCGCGCGTTCCGCACGACGCACGGCAAGGAAACGTGGAGCTTCGGCGACGGCAGCCCGCCGGTGACGGTGCAATCCGACGGCAACGTCAACAAGCACGCCAAGGACGGCTACGCCGTGACAACCCATGTCTATGAGAAGCCGGGTGACTACATCGCTCGTGTCGAGCGCTCGAATGAGCGCGGCGAGAAAGCGATTGCGCAAGTCTATGTACGGGTCGACACTCCTTAGTCTGGTGGCGGCGCCCGCCGACTGCGCCCATTGAGTTTCTTACTACAGGAGGTTCCCATGACGAATCGTAGAGGTTTTCTGCGCGGTGTCTCGGGCGGCGCGCTGCTGGGCGCGGGAGGCTCTGCATGTACGTTGTCGCCTCCCGGGGCGGTGGCGCGCGATTATTTCGCCGAGTTGGGACTGACCGAGTTCATCAACGCAGCGGAACCGTACACGATGCTCACCGGGGCGCTGATGCCTCGCGAGGCCGTCGAGGCCTACGTGTATGCTTCATCACGCTATGTCCGCCTCAACGACCTGCACGATGCAGTCGGAAAGAAGCTGGCGGAGATGATTGGTTGCGAAGCGGCGATGGTCACGGCGGGCGCCGCGTCAGGACTAACGCTGGGTACTGCCGCGTGCGTTACCCGTGGTGAGTCCAAGGCCGTTCAGCAACTACCGGATACCACAGGTCTGAAGAACGAAGTGATCATCCAGAAAGCGCACCGCTACGGATATGAACGGGCGGTGCTGAATTGCGGTGTGCGGTTCGTGGAGGTTGAAACACGCGAAGAACTCGAAAGCGCGATCAACGAGAACACGGCCATGATGCTTTTCAACAACACAAACGATCCGGATGGCCGGATCAAGGTCGCCGAGTTCGCGGAACTGGGAAAGAAACACAATGTGCCGACATTCGACGATTGCGCCGCGGACGTACCGCCGAAAGAGCATCTTTGGGAATACCTGAACATGGGGTTCGACCTTGTAACCGTCTCGGGAGGGAAGGGAATCTGTGGCCCGCAGAACGCCGGCCTCCTGCTGGGGCGTAAGGATCTCATCGAGGCGGCCCGCGTAAATGCTCCACCGAACAGCCGTGGCATCGGCCGTGGGATGAAGGTGAGTAAAGAGACGTTACTTGCGATGCTCGTTTCTGTCGAGGTCTACCTGCAGCGTGACCACGATGCCGACTGGCAGGAGTGGGAGCGCCGTGTCAAATTCATCGCGGACGAAGTCTCAAAGATCGATGGCATCAAGACGGAGATGTTTGCGCCTCCGCTCCACTACAATGTCCCCCACCTTCGGATTCTTTGGGATGAGGCGAAGCTGGGGTTCACGGCGGCTGAGGTCAAGGAGCAACTCCGCGTGGGAACGCCGTCGATCGAAGTACGGTCAAGCCCTCCCGACCGGATCGAGTTGGGCGTCTGGATGCTGAGGGAAGGGGAAGACAAAATCGTAGCCTCGCGTCTCGCTGAGATCATGACGCCGAGAGCCTAGCAGTATCCATGTGTCAAGAGATTGTTTCGTGAGCCGGTTTTCTCGGAGTTC
>JAPPLB010000185.1 GCA_028819575.1 Bryobacterales bacterium | reverse complement strand
TGAGCACGGCAAGCAAGCGCAACGAAGTCATGGCGGTCGTATCGCGTGCTTCGACTGTTGGATGGTGAGAAATGCAGGTTAACACTTTCGAGTACGAAGATCGAGACGAGCATCATGGCTTACGAAAATCTGCTCTATGAAGTCAGCGATTCCATCGCGCAAGTTACTGTAAACCGGCCCGAGATATTGAACCCGCTCGATGGCGACACCATCGAAGCACTTGGCCGATGCTTCAGCGACATTGCCGCCGATAAAGCGGTCAAAGCCGTTGTCGTCACCGGCGCGGGGGAGAAAGCCTTCGTCGCGGGCGCCGACATCAACCATCTCACCGAGTTGACAGCACTCGAGGGCCGCGCGTGGGGCCTGCTGGGTCAGCAGGTTTTCTCGCAAATCGAGAACCTGGCCAAACCCGTCATCGCCGCCATCAACGGCTGGGCGCTTGGGGGAGGTCTGGAACTCGCCATGGCATGCCACATCCGTGTAGCGTCTCCCAATGCCAAACTCGGCCAACCGGAGGTCAAGCTCGGCATTGTTCCCGGCTACGGCGGCACGCAGCGGTTGCCTCGATTGGTCGGGAAGGGCCGTGCCCTGGAGATGACTCTCACCGGCGATCCGATCACGGCCGATGAGGCCTATCGCATCGGACTTGTCAACCGTGTCTTCCCGAAAGACCAACTTCTCGGGGAGGCCAAAGCGATTGCGGCTAGAATACTGGAGAATGGTCCGGTCGCAGTCGCCCTCTGCTTGGACGCTGTCAACCGCGGCCTCGAAATGCCGCTTGATGAAGCTCTGCGATGGGAAGCGGCGCAATTCGGACTCAGTTGCGCGACCGAAGATATCCGGGAAGGCACCACCGCTTTCCTCGAAAAACGCAAGGCTACGTTTCAGGGACGGTAACCGATGCGCAAGGACACCGACAAATGCCAACTGATCGAGGGTGAACTTACCGCCGACGGCCTGCGTTTCGCCATCATCGTCAGCCGCTTCAACAGCTTTATCACCGAGCGTCTGCTCGGCGGAGCTGTCGATGCCCTCGAACGGATGGGCGCGTCCGGCGACTCCATCAAAGTCGTCAAGGTGCCCGGCTCACTGGAAATCCCCGTGGTCGCCAAGGAGTTGGGGAAAAACGGCGGCTTCGACGCGATCATCTGCCTCGGTGCGGTGATCCGTGGGGAAACGCCTCACTTCGACTACGTCGCGTCGGAGAGCGCGAAAGGCGTGGCGACGGCTTCGCTCGAAACGGGCGTCCCTACGATCTATGGGATCCTGACCTGCAACACGCTCGAGCAAGCGATCGACCGCGCCGGCGCCAAGGGCGGCAACAAGGGCTTCGACGCTGCCTTGACGGCCATCGAGATGGCCAACCTGCTGAAGGATCTACGACAGAACGGCAAGACCGGGAAATAACATGCCCTCCCGCCATCGGTCGCGCGAACGGGCGTTACAGATGATCTACCAGTGGGACCTCAGCCGCGCGCCGACCGACAGCATCATTTCAGCTTTTTGGGATGGCCTTTCGAGTGACGAACCCGGCGTGGCGACTAAGCCTGATCCGTTTGCGAACGACCTTGTCGAAGGAGTGGTCGATCGTATCGAGCACATCGACGATCTCATCAGGGCTCACGCTGAAAACTGGCGTCTGGATCGCATGCCGACGATCGACCGTGGGATTCTCCGCCTGGCGATCTACGAAATGATATGCGAGCCGTCCCTCAGCCCGGTGGTCATTAACGAAGCACTCGAAATTGGTCGGCGCTTCTCTGAGGACTCCGGGCCTTTTCTCAACGGAGTGCTCGACGCGGTCCGGCGAACATTGGAAGAGAACGCACCCGCCCCGGCATAGCCGAAACGACTCTACTGCACGGCCCCGGTTCCGATCGCTTTCGGGTCGATCTTGATCTCTCCAAACGCCCCTTCATACTGTGAGATGTTTTGATTGAGGGCAATAAGCAGAGCCTTCGCCTGTTGGGGGCTCACGTAAATCCCTTGAAAGTTACTGATCTCGACTTCGTTCGGCTTCTGTTGAACAAGCTTGCCGAACTGTAGAAAGAAGTCCCACAGGTTTACGCGTATCTGAACGCTGTTCGCGTAGTGCTCGCGGTAGTCCGGCGTCTGCGTTAACTTGATCGTTGCCTGCTGGGGCTGATTCGGTTGGTTAGGATCAGTCATTGTCCTCATGCTCACGCACGAGAAGGTCTGACGTCAAACGCTCATGAGCCGGATCTTCCAGCGGGAAAGGCCGTCTGATGTGAAAACCCATAATCCTCGCCACGGATAGGTCGAAATGGAGCCGGTGCGACGGTACGGAAGAGGTAGGAGAAAGGAACGACATGGCTTTTTTGCGGTGATTGATCCGCACTCGTGCGGGGGCGGAACTAGCCTGCATTTCTCATCACGTGGCGAGGTGAAGTGCGTGAGAGGGCCGTCAGGACGAGGCGCGAGCCGCTT
>JAPPLB010000076.1 GCA_028819575.1 Bryobacterales bacterium | reverse complement strand
CCAGGACTTCGTTGCGCTTGCTTGCCGTGCTCAACGTACGGTTCAAGTACGCCTGTGCGCGCCAAGCGGCTCGCGCCTTTTTCCTCCGCCCGGCTTGCGCCTCGTCCTGACGGCCCTCTCACGCACTTCGCCTCCCCACGTGGTGAGAAATGCAGGCTAAGAAAGAGCGAACGATCTTGATGTGCAAGTTTCAGCTCGGCTGGGAGCCAGACAACAGTCGGTACGGCTGATGAGCGACTCAGATACACGGATGCCCTGTTGTTTCTGTCCTGTTCCGCACCTCACAAGGTCTTCGCCAGAAAAAGCGTCGCTGAGTCACCCGCTCCGTCACGAAAGCCGAAGCGCCGATAAAGCTTCCGGGCCGGAGCGTTGTCTTCTCTCACCTCCAGAGTCACTTTCCCGCAACCTGATTCGCGGGCTTTGGATTCGACCGCTTCGAGCAACAGACGCCCGATGCCTCGTCCGCGGCAGTCGGCGGTAACGGCCAGATCGTGAACGTTGATCACAGGCTTGGCGGTGAACGTGGCGAAACCGGTCATGCAGACCGCAACCCCCACGGCGCGGCGGTCCAGCCAGGCGAGAAACACCAGGGTCCCCGGGTGTCTTCTTAGTCCGGGCACCAGGCGCTCCAACACCTGGGCCGCAAGGGGGGCTCCCTGGCCGATCGGCAGCCGTGCGTATTCGTCCAGCAACTGCCGAACCGCCTCGGCATGACTGGAGTTGTTCAGGTCAGCTTCAAGGATTTCGAGATTCGTCATATGTTTAAGTTCTTGTCCTGGGAGGGCGTCAACGTTGACAACCGGGGGGCTAGGAGCCTGTCCCACAGAAAATTTTGGCCCCAATCAGTTGTGGTCAGACTTGATCACAGGCACAAGACGTTGACAAAAAATTGGCGATTTTTGTTCTGTGAGACAGGCTAGTCCTCTTCGGCAGCCAGCATCCCGGCCAGCCGCTCGCGCAGCCTGGGTCCATATTTCGGGTCTGCCAGGGCAAACTCCACAAACGTCTCGAAGTAACTCGGGTAATTTCCGATGTCGTATCGTGGCTCGCAGGGCTGCAGTTTCATGCCCATTACCCGATGTCCTGTCTCGCAAAGCATGCGGATCGCCTCGGTCAAGCCGATCTCAAGATGCCGGTCCGGCTTGAGGCGTCGAATCATATCGAAGATCACCGGCTCGAACACGTACCGCCCAACAATGGTCAGATTGCTCGGAGCGTCCTCCGGCGTGGGCTTTTCGACCAGATCGCTGATGGCGAAGATGTCGCCGTCGGTTTCGGGTTTCACGACACCGTAGAGGGAAACCTGCTCGCGTGAGGTCGGCTCGACGGCAATGACGGCGGCCGCCTGATGGCGTTCAAGGACTTCACTCATGCGAGCGCAGACGGTCGACCGCTCCTGCAATCCAATGATCGAATCACCGAGGGCCACAATGAAGGGGGCATGGGCGACAAAGGGCTCAGCGCACAGAATGGCGTCTCCCAGCCCGCGTTGGACACTTTGGCGCGTGTACAGGAAGCGGGTGTTGAGGTTTTCAAACGCGAGTTCGTCGATCAGATCTTCCTTGCCGGTAGCGCTGAGCAAGGCCAGCAGGTTCGGATCGTGATCGAAGTGGTTCTCGATAGCATCCTTGCCGCGCCCTGTTACGAACAGGATCTCCTGCACGCCAGAGCCGGCCAGCTCCTCGACCACATACTGCACGATCGGTTTCTTTGCGACCGGCAGCATTTCCTTGGGTTGGGACTTCGTCGCCGGAAGCAGGCGCGTGCCCAACCCCGCCACCGGCACAACTGCATTCTTGATCAACGTGGGGTTTCCTCGAAGTAGCGTCTCCCCACGATACCAACTCGGGTGGGCGGGGTTGGACAAGTGGCCCCGGAGGAACGACCAGCCTGTATCTTTCTCACCAGATGACGGCTGGAGTACGCACTTCGCCTCGCCGCATGGTGAGAAATGCAGGCTAGAAAGGCTGAGACGCTTCGAGGGTCATGGATCGCCTGGAAAGCTCATCCCGAATATGCAGCTTGCCGGCCTTGAGTTCGATGTCGCTGACGCCGGCGAAACCATCAGGCGTTCGTGTCCAGAACATCAGGAAGCTCGTCTCGATGGTTGCGTTCGCGGGCAGCCAGCGATAGAGCAGCTCACCGAATATTCTGTTGTCGGTGATGACGGTGCGCCGCGGAAGATCGAACGCCTGGGTTCCGAATTCGAGACCCCGGGCCATCATGCCTTGCGGCGGATAGCTTTCCCAGATTTGCAGCCAGGGAAATTCCGACGTCTTGAACACGTAGCCCAGCAGCAGGCGCTTTTCCGGATGCAAGGCCGTCACGAAGGCGTGATCTCTTGCGGTCATCAAGTGGCCGGTGTGGTCGAGGGAATGGGAAGGTTTTGGCGCCGCGCGCAGGTCGACCTTTCCGCCTTCCAGCGTTGGAGCCATCGGCCACTCGAATTCGGCCGCGGAAGCCAGGCGGTATCGCCAGGGCCGCTTGCCTTCGCTGTGGGGACGTGTAAGCGCCCGGTTCCGGGACATATCGACGACGGTGACGCCCCGCTCGAGAAACGGCGAACCGATCGTCGCGTGCTCGGCCCAACAGATCGGCCGATCGAACGCCAGCAGACTCCGCAGCTTGCTGCGGACGTAGACCACATTCTCCCCATCAACCATCTCGATAGTGCGGGACAGCACTTCATGGACCCGAGGAAGCTGAACCGCCTGCGTGATGCTGGCCACGCCGCCCTGCTTGGACGATGACTGCTTCACCCAGGGAAGCGTGTGAGCTTCGCCATGTCCCGGCAGGCCGGTGGCCCGCTCTGTTGGCGAGGCCGGGCCGAACCCGTCGACACAAACGAAATGCCCGACGGAACCGCCCTGACGGATCGGTTTTCCGGCCTCGATGTCCGCACGGAAGGAATCCCACATGGGGTTCATCTTCTCCGCGTCGTCCTTGAGGACAAGACTGACCATCGCTCCGCCGAGCGGGAGAATCTTGAGCTCGATCTTGTCGTTGGACATGACGAGGGCGGGTTGGCCGTGGAAGTCGCCGTCCGTCAGGGAGTCGGGCGGAGCGGCGAGGCTCGTTGCGGCGAACGACAACACGGGCGCCAGAGCAAATCGAAGGGAACGCAGCATGATCCTCGGATTATACGTCGAGGTACGCTCGAGGCCGGACCATGCGCCATGATGCGCTCGGCCGGAGAGAACTCCCGGTTCCGAATCCTGGATGATTCCGACTGGTTGAATCGTTGTGCGAAGACTGCCGTTTCGTCGGATGCAAAGCCGAATCAAATGTTCTGTTCCCCCCTTCGACGGAGGTAAAACCGTCCTGGGATCGCAGGTTCGTTGCGGGCGGCGCGATGCGTCCGTACAGAGCCAAGCATCGGAAAATGACCGAGTACACCGCATGAGCGTGCTTGCGCAATACAGCGAAGCGTTCCGATGATAGGTGCAGGCCAAGGGGGAATGCGAACAACAAGAGGAGGAGGAGATGATCAAAGGCGTTCACACGATGTTTTACACTTCCGACGCCGAAGCGTTACGGTTGTTCCTGCGCGACAAGCTGGGTTTTCCGGCGACGGACGTCGGAGAGGGGTGGCTGATCTTCGACTTGCCGGATGCCGAGATGGGCTGTCATCCCATGGAGACCGGCTTGCCATCGGGGACGCACTATATTTCCTTCTACTGCGACGACATTCACAAAACCGTCGACGAACTCGAACAGAAGGGTGTCGAGTTCATCGATGAGATCACCGACGCCGGCTACGGTCTTGCGACTCGGTTCAAGATGCCGGGGAACTTCTCGGTGGAACTCTACCAGCCCCGCTACACGCGAAAACCTCAACAGTCCGGCGATGAGAGTTCCTCGTCATAGCGGCTTCGAGCGGAGCGGAGGTGGAATGCAGGCGCGGAAGTGACTGTGGCGAAACGATTTCGAGAGTTGCGGTACGTAACGAAGGCCGCTTCCGAGTGCTGTCGCCTGATTGACGACTATGGGTGCTTTTGATATAACGGGGGCTAAGTTCTATGCCTGCACCGCTCTTGCGCTTCGTCAAGCCTGAGCCGAAACCGGACATGGTTCGATGAAAACCGGGCTCATCGGTTTCGCCGTACGGCTGCCGGCCGCGGTTGCGATCTTCGCACTCTTGGTTGTCACTGCGGCCGCGGCAACCCCTGGTCTGTTCCACGGTGACGATCTGGACCACTGTTGTGAGTTCTGTCACCTCGGTCACCTCCCCCTACTGAAGCCGGGCGCGGGCATCTCGTATCAGGGGCCGCCGAGCTTGGCTGTCCCATTCCGCATCGAAGCCGCACGGCAGCATAGCCATTCCTCTCCGAGCGTCCGCCATCCACGCGGTCCCCCCGCCTAGACTCTCCTCTTCCAATCGCAAGGGTCCATTGAAAGTCAGGTGGCCCTTGTCCTAGCCGGATTGCCACTCCGATGGCTATCCGGGCGCTGGCTCACGGCCAGCTCTGGCAACACGGGAAGGGCTTCCCCGTTGACTTCATTGAAGTTGTTCTGTTGCAACCGGCCACCAGTCCAGGCGTTCTTCAACACAAAAAATTACAAGAGGAGAGGATCTATCATGCTGTGGAATTCTTACGCGCGTTGCTTGTTGCTGACCGCCTTGTTGGCGTTGCTTGCCCCGACGGCCCGAGGTCAACAAAGTGGGCAGATCTCGGGAAAGGTCTCGATGAAGGAGACGGGCGGGCCACTCCACGGAGCGAGCGTCTTGATTGTCGAGCTGGGACGAAGCACGCTCAGCGATGACGATGGCTTGTATGAATTCGATCGCGTCCCCCCAGGCAATTATCACGTGGTCGCCCATCTGGAAGGTATCTTCACCGAGGGAGCCAGTCTCGTAACGGTTGCAGAGGGTGGCACAGCGACCGCTGATTTTTTTTTGGAGCTGGCGACCGTACGGGATGAGATCACCGTTACGGCCGGTGAGAAAACCGAGACCGCTTTCGAGGCGTTTCAGAGTGTCGAGTCGGTAGGTGCGCTGGAACTTGCGGGCACCCCTGATGTCTCGCTGGGCGAGATGCTTGACCACAGGGTCGGGACCGGGATTGCAAAACGCGGTTTCGGACCGGGAGCAGCCAGGCCGATCGTCCGCGGGTTTGACGGTGACCGCGTGCTCATCATGCAAGACGGCATCCGGACCGGGACGTTGTCATCGCAGTCGGGAGACCACGGCGAACTCATCAACACGACCCAACTCGAACGGTTGGAGATCGTCAAGGGCCCGGCCACGCTTCTGTACAGCGGCAACGCGATGGGCGGCACGGTGAATGCCGTGAGCCGGCACCATGATATGCACAGTCACGCGCATCAGGGATTGAGAGGCTACCTCCTGGGTTCGGCAGGGACCAATAACAGCCTGGGTGGAGCGAGCGCCGGTTTCGAATACGGGATCGGGAAATGGATGATCTGGGGCCAAAGCGGCGGCCTGCGGAGCAGCGACTACACGGCGCCGTTTCAGGGCGAGATCTACAACAGCCGCTCCCGCAACGCCAACGGGGGCGGGGGTTTTGGCTGGTACGGCCGCAAGACGTTCTTCAGCTTTGAGGCCCAATACGCCGAGGGTTCCTACGGCGCGCCGTTCGTTGAGGATTTCCATGGTCACCATGAGGACGAGCACGGCGAAGAACACGGGGAAGAAGACGAAGATCACGAAGAAGGTGAGGAAGAGGAAGAGGAACATCACGAAGAAGAAGGCGACGAAGAAGATCATGGGGAGGAGGACGAAGACGAAGAACATGACGATGATGAGGACGGGCACGAGGAGGAGGAACTCGATCGCGTTGCGCTGGACTCCGTTCGTACGCACTATCGCTTCAACTGGGGCCTGAAGGATCTCGGCGGGGCCATCGACAGTTTCACGCTGAAGCTGGGCTACACCGACTGGAAGCACGACGAGGTCGAGTTCTTTCACGACGGCAATTCCGCAATCGGTACGACGTTCAGCCAGCAGCAGGTCGTCTACCGGGGGGTCTTCGAGCAAGGCCGTGTTGGTAAGTGGAGCGGCCGTTTCGGTTTCTGGGGAATTGATCGTGATTACGAGGCAATGGGAGAGGAGGCTCTTTCACCGCCGGTCAGCCAGTCTGGCTTTGCGGTCTTCGCTCTTGAAGAAGTGGACTTTGAAAAGGTGAAGTTTCAGTTTGGCGGCAGGCTGGAAACCCAGAAGTACACGCCGGCATTCTCAGAACGTGGAATGGAGGAAGGGGAGGAGCATCACGAAGAAGAGGAGCATGATGAAGGAGAGGGGGAAGAGTACGAGGTGCCTGATGCGATTCAGCGGACTCTGACAGGGGCCTCGGTATCCGCGGGTCTTCACGCCAATACGTGGAAGGACGGCGCGCTCGTGATGAACTACGCGCACTCGTATCGCGCCCCGGCTCTGGAAGAGCTTTACAATTTTGGACCGCACGCAGGCACCCTTTCGTTTGAAATCGGTGATCCGCGGCTCGAAGCGGAAACGGGCAACGGCGTGGACCTGTCTCTTCGCCACAACGCAGGCCGTGTACGAGGAGAGCTCAACCTTTTCTATTACGACTTCGACAATTTCATCTTTCCTTTTGCACCCGGTGCTGAGGAAGATGGGCTGCCGGTAATCGAGTTCACCCAACTCGACGCACGGTTCATGGGAACCGAGGCCGGTGTGGATGTCTCCATTCACCCCAATCTATGGCTGAATCTGGGTGCGGACTTCGTCGATGCCCAGGAAACCGTCAGGAACACTCCTCTGCCCCGCATACCGCCGCTGCGCGGCAAGATCGGTGTTGACGTAGACTACGGCGGCTTCCGCTTAACGCCGCAACTGATCCTCGCGAGCCAGCAGCATCAGACCTATACCCGAGAAGCGCGCACTCCCGGCTATGCCGTTGTCAACCTGAAAGCTTCCTATACGATTACCCGGCAGCACCTGGTGCACCAATTCGCGGTGAATGTCTTCAACATCGGCGACCGTCTTTACCGCAACCACTCGTCGTATATCAAGGACCTCGCGCCGGAAATCGGCCGTGGTGTGCGGTTCACCTACACGATGCGTTTCTTCTAAGGGCCGTGATTCGTGTCTCGTGACCCGCACGGACTTCACCTCATGGGGTGAGACATGCAGGTCAGCGTGGACGGCGACAAGTTCGTCAACTCGCGACGGGTTCCTTCTTCGTCTTGTCTTCGATCCATCTGTATATCGCGGGGAGAACAAGAAGAGTCAGGAGTGTGGACGTGACAAGCCCGCCAATCACCACGGTCGCGAGCGGACGCTGAACTTCCGCGCCGGAGGTCGTGGACAAGGCCATGGGTACGAACCCGAGGCTGGCCACCAGAGCCGTCATCAGCACCGGTCGGAGTCGGACTTCCGCGCCTCGCAAGGCCGCTTCCCTGGGAGAGAATCCTTGATCCCGCAATTGGTTGAGGTAGCTCATCAGCACGACGCCGTTCAGCACCGCGACACCGAACAGGGCAATGAAGCCGACTCCTGCCGAGATGCTGAATGGAATGTCTCGAAGGTAGAGCGCCGCAATCCCTCCTGTCGCCGCCAGCGGAACATTCAGGAAGACGATAGCCGCCATCTTGATGGAACGGAATGCCGTATAGAGCAGAGTGAAGATCAACAAGAGCGCCAGCGGAACGATGATCGCCAGCCGCTCGGAGGCCTCCAGAAGGTTTTCGAACGTGCCGCCGTAGTCAAGGAAATATCCCGAGGGAAGAGACACGTTGTCGGCGATAGCGCGTTGCACGTCGGCTACGAAGGTCCCCAGATCGCGCCCCCGTACATTCGCCTCGACGGTGATCCGACGCTGGACATTCTCGCGGCTGATCTGAGCCGGTCCCTCGATGGTCGAAATTTCGGCAAGTTCGCCAAGAGGTATCAGTCTGCCGCGGGGGTCCGAAATCGGGAGATGCATGATCCTCTCGGCTTCCGCGCGATCCGATGGCTGGAACCGCACCTGCAATGGGAACCGTCTCTGCCCTTCCAGTATCTGACCGACCGTCCGGCCCCCCAACGTTTCGACCGCTTCAAGCACCTGGGAGGCATTGATCCCGTAGCGGGCAATCTGTTCTCGCAAAACGCGGATCCGCAGGAACGGGAGGCCGGCCGTCTGCTCGACCTTGACTTCCTCAGCCCCGGGTACGCCGCGCGTGACGCGGGCGATTTCCTCGGCTACCGACTTGAGTTGGTCCAGATCATCGCCGAACACCGTGATCGCCAACTCGGAACGGATGCCTGCGATCAATTCCTGCACGCGCAATTCGATAGGCTGCGAGTAGCTGAAAATATTCCCCGGCACCTTTGCCTCAAGGACTTCATCGAACTTGTCAACCAGCTCGGCTTGGCTACCGGCCGTCTCCCAATCCTCCTCGGGCTTGAGAAGCACGTAGATGTCACTCGTTTCAACCCCCATCGGGTCCGTCGGGATCTCGGCTTGTCCTGTTCGGGAGATGACGCTCTCGACTTCCGGGAATTCCAACAGGATCTTTTCAATCAGCGTCGTGCTCTTGATCGATTCGGAGAGACTGACGCTTGGCAGGCGCCACGCCTGAACCGCGATCGTCCCCTCGCCGAGGCGGGGGACGAACTCGGCGCCAAGCCCCGGAATCAGTGTGAGCGACATTGCGAAGACCAGCAGCGCCGCGAGTGCGACCATGATCGGGTGCTCCACAGCCCGACTCAGCATCGGCAGATAGCCCCATTTGGCCCAACGGAGCAGACGCGTCTCCTTCTCATCCAGACGCTTGCGGAAGATCCAGGTCGCCAAGACGGGCATGAGCGTCAGGGAAAGGATCAGTGAACCGACGAGCGCGAAGATCACGGTGAGGGCCATGGGACGAAACATCTTCCCCTCGACGCCCTCGAGCGTGAGAATCGGCAGATAAACGATGATGATGATCCCGACCGCGAAGACGATCGGCTTGGCCACCTCGCGTCCGGCTTCCAGGATCGCTTGCTCGCGGCTCAGGCCTCCTCCCTTGCGTTCCGAAACCTTCCGGACAATGTTCTCGATCATCACCACCGAGCCGTCCACGATGAGTCCGAAGTCGATGGCCCCCAGGCTCATCAGGTTTCCGGAGAGGCCGGCCCTTACCATGCCGGTGAAAGCGAACAGCATCGACAGGGGAATGGCTGTGGCCACGATCAGGCCTCCCCGCACGTTGCCCAGCATGAGCAACAGCACGGCAACCACCAGCAGCCCGCCTTCGATGAGGTTCCTTTCGACCGTCGCGATCGTTCTTTGAACGAGATCGGTCCGGTCGTAAAAGATATCGACTTCCACCCCCGGAGGCAGCGATTTCCTCACCTCTTCCAATCGCTCCTTCGCGCGCTCTACGACGACCCGTGAATTCTCGCCCATCAGCATGAGGACGACGCCCGTGACGACCTCGCCCCGTCCGTCTCTCGTCACCGCCCCCTGGCGGACGAGCGCCTTGTGCGACACCTGCCCGAGATCCTTGATGAAGATGGGGGTGCCGTCCAACGTGGCGCCGACGACGATGTTGGCGACATCATCGACCGTCTCGACAAGCCCCTCCCCGCGAATGACGTATTGCTCTTGGTTCTTTTCTATGTACGCTCCTCCAGCGTTCGCGTTGTTGTTTTGGATGGCCTCGAAGACTTGGCCCAAGGAGACATTGAGGCCGGCCAGCTTGACCGCGTCCAACTCGACCTGATAAGCCTTGGCTTCGCCGCCGTATGAGTTCACCTCCACGACACCGGGCACGGCTCCAAGGTGGAACGCGATGTCCCAGTCGAGAATACTTCGCAGTTCCATCAGGGAGTGGGATTCGCTCCGGACCTCGAATTGAAGGATTTCGCCGAGCCCGGTTGAGACCGGACCCAGCTCAGGCTTTTCGTAGCCCTCGGGAATGGAATCGTGAGCCAGCTCCATGCGCTCTTGAACCAGTTGTCGCGCAAAGTAAATGTCGATGTCTTCTTCGAAGTAAACGTAGACGGAGGAAAGGCCGAAGCGCGAGATCGAGCGAATGCTCTCTATGCCGGGCACGCCGCTGAGCGAGTTTTCGACGGGGTAGGTGATGAATTGCTCGACCTCGAGCGGACTGAGGCCGCTCGCAAGGGTGATGATCTGGACTTGGTTGGGAGTTACGTCCGGAACCGCATCGATCGGGAGAACGTACATCGAATTCACTCCCGATGCGACGAGCAGCCCGGTCAACACGAGGATGAGAAACTTGTAGCGGAGAGAAAATTCGACGACTCGATGCACGCTGCTCCCTGTCTAGTGGCTGTGTCCGATCAACTCCCGAAGCGTCGCCGTCTTCGCGTAGAAGCTCCCGCTCGTGATTACGGTGTCACCGGCGGAGAGTCCATCGTGGATTTCCATCCAACCATCGGCTTCGACACCCGTTTCGACGTTGCTCAGTTCGAACGTCGAGTCCGATCGCTTTACGAACACTACGGGGTGGCCGTTAATACTCTGAATAGCACTGGCCGGAACAGCCAGCGATTCGACGGAACTCCCGCCGCGGATCTCGATGGTGGCGAACATCCCCAGCTTCAGGAGAAAGCCGGGGTTCTCGACAACGCAGCGCACTTGGGCGGCCCGGGTTTCCAACTCCAGGACATCGCTGATATAGGTGATGCGCCCGCGAAAGGTCTCCTCCGGGTAGGCCGGTACTCGAACCGACACGTTATTGCCGAGAGGAATCGAGCCCAAATCGTGCTCGAAAATATCGGCGAGCACCCACACTCTCGATATGTCGGTAAGCGTGAGCAGCGCGCTGGATCCGTCAACCGTCTCGCCTGGACGGACTTCGACGGCAGTCACGATACCCGGCGAAGGCGCGCGCAGAGTGGTGATCGAGGCCGTGCGGTGGAATCCTGTGTCCTCTTCTTCGTGCAGCCTCTCGATGTCTTCTTCCGTCAAACCGAATCGATGGAGTTGCTCTTCGAACTGCGCAACGCGAGCCTGTTCGGCATTGACCTGTGCTTGAGCATCGTTATACCTGGCCGTGCGGATTTCATGCTCCGTTCTCGCGATCGCGCCCACTTCCAGCATCTGCCTGCTTCTGGAGAGAATCGTTTCTTGGGCCTGGAGCGTAGCGTGCCTGCTGCGGAGGTCTGCATTGGCGGAAAGGAATTCGCCTATGGCGAGGCCAAGCTCGATATTGTCGTAGCTGACGAGCGGGTCTCCTTCCTGAACCCGGTCTCCGTTCTGGACGAAGACCGTTTCGATCAGGCCTCGAGCCAGAGGGCGGATTCGTGCGAGACGAGTCTGGTCGGCGGAAACGACACCGGTAACTTGGATCGACGACTCGATGACGCGGACGACTGCCTGCTCCGTCTCGATTCCGCCGGCATTCTGCGCCTCGACCGGGATCTGTACGAGACCCGTGCTTTCGCTCTCGTGTTCATCGTGCGTCTCGTCGTTCGATGCTGCCGTAGACGGCGACTCGCGCGCAGGCATCCGCCATGAATGGAGTAGCGCGCCGAACGCGATTCCGAGAGCCAGCAGGGCAACTTGCCAGATCGACGCGCGGCCGAGCAGTCGAGGATCAGGGTTCATTGATGGCATGGAGGTTATCCAATGGATACTGCCCGGGCAGAGGAGCCCGCGAATGGGGTAGGAAAACCTCCATCGGCAATCCCCAGGGTGTTGTGAATGCTGAATTGGGCATCCTGGAGGTTCATCAGCGACGGTGATCAGGTTTCGTATGTAGAGGGTAACACCGCGACCGGCTCTTCGACCAGACTGCGAATGGTCTGGCGCTGAGTGTAGTAGAGCAGACGGAATATTCGGAACAGAGCCCCGTAAGAAACTCGAGACCTGGATGCCGTCTGTTACTGGAGTGAAGAGTCTCTCCTTCAGGAATGAATGTCGAGTCGGGCGTTCCGCCATGGACCTCCAAATCAGGCTCGTCCGTCGGGTCACGAGCACTTCAGCAAGGTCTCGACCATTCTGCGATGCGAACTCTTGCGGCTCTGAAAGACTACCCGGTGACGAAGGCGGCTTGCAGTTCTTTGGCTTGCTGCTATAGGATGGGCCGCGAGGGAGTGTTGGGACGATCCAAGGGACGGCGCGAGGCTTCAGACGCCAGCCGGGTCGTACCATTCGCTTGCTTCACGCGAGTCGGCATCTGTGGTGTTCTGTCCTGCGAGTATCTGCTCGCTGACCCGGCGAGCGATCGTTTGCCGCCAGTCTCGAATATCCGTGAAGGAAACCCGAATCAGCCGGGAATCTTGAGGGTCCAGACGTGAATCCGAATGCTTGGGTGCTTCTGACGGGGTATTCCGTCGCCATTGTCTGCGCGGCCCTGCTCGGCGTTTCGGTGCAAAATGCCATTCGCTTGACGCACACCCGCATGCAAGTGGCGATGAGTTTCGTCGCCGGTTTCATTCTCGGAGTGGCGCTGTACCATCTGGTTCCACACAGTTTGGCTCAGATTTCGGGCCCTCGATCCATAGAGATCGCAGCATGGTGGATGACCATCGGCATCATCCTGATGCTGTTGCTCTTGCGCGTGTTTCACTTTCATCATCATGACTTTGGTGACAGCGAAGACCATCATCACGACCATCACCACGATCATGGAACGCCCACGCGTTCGCTGAATTGGCTTGGAGTCAGCATGGGTATGGGAATGCATACTCTGGCCGAGGGGGCCGCTCTCGGAGCCAGTGTGCGAAGCGGGTTGCACCTTGATCCCGGAACGGATCTGGTCAGTTTTGGAATGTTCCTGGCGATTCTGTTCCACAAACCCCTGGATTCCTTTTCCATCCTCGGCTTGATGCGGATTGCTGGAATCGGCCGGCGCACTGCAATAGCAGTCAACGTCGGTATTGTTCTGTTGTGCCCGCTCGGCGCGTTCTTGACCTACTGGGGAATAGGCTTTTTAGGTCCTGCGGAGGGAGACGCCATAGGCCGCGCATTGGCGTTTGCGGCAGGCGCCATTGTGTGCGTTGCATTGAGCGACCTGCTGCCCGAGGTTCATTTCCACGGTCATGACCGCTTCCTGCTCACCGTGTCATTCCTGGCGGGTATCGCTTTGGCTTACGCTCTGCACTATCTCGAGCGTCTGCCCATTTTTGGGTTGGCCAGCTGAGAACGGCCGTCCTGGTTCAGAAGAACAGCACCAGTAGCGTAAGAGCGCCCAAGCCGCCGAGTCCGAACGCACCGGCGCCGAATAAACCCGCAACGGTCGCCGAATCGGCGTAGCGGAAAGTCTTATCCTCGGCTGTGAACATCACTTGGCTTCGGTCTACCTTGCCGTCGACGAATTGCTTCAACCCCGTTTCGGCGCTGTGAGCTTCCTTGATGGCCACTACGGTCACAAGGATCATCGCCAGGGCCGCAGCCAGAGTCCCGAGACCGAAGACAAGCAGGGTGAACAGCGCCAGCCAGTGGTAGGCAGGTGCGGTGTCCAGGGTCTTGGGAGATGTGCTCATGAAACCGATGATCAGCGCTGCGCCGCCGCCGTTTCCGAACAGCACCAGGCGCACGGATTCGGTGATCAGCCGGAACATCGAAGTGCGGCGTACGGCGACTACTTTGTAGAGTTCGCGGAGCCACTCTTCTCCGGTCTCTTCACCCGAGAATTCGTTGACCCGTTTCACCGATGATCTCCGCTCGAGTGTTCGAAATCGGCTAGATTGATCAGCCGAACATAAGTCGATCCCGTATTCGTGCCGGGAGCAATCTGAATGGTCCAATCGTCGATGTGCACTGGCTCGGATTGCAATGCGGCCGACAGGAAGGTCTCCCGTGTCGGTTCCCCATCTATCCGGCTCAGCACTTCGATAACGAACCGTCCGATAAGATAGCCTTCCAGCGCGACCGTATCGCCCAAATGCCTCCCTCGCAAGCCCAACAGCCCTTCGCTCAAGCGGTCAATATTTTCATTACCCTCGATAGCGCTTTGGAATCGCTTGACCACTTGTGAATTCGAATCTTCCGGGTCCGGTACGACCTCGGTCACAAGGATTCGTTCCAGGCTTCGTTCGCTGATATCGTCCAGTCTCTCGAACAAATCATGCGACGCCACGACAGACAGGTTGGCCATTACATACTCCTGCCCCAATGACCCCGCCAGATTGATGGCATCCGCGATCGCCGCATTGCTTCCGGCAAGCAGCACAGCGTCGAGATCCGCCTTGGCCAGTGTGAACAGGCTTGAATGAACCGCGTGCGTATTGGGGGAAAAGGAGGATTTTGCCAAAACAGGCAGGCCGTACCTGCCGAGAACAGAGCGGTAGCCCCCCAATATCGAGCGGCCGAAAGCATCGTCCTGGTAAATCACTCCGAATCGTCGTTTCCCGAGTTTGTTGACCATGTGGTCGACAAGCACTTCGATTTCATTGAAATAACTTGCTCGCAGATTCACCACGTTCGGGTATCTTTCGCGGTTACGTAAGATATCGGCGCCCGTAAACAGCCCTACGAACGGGATACGCTCGGCTCGCAGCAGGGGAGCGATCCTTCTGGATGTTCGCGTTCCCATGCCTCCGATCACGGCGAACATGTTGCCTTCGGCTACGAATCGCCCGACATGTTCGGCCGCCTTCTCCGTCTCGGAGGCATTGTCCAAGGAAACGAGATTCAGCGACCTGCCGTTGACACCTCCTTGGTCGTTGCGTTCCCGGAACGCTGCCTGGATTCCGGCGTGATAGCGGACACCCGTATTACCGTTGGGACCCGAGAAAGGTGCGATTTGACCAAACGAGATGGCTTTATCGGTTACCCCTGGTGATGCTGCCGACGCCCAATACTGCACGCAGGAGAGAGCGATGATCATGCATGTCGCGCGGGCCGCGGCCCTATTTCGCAACGTCATCAGCACCACCATTTCCGTCTCCGGGAGTTTGCTCCGTGGGGATCTTCTCGACTGGGGCCTTGTCAGCCGGAGGCTTCTCGGCTGGGGTTTCCTCAGCCGGGGTTTCCGTGACGCTTCCGTGGGCTACGGATTTCTCTTCCACTTGTTGCACGCCGAAGCGGCTGCCCGGAACGACGTCTCGATGCTTGAATATCGACAGGCTGTCGAACAGCAGGGAGCGAGGAGTGGCGCTGCCCAGATGGTCGCGTTCCCTGAATCTTCCGTGGAACCGCCCGTCGAGCAATGCGTTGTCCGAAGCTTCCAATCCGTGGGTCGTCTTCGGCGCCGTGGAGACGAGCGGCATGTCAGGCTGCGACTCCGCCGTCGGCATCCCGCCGCTCACTACTGCCATTGGTGCTTTGCCAACGATTCCATCGATCATGTTGATGTCGATGTTGGACGTGCTTGCGGGATTGACCGCCGCCAGGTTCGCCTCATCGAAGATCGTGCGCATGCGTTTCCAATAGCGCGTGATCGCAACCTGCCGCGGCTGCTCACGGTATGCCGCGAGAAGCTCGGTGAACGCGCCGGCGCTGCTACGGGATTGCACGAGACGCTCTCTCGCCCTCGCTGTCGCACTCAGGATCACAGCTTCGGCCTGCCCTTGGCTGCGCAGGATCAAGCTCTCCTTCCTGCGGTTGGCTTGGCTTACTGCCTGGATGCTCTCCGCGACCGCGTCGCTGACGTCGCGAAACGCCTCGAACGTTTCTTCGATCGGCCGAACGTCCACGATGCTGATCGCGACGACTTCCACGCCGATTCCGTAGGCTTCCAAATCCTTGGTGACTTCGTCCCGCAGGGTGCGTTCAATGATGTCGCGGTTGGTCGTGAAAATCAGGTCGATGAAGTTCTGGCCCATGATATTGACCATATGTCCCCTCGTGATCATCGTGGTCAGAGCTATGGGATCGGTCGATACGTACAGGAAGTTCTTCAGGTTGCTGATCGTGTATTGAAGCACCACGTCGATCTCGAACAGGGCTGGATCGCCGGAGAGGATGGTGAAGTTGGCGGCTTGGTCGTTCCTGCTCGCGATGCGGTGGGTAGCGATTCTCTTGACCGCTCGGACGTGGACTTTG
This sequence comes from Bryobacterales bacterium, assembly GCA_028819575.1. Classification (GTDB taxonomy): domain Bacteria; phylum Acidobacteriota; class Terriglobia; order Bryobacterales; family UBA6623; genus JAPPLB01. Next base: position 11,586 of record JAPPLB010000076.1, on the reverse strand, counting down.
TCAATGATCGGAATGTGGTAATGGATGCCGGGCTCGGTATGCTCCTCGATCACTTTCCCGAATCGCACGACGACGCCGGCTTCCTCTTTCTTGACTACGTGGAATCCGCGGGCGAGAACCGCCAGGACGACGGCGGCAATCATGAGATTGAGAATGCGGCCCCGATGCAGCGAGACGTAGTCGAACGCCGCGTAGATGATCCGCGTGCTGGGCGGCAGGGGCTGGCTGCTCATTTGATTTACCTTGCCGGTATCTCCTGGCTGTCCAAGTACTTGAACAACTCGCTGTCGGCAGGCAGCAGCAGAGTCGTATTCTTGTCGATGATCGAATCGTAACTGTCCAGTGCGCGGACGAATCGATAGAACTCGGGGTGTTTCTCGTATGCCTCGCCCAAGACCCGCATCGCCTCGGCCTCGGCCTCGCCGAGAATGGTTGTCGCCTGTGCGTGTGAGGTGGCCATGATCTTCTCGTGCTCGCTGATGGCGAGCGCCTCCACGCGGATCGCCTGCTCTTCGCCTTCGCTGCGGTAACGTGCGGCGATGCGCCCTCGCTCGGCGATCATGCGTTCGATCACGCTCGCCCGGTTCTCCGGCGGCAGGGTGTATTCGATGATGCCTACCTTCATCACGTCGATGCCGTATTCGGCCTGGGCGATCGGCTTGATCCTGTCAAGAATTTCCTGCGCGGCGGTGCTCAGGTCTTCGTGTTCCAGGCCCAGGCTGACGAATGCATCGCGCGCCTTGTTGCTGACAACGATGCCGGTGCCCGACAGGTAGAGATCCTCAAGACGAGCAACCGCGTTGCCTTCGGTGCGGATGGCCTCGACGTATCGAATCGGATCGGTAACGCGCCACAACATATATCCGTTTACCAGTACGTTTTTCTGGTCTTCCGTGATCAGTTCCTGGGCTGGGGAGGTGAGGTTGTGGACGCGCCTGTCGACCTTGTAAATCCTCGAGATCGGCCAAGGGAACTTGATGTGCAGTCCCGGCTGCCGGACCGGGGGGTAAATCTTGCCGAAGTGGGTCAGCACACCCTGTTGCGCTTCGTCGATGACGTAAATGCCGTCGTACACCATCGCAGCGAGTAGAAGGAGCGATATCGTGCCGCCGGCGCCCATCTTCTTCATCCCTTGCGGCAACTTGCCTATCCCATGCCGTAGCTTGTCGAGTGCCTGGTCGGCTTTGCGGATCACGTTTCTCACTTTGCTCATCGAGTTTGCTCCTGCAACGGCGGAGGCGCCGAGGACCCTTCCGCCGATCTCTTCCACAGCGCCACCCTGTCGAGGCTCCGCTGGTTGGGGACAATGGTTTTCTCTTTGTCCGCGAGCGCGCTTTCCAGCTTCTCGCGCCAGAGCATGTTGTAGAGGACTTCCGGCGCCTCTCGTGCAGCTTCGGACACGGCCTGTATCGCCTTGGACTCTGCGGCCGATAAGGTTACGTTGCGGTAGGCCTCGCCTTTAGCCTGCTCGAGTTCGTATGCGGCATTCCCGTGCGCCTTGGGCATCAGCGTCACCAGGTACTTCTGCGCGTTGGTGATGATGCGTTCCCGGTCGTCTTGGGCGCTCGATATCTCCCGGAAGGCGTTCATGGTCTCTTCGGTGGGATGAATGTCCAGCAGGTTGACCTTGATGAGGTCGATGGACTCGAGCGCCGAGTCCGACTCTCGCTCACCCTCGAGGAACTCCTGAACCTCCCGTTCCAACTCCGCGCGCTCGATGTTGAGGAGACGGTCCAGATCGTGAACCGACACGAACGTGCGCAACTCGTCCTTGAGGTCATCCATGATCACCTGTTCCGGGTTCTCGGTGAGATAGTGGTAGGTATACGGGTCCTTGACGAGGTATTGGATGTTGGCGGTGATTGCCAGAAGGTTCAGGTCTCCTGCAAGGAATTCGTAATGAACGTCGTTCACGAGGGACTTCACCTCGCGAACCGGCCATTTGTCGATCTTGAAGAATGGCCAGGGCCCCAGGTAATGGAGACCCGGTTGCACGTCCCGCCAGACCACTTTCCCGAACAGGCGGCCGTAGGCCACCTGACTCGGCCCCACCACGGTCAAGCCGGTTGACAGGAAAAGGGCCGCCAGCAAGATGCCCACCCCCGACTTCACCAACGTCCGAGTCGGGATCGTGCCTACTACGGGACGGTACTGCTCCAGGCGCTCCCATGCCTGCTTCGAGCGACGGAGCACGGGTTTTATGTTGGAAACGAGGTCATCGTAGCCGCTCTTCAGCGCTCCTTCGCGGAAGCGCCAGACGATCAAGGCAATGAGGATGAATGCGCCAGCCCACTCCACGAACAGAATGGCCGGCGATTCGGAAGCGGACAGGTTGACCGGGAGCGTCAGACCCAAGGCAATGACCAGGGCGTCGATCGCGATTCCGAGAACAGTCGTCACCGCGATGACCCCTGCCACGTAGATGGATGCGAAGCGGGCGCCGAACTGGCTGATGATAATCGCGATCGTACCGCTGTTGGTGGCCGGCCCGGTCATCAGAAATATCAGCGCGGCCCCGGGACTGAGCCCCTTGGCGACCAGCGCCGCAGCGATGGGCGTACTCGCTGACGCGCAGATGTAAAGCGGGATTCCGACGATCACCATGACCGGATAGGAAATCCAGCGCGCGTATTCGCTCGACATCAGGTTGTCCGGAATCACCAGGAAGAGCACTCCGCCGAGAGCGACGCCTACCAGCAATGCGAAGAGAATGTCGTCCGCCACTTCGACAAAGCCGTAGCGGAAGACATGCCTGATGACCTTTCCGAGGCTCACTTCTTCGGTTTCGGCACTCACATCTGCGGCTTGGGCGTCAGAGGCCTTGTCTTTGGCCGGTTGGTGATAGAAATCCGGCTTGACCCACGAAGTGGCCTTGACACCGCCTACTTTTCCGGCAGTCCTCCGGGTGAAATTGCGCAGCCAGCCGAGCAGCATGGCCTTCAGTTGCGACGGATTCACGTAACAGTCTTCAGAGGCTGTCATCAGCGGCGTGTGCGTACCATGATCGTGGTCGCAACTGCCGTGATCGTGCCCGTGGCTGCCGTGATCGTGCCCGTGGCTGCCGTGATCGTGCCCGCAATCATCGTCTGTATGGGCGTGGTCATGGTGTCCGCCCGGCTTGGGTTCGTGGCTGTCGTCTCTGATCAATCCGATGCAGAAGATGCCCGTGACCACGGCCGTGATGAAGCTCACGATCGGCCTGACGACAGCCGCCACGAACCCGAAGAACGCATGTGTGACCAGTATCGAATCCGCGCCGGTCTCGGGGGCGGTGATGAGGAACGACACGCAGGACGAGCGGGACGCCCCTTTCTTCCGCATTTCCGCCACTACGGGTACGACGGAGCAACTGCACAGCGGAATGGGCACGCCGACCGCCGCGCTCGTGCAAACCGACTTCAGGCTATCGTTGCTCAGCCATCTGAGGATTGCGGTTCGCGAGATGAGTACGTGGATGAGCCCCGCCAGGAAAAGCCCCAGCAGAAGCATCGGCGACAGGACCAGAAACGATGCCCAGAGAAAGTCGAATAGCCGAATCGCTGCGTCTAACATCTCCGAGACGGCCTCATTTCTTCGTTCAATCGCCCCAGCAACAACTCCGCTTGTCGATGGCTCCGGTAAGGATAGTTGTCAGGTTCGCGTGGGTTCTCGAATTCGGAAGCTTTGGGAACCGCAGGACTTCCGAAACACATGCACGTAATGACTCTTGATCGGGTGCATTGTAACACCGCACACTGCTCACTTCAATTTTCTGATGGCGCGTAGGGTGAAGATTGCGCGGACACTGAGTAAATCCGCTTCACGCATACGACTGGGTAGAGAGTGTGCGATGTCTACAGCGAGGCTCGCGAAACACAGGCTAAGGCTGATTCCGATGGCTTCACGGCCGACAGGCGCTCCCTTTCGCTGTGCCCGATGAGTGAGGGGATCGCCTCATCGGATGCCTTCCTTCGCCGGCGAATCTCGGCGCAAGCTCTATCCGATGCCCGGAATCCTTCGTGGGTCAGCCGGGTTATACGGTGACTGCTCTGCCGACTGAACCCCAAGCGAACCCTGCTCGATCGGAAGCGGACGATCTCGACGGTAACATCGAACCGTCGACAGGAGAGTCGGCGGATGTGACGCTCGTTCAGCGACAATGGATTCGTGCGTAAGATCTGGGGAAACTGTATGGCAATTTTGGACCTCGTGAAGTATTGGGCTCTATAGCCTGGCGAGATAAGTTGAGATCCAACCTGATGGCCCGCTCTTTGTCCCCAGGCTGTGCGCGTTGAGGAGGGCTACAAATCGGTCATGGAGAAACGTATGTTCGCAGTCCTTGCGGCGATTGCTTTGCCGCTTCTGGCCAACGAACTTTTGGCCCAGAACGAACCGATCCCTAAAATCCTGACTTTGGAACAGGCGGTCGAGTTGGCGCTGACTCGCAATCCAACACTCTTGGCGGCTCGCAACAGCATCGAAATGGCGGAAGCGGATGTCGTCAGCGCCGGGTTGCACCCCAATCCCGCCGTTTCTTTCGAGTCTGAGAGCTATCCCTATTTCCGTTCCAATCCTGGCCCGTTCTTCAGCAATCAGGAAATCACGGCCCGCTTCGACTACGAGTTCCAAACCAAGCGCCGCCTCAAGCTGGGAACCGAGGCGGCGGAGGTCTCCATTCGGAAAGAAGCGGCGATGTTCGAAGACACGGCGCGCCGCTTGCGGCTCGAGGTCCGAGTGGCCTTCTACCAGGTCTTGCTCGCGGAATCGAATCGGCGGCTGGCCCAGGCGATCCTGGATCAGACTGATCAGGTCATCGCCTTGAATCGCACGCGCTTCGAGGAAGGCGAGATCTCCGGCTTGGAACTGACTCGTATCGAAGTCGAACGCCTTCGATTTGCCGACGACCTGTTTCAGGTCCGCTTGGAGTCTCAGAATGCCAAAGCCTCCCTGCTCGCTCTGCTCAACGCCCCTGACCTCGCGGCGGATCTACAGGTGCGAGGAGACTTGAACGAGATGCCCTACTTGGGGATCCCGCTTGCCGCCACCGGTGCCGAAGTCCTTCGGATGGCGAACAATCAACGCCCGGACATGCGCGCGGCGATGGCGGAAATCGAGCGCTCCTCCGCACAGAACCGTCTGCAACGCGCCATCGCATCTCCGAACATCACGGTTGGCGGCGGGTACAAGCGTGACGGTCCGGATCACAGCCTGGTGGCGGGTATAACGGTTCCGCTCAACATCTTCGACCGCAATCAGGGTGAGATCCTGCGTTCGGAGGCGGAAATGCGACAAGCCGCGAATCTCTTCGCTGGGGTGCGAAACCGCATTGCGCTGGAAGTTCGGCAGGCCTATAACGCTCTTCAGATCAATCGGGAACGGGTCGAGTACATCCGAACGCAGCAGGTCCAGCAAGCGGAGGACGCGAGTCGTGTGACCCTTGCCGCATACCGGCTTGGCGGGGCGCCTCTGATGAACTATCTTGATGCACAGCGCCGATATCGCGACACGATGCGGGTTTTGAACCAAGCCCTGTTCGACGAGCGCGTCAGCATGTTTGCTCTAGCCGCTGCGATCGGTGAGGTGCAAGAACAGTGAGCGCCCGTAGCTTCAGGCTCTTCGCCGTCGGATGGGCCGGACCTGTCTCCCTGTTAGCTCTTGGAACGGCGCTGGGGTATCTTGGCTACCCCTGGGTTGCGCCCTCCGGAGACGGAGCGAGCCTTGAGGATACGCACCTCCACGGCGGCGAAAGTGATGCAGCGGATGACAGCGGTATTGTGCACATCCCTCACGACCTCCAGAGCGCAAACGGACTGGAAATACGTCGGGCCGAGGTTCGCCCCTTCGAGTCGCCCCTGCATGTCACGGGGACCGTTTCTGCCGACCAGACGCGTGTGGCGCGTATCCGACCTCTGGCGCGTGGAGTCGTTGACCAAGTCTTCGTGCAACTGGGTGACCGGGTCAATCAGGGAGACCCGCTCCTCAGCTACGACAACATCGACCTCGGTTTGGCTATCGGTGAGTTCCGCGCGGCAAACGCAGACCTCAGGAGTACTGGCACGAATCTTGAAGTCAGCGAGACGATTCTCGCGCGCAGCCGCGAAATGCTGGAGGTTGAGGCAGTTGCGCGGACGGAGCACGATGTCGTCGAAGCCGAGTTTCGTTCCGCTCAGGCGCAGGTCGATAGCGCGCGGGCTCTCGTCGCAAAGTTCGAAGAACAACTCCACCGATTCGGATTGACCGAGGAAGACCTGGACAGGTTAACCCAGGGAGAGGACCCTGACTACCACCGAACCGTTTCGCATGCCACACTGCGTACCCCGTCTTCAGGGATCGTGACTGCTTACGACGTCGGACAGGGAGAGGTCATCGACCCCTCCAGTGAGTTGCTGACGGTCACGGACATATCCGTCGTTTGGGTTCTCGCCGGTGTCAGCGAACGCGACTTGAGCGCGGTCCGCGTAGGCAAGCCGGTGTCGATTCAAGTTTCAACGTACCCCGGAGAGTCCTTTCGCGGACTCATCACCCACACCGGTGACATGGTGGAGCAGGAAAGCCGCACGGCACGGGTCCGGTGCGTAGTGAGGAATCCGGATGGACGCTTGAAGCTCGGAATGTTCGCCACGGTCGACATTCCATCGGGAAGCACATATGATTCGCTCGCGGTTCCGTCTGAGGCCGTTCAGAACATCCATGGACGACCGGTCATCTTTGTGCGGCGGTCGGCTACCGAGTTCGAGCTGCGCCAAGTCGAAACCCGCCTCGAATCGGACGGCTGGGTCGAACTCTTGAGCGGAGTCAGCGCCGGTGATGCGGTAATCGCAGCAGGCAGTGCGCTTGCGAAGGCAGAGGCGCTTCACGACGAGCCGGGCGGCGCGCACTAGACCGGCGGACTGTCCTGAACAACTCTAATTCCAGGGAGTAAGCCTCTACAGCACCCCCTTTGAAGCTGATCCTGACCGTTTCACCAAACAACGAAGTACTGCTCTCAAAAAGATCGTGCGTTCACTATTGCTGCCTACCGGGTTTGTTTTGTATTGTGCGCCCAAATCATTCCCTGTGCCGGCGGCAACCTGGACGCTATCCACGTTCACACAAATACTTATTGGCATGGGCCCATGGAGCCTGAAGATCCGGCGGCCGGCCACGATGTTGCCCCTTTGCGGCTTGAAGTGTCTTTGAGAGACACTGTCTTGCATGACCTCCCGCCGCACTTTCACCAAGGCTGCTGCCCTCACCGCGCTCTCGTACCAGCGCATCCCGGGAGCCAACGAGCGCGTCCGGCTCGGATTCATCGGGGTCGGCAACCGCGGCACGTCGCTCGTCCGCGCGACCAAGGAATACGCCGACCAGCAGATCGCCGCTGTCTGCGACATCCGCCGCGATTTCATGGAAAACGCCGCACAGATCGCCGGAACGTCGCCGGAGCTTTTCAACGACTACCGTGACGTCATCGCCAAGCCCGACATCGACGCCGTCGTCATCGCTAGCCCCGATCACTGGCATGCGTTGATGTTGATCGACGCTTGCAACGCAGGCAAAGACGTTTACATCGAGAAGCCCCTTTCCCTGACGATCTACGAAGGACGGCGCATGGTCGAGACCGCGATGCGCACCAAGCGCGTCGTTCAGGTCGGCATCCAGCGCCGCTCGGCGCAATACTGCAGGGAAGCGGCGGAGTTTGTCCGCTCCGGCGAGATCGGACACGTCACCGTCGCTCGCGCGACGCGCATCGCCAACGAGTACCCGCACGGGATCGGCAGCACCCCTGACGCCGATCCGCCGCCGGGCATCGATTGGGACCTGTACCTCGGCCCGGCTCCGGCAGCGCCATACAACGAGAACCGTTTCAGTTACAAATTCCGCTGGTTCCATGATTACTCCGGCGGACAGATCACCGACAATGGCGTCCACTACCTCGACTTGATCCAGTGGGGGCTCGGGCAGGACGCGCCGCTCTCCGTCACCGCCATCGGCGGCAAGTACGCCATCCAGGACAACCGCCAGACCGTTGACACGATGGAAGCTCTCTGGCTGTTCCCCGGCGCAACGCTCCTTACGTTCTCGGATTTCAGTTGCAACGCCGCTCCCGTCACCGCCACGAAGCCCTTCCTCGCAGAATGGCGCGGCACCAAGGGGACGGTCTATGTCTACGGAGACGGCTGGGAAGCCATTCCCGAAAGGCAGGCCTCCATGCCCGCCCCCGGAGGCATCCCGCTCCCCGGACACCGCGAACGGCGCCAGGAGTTTCGCGACTCCTACGAGCCCGCCATGGAAGCCAGGCAAGCCGAAGGCCGCGCCGACACCCGCTTCCATATCCGCAACTTTCTTGACTGCATCAAGTCTCGCGAAACCCCCAACTGCGATATCGAGACGGCCCATCGTTCAACCACGACGGCCAATCTCGCCAACATCGCTCTCAAAACTCGCCAACACCTGAACTGGGACCGCATGAACGAGCGTTTCACGAACAGCGACGACGCGAATCGATACCTGCACTACGAATACCGCGCACCCTGGAAACTCGGCTAGCCTGCATTTCTCTACACCCGACAGTCGTAGCACGCGATGAAAAGGCCGTGATTCGTGAAAACCATGGGCGGGGGCTTGGTTCGCTCCAGAAGAAATGTCTGTCGGCCGGTGAACCGGAAAGGCCGTGATTCGTGTTTCGAGATGCGCGGCGACGCGCGGCGGCATGGGGCGCTGCATCGCCTCGAAAGGAGAGAGACCGGAACTCCCGTTCAGACCTTCTTGCCCTGCTTACGCATCTGTGCGACGACGCTCTCGATCCCCTTCTTGTTAATGATCTTGATCGCCTTGGCGCTGACGCGCATCCGCACCCAGCGCTTCTCACTGGGGAGCCAGAAACGCTTGTACTGCAGGTTGGGCTCGAAGCGGCGCCGGGTCTTGTTGTTGGCGTGCGAGACGTTATTGCCCGACATGGGCTTTTTCCCGGTGACGACACAGACTTTCGCCATGATGAGTTTTCCTACCGCCTCTGTTGTTCCGTGGCAGCCCATCTCGGACGAGACGGGCCTAACCTGCATTTCTCACCACCTGACGGCCGAAGCACGCGATACGACCGCCATGACTTCGTTGCGCTTGCTTGCCGTGCTCGATGTACCATCGAGTACACCTGCGCGCGCCAAGCGGCTCGCGCCTCGTCCTGACGGCCCTCTCACGCACTTCGCCTCGCCGCGTGGTGAGAAAGGCAGGCTAAGTGACTTCATCATAGCACGGGGGAACCCGTCTGAATGGTAGAATGGCGTCGAACCACCGACATCGAGCCCTGTTTCCAGCGGGGCTATAAAATCGGTAGCCGCGCCAAGCGCCGATAGTGGCAACCCCTCTTGGTTCATCACTGCCGGGAGGCGCGAAGCGGACCGTGCCCGATTGTCACAGCGCCCAGGCGGCTCGAGCGGACTCTTTTTCCCCGGATTTCCAAGGAGGATTCAATGGCTGACAAGAACGAACGCCGTGATTTCATTTCTGACGCAGTGAAGATGGGAGGCGCCGCCGGCATGGCCGCTCTCGCGATGGCCGTGCCCGCCAGGGGCGATCAGCACAAGGTCCAAAAGACCAAGGCCGGCGTTCGCATCGGCAACCTGGTTTTCACGTCCGGTCTGACCGGCCCGCGCAAGGGCGGCCCGAGCGACTTCGGCGGCAGTGTCGAAGAACAGACACGAACGATTCTGCAGAGGCACAAGGACGCCCTCGAAGCCGTTGGCAGCTCGCTTGACAACGTGCTCAAGGTGACCGTCTTCATGTCTGACATCAAGGTCGAGAAACCCGCCATGAACAAGGCCTACGCCGAGTTCTTTACCAACCACAGCCCATCGCGTTCCGCCGTCGGCGTCGAGTTCCCCGACTCCCGGACGAAGGTCGAGATCGAGATGATCGCCTACGTGCCGGATATGGCCTGAGCTCTTGCTCCGAGTTCCATCGAAGGGGGCCGCGATCCGTCGCGCCCCCGGCGATTTTCCCCTGCCATTCATGAGCCGATGCGCACTCACCTTGGCGGCATGCGCCCTGATCGCTCCCGGCTGCTCTTCGACAGGGCTGGAGAGCGACACCAAGGATGCTGCAACCGTCGCCGACACCGCAACAAAGGCTCGTACGCCCGAGGGCCTCTACATTTCATGGAAAGAGCACCTCGTCGACGATCAGCAGGTCAGCGGAGGCGTCGTTCTGCGTGGCGGCGACGGCCTCAAGATGGCGGACCTCGATCAAGACGGGCATCTCGACATCGTTTCCGTCCATGAGGACAACCACCACGTCCGCCTCGCTTTCGGATCGAAGGACCCCGATGATTGGGAGTTGGCCACTCTGGCCGAGGGTGTGGCCGAGGCCGGGGGGGCCGAGGATGTCTCCATCGCCGACGCCAATGGAGACGGGTATCTCGACGTAATTGCGGCGTGCGAGCTTGCCCACTTGATCTACTTCCAGAATCCGGGTGATCAGGAAACCATTCGCTCCGGCAAGTGGCCCCGCGTCATCCCCGACGTTGCGAACAACCGCGGCTCGTATATCCGCGTCTTCTTCGTCGACATCGACGGCGACGGCCGGCCTGAAGTCACCGCGGCGAACAAGGGCGAGCAAAGCCCCGCGGTCGGCGGCCTTGCAGGCGAGGGATTCCCGCTCAAGGAAATCTCCTGGTTTGAATTGCCCGAAGACCCGCTCGATGGCAAGGCCTGGAAAGAGCACGTCCTGAAACGGGTGAGAGTCCCCATCAACTCCGAACCGGTCGACATGGACGGCGACGGTGATTGGGACCTGCTCGGCGGTAGCCGCGCCGAGGCACGGACCTTCTGGTTCGAGAACCTCGGAGGGAAGCCGGCGGCGTTCCGCGAGCACAGAATGGATATGACCGGCCGCCACATGCCTCAACAGCCCGGCGGCAAGCGCCTGACCGGAATGAATGTCGTTTTCCACGACCTCAACCAAGACGGTCGGCTTGACGTCATCATGCAGGAAACGCCGACGCTGGTTGTCTGGCTCGAACAGCCCGACGACTTCTCGAAGCCTTGGACCATCCACGAGATCGGTGACATCGCTCCCGATTCATCGACCGGTCTTGCACTCGCAGACATCAACGGCGATGGCCGCCTTGACGTGATGACCGGTGGATACAGCCAGAGTCCGCGGGATCACGACGGTGACGAGATCGACGCTTCGAGCCGCACGGGCCGTCTTGCCTGGTTCGAGCAGCCCGAGGAGGTCACGCAGCCGTGGTCCCGGCACGATATTTCACGCCGTAAACGGGGCATGTACGATGCCTTCATCGCGAACGATATGGACGACGATGGAGATGTCGATTTCGTCACGACACGCGGCAACAGCGGCAACTTCGACGGCGTATTGTGGATCGAGCAGGTGCGGACCGATGAACCCGTGAAGTCGTTTCAACCCGCACGCGAGAAAGAAAGCGCGCATTTGCCTCTGCCAAGCAGATAGCGATTCGACGGCGGGCAATGGGTGTCCCCGCGAAGTGCGCCTCTGCCGGACTTGCAGGCGGTGAAGAGCCGTTTGCCCGAGCTACCCTGCCATTCTCACCTCCCGACGGTCGAAGCACGCGATACGACCGCCAGGACTTCGTTGCGCTTGCTTGCC
>JAPPLB010000184.1 GCA_028819575.1 Bryobacterales bacterium | reverse complement strand
TCTCCATGCCCTATTATAAAACATTCTTGCAGGTTAGTGTTAACAGGCCCTAGTCCCGCCCCCGCCCCGCTACGCGGTGCGGATCATTCAAGCGAGAAACATCCGGACCGACGTCAATGCAGCGTGATCATGAGGGTGTTTCACATCAGCCTTTCTTCGGCGGAATCCAGGAGAACTCCGCCCGCATGCCGTCGAACGTCACGCCGTCTGCGCGGACTTGGATGCGGTCGCCCAGAGACAGTTTGAGCTTCGTGCGTTGATTGATGAGTGCACGGGACGACTCGTAATACTGGAACCGCCCCGGCAGGCTCTCGATCGGCACCAGCCCTTCCACGAACAGCTCGATCAATTCGACGAACAGTCCTGCCTTGCTCACCTGAATGACGAGTGCTTCGAACTCCTCGCCGAGCTTCTGCTCCATGAAGCGAGCCTTCTTCCATTCGATCAGCGCCCGCTCGCAATCGACGGCCCGGCGTTCGGTAAAGGAGGTTTCCTGCGCAATGGCGGCAAGTTCGCTTTCCGGGTACGGCGCCGGTACGTCTCCCCCCGTGTACGGGCTCGTGCCGTCCGTGTTGAGCAATGCCTTGAGAATCCGATGCACGACGAGATCGGGATAGCGGCGGATCGGCGACGTGAAATGCGTATACAGGTCGGTGGCGAGCGCGAAGTGGCTCTGTTTTTTTTCGCTGTAGCGCGCCTGCTTGAGAGACCGCAGCATCAGATAGCTCAGGATTCGCTCTTCCGGTTTGCCCTCGATCCGCTTGATGAGCTTCTGATAGTCCCGGGGCGACACGTCAATGTTCGTGTCGGCTGCCAACTCGGTTCGGCGAGCTTTGGAGCCGTCACGCCGCCGTTGCGTTCGGGCGAATCGTCGTAAGGGAACTTCGATGCCAAGAGTGTGACCGAAAGTGTGCGTGAGCTGCTCGAACTCGAGCACGCACCTCGCTTCCGGCTTCTCGTGAATGCGAAAGAGCATCTCGCTCCCCAAAGGGGCCAGATGCCGCGCCACGGCTTCATTCGCGGCCAGCATCAATTCCTCGATGATGCGGTGCGCGGTATTCCGTTCGGACCGCGCGATGCCCGTCATTCGGCCAAGGTCGTCAAAGTCGATCTCGGCCTCCGGCAGGTCGAAGTCGATTGAACCGCGGCGCTCGCGGCGGCGATTCAGAATCATCGCGAGGTCGCGCATCTGCTCGAAGCGCTCCACCAGTGTTCCGTATTCTTGCCGGAGGGCTTCCTCGCCTTGGAGAATGGCGAAAACTTTCGTGTAGGTCATCCGCTCAACGCTCCGGATGATCCCTTCACGGAAGTCGGCTTTCAAGACCTCGCCCTTGGCGTTGATCTCCAGCAGGACCGATAACACAAGGCGGTCCTGCTTCGGATGCAACGAGCAAATACCCGCTGACAACTCCGCGGGCAGCATCGGCACCGCCCGATCCGGAAAGTAGACGCTCGTGCCGCGCTCTCGAGCATCGGCATCGAGAGCTGAGCCCATCGCCACGTAGTGGCTGACGTCCGCAATATGAACGTGCAACAGGAAACGGCCGTTGTCGAGTCTCTTCACCCAGACCGCGTCGTCGAAGTCACGCGCCGTCTCGCCATCGATGGTGACGACGTCAAGCTCACGGAAATCTCGCCGCCGCGCGATCTCCTCGTCCGGAATCTTCGTTGCGATGGCTTCGACCTCGCGCAGCGCTTCCTCCGAGAACCTGTGAGGAAGGTGAAAGCGCCGGATCATGATCTCGACATCGATGCCGAAGTCATCGGGACGCCCGAGGACTTCAACGACCCGCCCTTCCGCCATCTCCCTTCGCGTCGGGAACCGCATTACCTCGGCGTTGACGATCAACCCCTCGAGATCTTCCGCCGACTCGACGTCGACTCGTTTTACATCACCAAGTCGTTGCTCGAGTTTGTCCCCGGCGGGCAGTTCCGAGCCCGGAGGAATCGCCACCTGCTCTCGTACGCGATCGTCATGCGGCATCACGAAGCTGCCATGCCGGGAATAGTGAAAGGTGCCGACGATGAAGCGGTTCGTGCGTTTCAAGATCCGCTCGATGCGTCCCTCGACTCGCCCCCCGGCCCGAAACCGCACGAGATGCGCCAGCACGCGATCGTCGTGCATGGCGTCATTGATGGCACGGTGCGGAATGAAAATGTCGCCTTCCGCTTCAGGAATCGGGTGGTCGGGGACGACGAACCCGAATCCCTTCTCGTGAAGGATCAGACGCCCCGTGATGTATTCCGCATCGCGCCAGGGAACTGCGTAGTGACGGCTGCGGTACTCGACAAGGCGGCCGTCAGCGGCGAGCCCGTCCAGGGTTTTCTGGAGAGCGGCTCGCTTCCTGCCGCGAGCACCGACCTGGCGCGCCAGACGGTTGAAGTCCGATCGGCCCTGAGGCTGACGGCCGATGTGCTCGATCAGTTCATGGGCCTCCATCGCTTCACTATAACGATGAGGGTGTCTCCGACTGAATGCGGAGTTTTACAGCCCGCTCCGGGAACAGCGGGGCATGCTGCTTTTCTCACCACTCGGCAAGGCGAAGTGCTTGAGTGGGACGTCAGGACGAGGCGCAAGCCGCCCTGGAGCAACGGCCGTACCGCCTGTATTGGTTTTGGGGTCACGAATCACGAGACACGAAACACGGCCTTTTAGCCTGCATTTCTCACCACGTGGCGAGGCGAAGTGCGTGAGAGGGCCGCCAGGACTAGGCGCGAGCCGCTTGGCGCGCGCAGGCGTACTTGACAGTATGTTGAGCACGGCAAGCAAGCGCAACGAAGTCCTGGCGGTCGTATCGTGTGCTTCGACCGTCGGGTGGTGAGAAAGGCAGGTTAGTGCCAATCATCCGAGGTGGGAAACACTGGGGCCGAGGGTTTGTTTCACATCAGCGCGGTTTCTTCTCGAGCGTCTCGCCGGGCTTCAGCAGCGTGGGGCTCTTGCTTTTCTGCTCCTGTTCCTCGGTTTGCACCTTCTTCTCCAACTTCTCGACATCCTTGCGCCGCTCCGGAGTCATCAGGGCCCGTTGCCTTTTCTTCTCTCTGGCGTCGGCTTCGAGGATCCTTCGCCCGCGGTCGCCGAGGTCTTCGAGAGTCAACTCCATGCTGTCGCGGGTGATCTCGATGGCGTCTTCAAGAACGAACTCGTAGGTCCAGTGGTCGCCGGCCGGGTTCTCCAGGATCCGTTCCAGTGCAGCCAGGAACTCCTTCTCGCGTTCGGCCAGCGTCTTGAGAGTGTCAGCGAGATCCACTTGGTCGGCAGCGGCGTCGTCGATCACGAAGTCGATCGCTTCGATGATGCGCCCGTACTCCTCGATGTTGCGGTGGATCAATTTCGATCGGCCCGCATCTTCCCTGAGCAGCGCCTGCCGCACCAACTCGATCCGCAGCCGCGCGAAATGCAGATATTGTCCGATCCGATGCTCGGGTTCTTGGTTCACTCGGATCAGATCGGCTTCGTGATCCGTCAGAAAGTCGCGGCGGCCCCCGAGAAGGTCCTGGCCCGCGAGAGGGATGCTCGCCAACAGCGCGGCAACCAGTAAAACACCGAGAGTTTTCATGTTCGCCTCGCTATTTCTTCCTTTTTTTGGTCATGATCGCCATCAGCAACTTCTGGTTCAGTTGCTCGATGTGAGTCCGCACCGACAGTAGTTGATCGCGCTCGTTGAAACTCAGTTTCTTGTCCAGGTCATCCAGGTCCCGCAGCAGCTTCCGCGTGGCGATCTCCACGACCTTGAACGGCTTCGACTTCTTCCATGCCGGTTTGCCGGTCGCCTGCAGGGACTCATTGGCCAGCTCTACAGCCTCCTGGATCTCCAGCAGCAGCGCGGCGCCTTCGTTGCTGTTGCCCTCCCGATACAGTGCCTCCACCCGACTTACGGTTGCACGCGCATAACGGATCGCCAGCCGAGCCCGCTTTTCAAGATGGATCTCCCTTTTGACGGCCTCCATCGACGGAACGGTTTCGCCCGGCGCCGGCGCCGCCGTCAGCACCGTGGCGGCTGCCATCGCTGCGAGACGCAGCTTCATCGCGGTTCAAGGACCTTCTTGATCACTTTGATACGCTGCTGCGATTTCCACTCCTCATCTTCCATGCCCGGATTCGTGGCCAGAAACTCCTGATAGCTAGCCAGCGCCTCCTTGTACATCTGCAGCTTGTCTTCGGTGATCGCTCGCAGATAGAGCGCCGCCGGCTTGAGAGGCGCCTTCATGCGGGCCTGGATAAGCGCCTTCAGTGTTCCCGGGAAGTTCTCCATTTTGTAGAGGCTGAACGCCAGTCCATTCCAAGCGTCGACGTGATCGGGCGCGCGCTTGATCGCGGTGTAATAGTGCTGCGCCGCTTGTTCCGTTTCCCCGGAGTGCAGCAGCACGTTGGCGTAGCGAACCAGCAGCTCCGTGTTCGATGGATCGTTCTGCAAAGCGTCTTGCAGCAGTCCGAGTGCCTCGCTGCGGCGGTCGGTCATCAGGAATGCTTGCGCCAGCGCCTCCCGGTTCGCGGGTGTCGGCTTGCGCTCGACCACCGGAGCCAGCTCTGCGATCGCTTCCTCGTACCGCCCCTGGTTCATCAGCAGGATGCCCAAACGCTCACGGACGTGAACCGCATCGCTGTTTGCCGTCAGGTACTCGCCGTAAAGCGGCAGAGCTTGATCGACATCGCCGCGCTCTTCCAACGTCTGGGCCAATCCGAGCAGCATGTTGGCGATCTTCGGATCGATGGCCGCCCCCTTGCGATACGCTTGCGCCGCTTCCGCCAACCGCCCGCTCAGTTCCAGCGATTGCCCCATGCCGAGGGCTGCGTCGGCGGAAGAGGGGTTCAGTTCCAGCGCCCGCTCGAATGCCGGGACGGCATCCTCGAAACGCCGCGCGTCAAGCAGCGCCTGCGCCAGGAAAAGCCGAAAGCGAGCATCGTCCGGACGCGCCTCCGTGACCGCCTGCAGGTGCGGCAACGCTTCCTGCGCGCTGCCGTTCTGCATGAGCAGCATGCTGAGGTTCACCTGAGCCGCGATCAGATCCGGCTTTGCCTCGACGACTTGGCGGTATCCCTCGATCGCCTTGTCGTGCTCTCCGAGACGCGTATATGCGTAGGCGAGCTGGAACCGCGTTTCGTGATCGTCCGGGCTTTCAGTGAGAACTTTCTCGAGTAGCTCGGCGGCCAGTGTGAAGTTCTCGTCTTCGAGCGCCTGGTTCGCCTGCTGAACCCATTCCTGGGAGGAGGAGGCGGCGGCCGTGACCGCCATCAACAGCGCCGCGAGCCACTTCATGCCCACATTCTATCAGCGGGTTTTTCGGTTCCGGTGGTGGAACGGACGGCCCCTCCGGCGCACGCTTGCGGGTATGAAGTCAATGCCATAATGATGCCCATGCCGGTCATCGATACACACGCGCATCTCTTCTCGCCGGACGAAAAGAAGTATCCGCCAAGGACCAACCCGTCGCGGCCTCCAGCGGGCGCCGGGACGTTGGAACATGTCCGGCGGGAGATGAACGCCAACGGAGTTGACCGCATCTGCGCGGTGCAGGTCAGTGGATTCTACGGATTCGACAACCGTTTCATTTGCGACGCATCCAAGGCTCATCCCGATTGGATAGCCGGAATCTGCACCTTGGATCCGAATGATCCTCACAGCCCCGGATTGTTGGAGCAATATGTCCGGGACTATGGAATTCGTGGGCTCCGCAGCGTACCCGGCCGCGGCCCCGACGGGCGGCAGCTCGACCACCCGGGCGTCCGGGCGCTTTGGAAGACGGCCCTCGACAACGGCATCACCGTCAACCTGCAAATCGGCTACCGGCATGCCGGCGAAGCAGACCGGCTGCTGGGCGAGTTCCCCGATCTGCCCGTCGCGCTCGACCATACTCTCCGCATGCAGGCCGACGGCCCGGTCGCGGAGACCCTGGCCGCTCTGCGAATACTCGGCCGCCGCGGGAATTGCCACACGAAGATGTCGTTCATCGCAAACGGTCCGCGAGGATGCCAGGACGGTTATCCCTGCCGCAGCTTCCACAAGGTCGTGATGGAGGTCGTCGACATCTTCGGTCCCGAGCGCTGCGCCTGGGGAGCGCATTTCCCGCTCGAGAAGTACTCGCCCGCGCTGACCTACGCCCAGGCGCTGAGGATCTATCGCGAAGAATTGCCGTTGAGCGCCGAGGCGAGGGCAGCCATCCTGGGCGGCACCGCCGCCAAGCTCTATTTCCCTCCTCGATAGCCTGTATTTCTCACCACGTGGCGAGGCGAAGTGCGTGAGAGGGCTGTCAGGACGAGGCGCGAGCCGCTTGGCGCGCGCAGGCGTACTTGAACAGTACGTTGAGCACGGCAAGCAAGCGCAACGAAGTCATGGCGGTTGTATCGTGTGCTTCGACCGTCTGGTGGTGAGAAATGCAGGCTAAGACCCCGCCGCCGTCAGGAATTCGATCCTGCGCGGACAAATGACGACGGCTTTCAGCCGAAATGGAGGGTTTGCCGGTCTCGCCAGCGGTCGATGATCGAGACCTGATGAACGCAGGAGATCGTGCAATAGGGAGCGCAGCCCTTCTCGGTCATGTATTCCCGCCGGATGTCTTTCCGGGTGTATTGCTCCAGCGGAATCGCCGGATGCCCCCGCTGCTGCGAGCAGTAGTGGACGAGTCCGTCCTCGCAGACATAGAGATAGCGCGCCCCGGCGCGGCACCACCACCAGCGGTTCGGCTTGCCTTTGACCAGGTGGTCCTGAAACGGGTTGTACTTGTTGATGCGCCCGAAGGAACTCTTGCCCAGGTCGCGGACCTGCTCGAAGATGCTCTTCTGATGGGGGCTCAGCGGACGTAACTGTCCACTCCCGTCATGAATGATGCCGACCGTAGTGGCCAGCCCGTATTCCTGTGCGCGCCGGGCCACTGTCAAGGCGTCTTCGGCGCGGCGGATCTTTGCTCCGAGCACGGAATTGATGTTGATGTGAAAATCCGCGTGCTCGGCCAGCATCGCGAGCTTCTTGTCGAGCACCTTGAGGCTTTTCTTCGATACGTCGTCGGGCTGAACGTTGTCGACGCTGATCTGTAGATGGTCGAGTCCGGCCTCGTTCAGCCGCCGGATGCGGTCCTGCGTCAGGTAATAGCCGTTCGTGAGAAGTCCCGCGATCATGCCGTGCTTGCGGATGCGCCGGATCACGTCGTCCAGATCCGGGTGCATCATCGGCTCGCCCCCGCTCAGCGTGACGATGCTGGCGCCGAGTCCGGCCAGGCGGTCGATCCGGCTGAACAGATCGTGCGTAGGCACCGGCGGCGAGTGGTCATCGAATTCGTTGCAGTAGGTGCACGAAAGATTGCAGCGGCGTATCGGAATCAGGTGAACCAGAATCGGATGGTCCCTGTGCGCCAGTCCGTAGGCCACCATCCGGATCTCCCGAACTTTGCGGCGCAGGGTCAGCCACTTGCGGCGCAAGGTTGAGGCTCGCCGGATAACTACGGATTCCATACCGCCCCCGCTTCTGACGGTTCCTTGCTTGTCCCCTTCCCGTTGCTGTCGGAGTGGGGAGAGGTGCTCTTCAGGACTCGTTGCAGATTCATCCTGGTATGGGCGACAGGCTTGTGTGAGCCATGATAGCTAACCTGCTTTTCTCGCCACGCGGCGGGGCGAAGTGCCTGCGGGTCACGAGACACGAATCACGGACTTTACGGCCGTTCGGTTCGCCGTGGATGCCAAGGGCCCCGGCGCTAAAAACCGCCGCCCAGTCACAGCTCGCCTGCCCAGAATTGCCCGGAATTGCTCGGAATTGCCCGGCAAGAAATATCGCCCCTGAGCCAGTGTCCACGCACCGCCCTCCGTTCTCAGTCGGCTTCACAGCGAACGCCAATGAACCCATGCTGAGAAAGGGGAACATTCTGGATTGCGTTGACGGGGGACTCTTCCGCGTTGCGGGAACGAACCGGCCGGGATACAATAACCCCGCCCCCCAAGGGGTTCTGTACGGGTTTGCCGCGGCGCCGATCATCGGAGCGTTTGTCACGGCCATCGCCGTCATCATTGCAGCGCGCCCTCTACCGCGGTCTCTGTCCGGATGGGGTTTGCTGAAATAGAGGCTTTGGGCGAGCATGTTGGAGTTTGTTCTTTCGGCGCTGAATCGGTTGACGGTTCCTCCGCACGCGGATTTCGGGATCTAAGGGCTGTGGGTTCTTGCACGCAAACAGATGGAGCGGCTCTTCCTGTCTCCGCCCGCGGCGCCGTGACCCACCCGAGAGCCGGCAACCGTTCAATGCCTGTTTACCTTCTCGGCTCTCTGTTATGGGTGGCTCTGTTCGTCACGTCAGCGCCGGGACAGCAGCGCCTCCAGCAAAGCCATCCATTGGTGCGGGACCCGGCCGCCGCGGCCGCCGGACGCCCTCTTTTTGTCGAGAAGTGCAGTCCCTGCCACGGACCCAACGGCGAAGGAGGGCACGGCCCCAGCCTGATCGGAGGCCGCGAAATCCGCCGGGCGTCCGACCGGCAGCTCTTCGACTCGATCAAGAACGGGCTTCCCGGCACCGACATGCCCGGTTTCCCCATGCCCGAAAACGATCGGTGGCGGATGGTCGCGTTTATTCGCAGCCTCAACGCCCCGGTGGCCGCGCAACCGTTGCCCGGCGACGTCCAGGCCGGCAGCGACATTTTCTGGGGCCGCGGCGGTTGTTCGGACTGCCACTCCATTCGCGGCCAGGGCGGCGTGCTCGGACCGGACCTCACCGACGTGGCCGCCATTCGCAGAGCCGACCAGCTCAAGCAAGCCGTCCTCGAGCCCGGCGTGGCCGTCCCCGACGGCTTCCGCGCCGTCGAGGCCACCCTCGTTGACGGCTCCAGGGTTCAGGGCGTCGCCAAGTTCGAGAACAACTATACGCTCCGCATTCTTGATCGCGGCGGCCGTCTGCATTTCCTGCAAAAGAAGAAGCTGGCCGATATCAGCTTCAAGAAGGGTTCGCTCATGCCCGGAGACTATGCCGAACGGCTCTCCGACGGCGACATCGGCAACCTGCTGGCTTTCCTTAGCCGTCAGTCTTTGCGAAAGTGGGAACAGGAATGAAACTCCTGATCTTGATGATGCTGTTGTTGCCGCCGGCGGCGGCGCAAGTCACCTACGAGGACATCCTCGAAGGCCCGACCGGGGAATGGCTCACCTACGCCGGCGACTACGCCTCGCAGCGGCATAGTCCTCTCGACCGGATCACCACCGGGAATGTCTCCTCGCTGGTCCCGAAGTGGGTGTACTACTTCCGGGGTTCGCGGCGCTTGGAAACCACTCCGATCGTGCATGACGGAATCATGTACGTCACCAATACGAACGAAGTCCACGCCCTCGACGCCCGCACGGGCCGCAAGCTCTGGGGCTACTTCGCGGAAAACGTCAAGCGCAGCCGCGCCAACCGGGGCGTGGCGATCCTGGGAGACCGCATCTATCTGGTCACGAGTGATTGCCACCTCGTCGCCCTGCATCGCGTCACCGGAGCGCTGCTGTGGGACGCCGAGTTCGCCGACACCGACGAGGGCTACCACTCCTCCGTCGCGCCGCTCGCCCTCAAGAACCAGATCATGGTCGGCGTGGGCGGCGGCGGCTCCGGGCAGCGCGGCTTTGTCGCGGCCCTCGACGCCGGCACCGGCGAAGAACTCTGGCGCACCTGGACCGTCCCCGAGAAGGGTGAACCCGGCTACGAGACCTGGGGCGGCTTCCCGGCCAAATGGGGCGGCGCTCCCACCTGGACCACCGGCTCGTTCGATCCCGGCCTGAATCTTCTCTACTGGCCGACTGGCAATCCCTGGCCCGATTTCTACGGAGGCCGCCGCGAAGGCGACAACCTCTACTCCGACAGCGTCCTGGCGCTCGATGCCGATACCGGCGAGATGAAGTGGTATTTCCAGTTCACGCCGCATGACGTTTGGGATTGGGACGCCAACGAGACGCCCGTGCTCGTGGACATGAACTTCAAGGGCGAGATGCGCAAGGTCATGTTGCAGGCCAACCGCAACGGGTTCTTCTACGTGCTCGACCGCGTTACGGGAGAGTACCTGCTCGGCGAGCCTTTCGTGGAGAAGCTATCCTGGGCCGATGGCCTCGACAAGAACGGCCGTCCGATCGTTCGTCCGGGCACGACACCCACTCCGGCCGGCGTGAAGGTCTGCCCGGCGGTTCGTGGAGCGAGCAACTGGATGTCTCCCACCTACGTCAAGGAGACGGGCTTGCTCTACGTCGTGACGCTGGAGCAGTGCGACATCTATTATTCCTCCGCCAAGGAGCCCGTGCCCGACAGCGGTTTTCGCGGTACCGGCGGAGCGCAGATTCCCGCCGAGCCAGGTCATCTGTATCTGCGCGCCATCGATCCCGAAACGGCGGCAATCCGTTGGGAGCAGCCGCTGCCCGGCCCGGCCCGAGCCTGGCCCGGAACGGTCTCTACCGCCGGCGGCCTGATCTTTTCCGGCGACGACGACGGCAACCTCGTGGCGCTCGACGCCAAGACGGGCGAGGACCTCTGGCACTTCAACATGGGCCACATGATCTACGCCTCGCCCATGACCTGGGCCATCGACGGTAACCAGTACGTCACCATCGCCAACGAAACCGACATCGTCACCTTCGGCCTGTTCCAGCCGGAATAGCCCCCGCCCCACGCAAAGAGCCCCCGGAATGCCGTTCGACTGGGCGCGGCCGCCTCTTCAGGGTGCGGTTCATGCGTTCGGCTTTGGCGATTGGTCCCTGGTACTGCTATTGGGGGGAAAAGCCTCCAAGTCGCGTCTCATCTTTCACGCGGTTCAATAAAATGATATTCGCAGTTCAGGGACCGGACACTGCCGGTCTTCGACTCTTGGTCCCTGACGACACGTGACCAGACGAAAACTCACCCGATACGCTGCCGCCGGGAGCAGCGTGGCCGCCTTTGAGAGCCTCCTGCCACTGTGGGCGCGTAGTGCGGAACCGACCGTTGACAAGGGGATTCAGTCCCTTTCGGGCAAGGAGTACGATCTCGAGGTCGCCTCTACGACAGTGGCCATCGACGGGCGCAGGAGCAAAGCGATCACCATCAACGGCCGGCTGCCCGCTCCCTTGCTGCGTTGGCGCGAGGGCGACGAGATCGTGCTGCGTGTGACGAACCGCCTTGAAGAAGACACTTCGATTCATTGGCACGGCATCCTGGTGCCTTATCGGATGGACGGAGTTCCCGGCATCAGCTTTCCCGGCATCAAGCCCGGCGAGACTTTCGCGTATCGCTTCCGCGTCCCTCAAAGCGGGACGTACTGGTATCACAGCCATTCAGGCCTGCAAGAGCAGCTCGGGCATTACGGACCACTGGTGATCGACCCCGAGGGTCGTGATCCGATAGAGTTCAGCCGGAGGCGCGGGCGGTGCGGCCGCTCAGCAGGCGCCCGACTGCTTTCAGCTTGCTCCAAAAGAAGTCGAACTGCCCGAGCAGCGTTCCGTAGCCGAGCAGTAGCAGTTGATAGACCGGCAGCATCACGATCAGGAAGATCGCCCACTGCAGCCAGCCGGGCGCGGTTGCGGGGAGCAGGAATCCGATGACGGGGCCTTTCAGCCTGACCGTGGTCAGGCCCGCGAGCGCGAAGGCCAGCAGAATGGCCACGGCGCCCCCAGGTCCCACGCCCCAGCGCGACTTCATGCGATCGAATAACGGCATCTGTTTTCGCGGTGCGGCCTATTGCGGGCAGCGGATTGCGGACCCGTGCTCGGCGAATCAACGGTGTCGAGACGACTTCTCAATCCTGGCTGTGCGCATTCTATAACCAACGCGGCGAGCGTGGGGGCGCGCCTCGCCGCCGCACCGGTGCGGCGGTAGTGCGCGACGGCAGGCTAGTAGAGCATCCGAAAGCCATTTTGCACCTGGAGGAACGGTCCCGTGATGTTCCCAGTCAGGTGCTCTCAGTTCTCGAAGCGGGAGGCGCTGCACTCCTTGTCGGATCTTGGAGCGCGGTAGGGCTGATGGTATGCTGAGCTTCCATGTTGCCTGACCCGGCTACCCGGCGTTTCCGCCGAAACAACTCCTGGATGTCACGGCTTTTCCTGGTGGCCCTGTTGGCGGCGACGGTTTGTCCGGGACAGTCTCCGGAGCTGACTCCCACCGGATTCATCAATGATTTTGCCGGAGTTCTAAGCCCTCGGGCGAGGAGGGCGCTGGAGACGTTTTCCACGGAACTGAAGCAGAAAACGGGCGCTGAGGTGGCGGTGGCGATTGTTCCGTCGTTGGGAGACGAGACGATCGAGACCTACACGAATCTGCTCGCGGAACAGTGGGGAGTGGGAGACGAAGAGGATCGCGGAGTGCTGATCCTGCTGGCGATCCAGGACCGGCAGCTCCGCGTCGAGGTCGGGTACGGTCTGGAGCCGATCATCCCTGACGGACGAGCGGGTGAAATCCGCGACAGGATGACGCCGCTTCTGCGCGCGGGCAATTATGACGCGGCGGTGACGGTGGCCGTGGCGCAAGTGGGGCGGATCGTGGCCCAAGATGCCGGCGTCAGCCTCACCGGACAGGTGCAAGCGCCCCGGAGCGGCCGCGGGCGGCGGCGGACCGGAACCGGCTGGTGGCCGCTGATGCTGGTGTTCCTTCTGTTGATGCTGCCGCGGCGGCGGCGCTACGGCGGTTGGCACGGCGGCGGGATCACGACGGCCTGGATGTTGGGCAGCATGGGCGGTTTCGGCGGCGGCTTGGGCGGCGGCGGTTTCAGGGGCGGCGGGGGATTCAGTTCAGGCGGTTTCGGTGGTTTCGGCGGCGGCGGCTTCGGAGGCGGAGGCGCGTCGGGTTCATGGTGAACAACTGGGGCAAAATGGCATGAGAGAGCAACTCCTCGACGAGCTTGTCCAACGGCTTCGCGATGGTTTGGGAGGCGACCTGCTTTCGGTGGTGCTGTATGGCTCCGCCGTGACCGGCGATTTTCAGGAGAAGGTATCGGACCTGAACGTGCTGTGCGTACTGAAGGAGGTCGGGCCGAAGCAGCTTGAAAAGGCGTACCCGGCCGTGGACCGCTGGATGAAGAAGAAGCAACCAGCGCCGGTGATCCTTTCGCTGGAAGAGGTGGAGAATGCGCACGACGCGTTTGCAATCGAGTTTCTCGACATTCGCGCTGCCTATCGCGTGCTCTACGGAGAGGATGTCGTCGGTGCGATCAGCGTGGAGCCGAGCCATCACCGCCATCAGGTGGAGCATGAGTTGCGGTCGCGGCTGCTGCGGCTGCGGGAGCGGTTCCTGGCGATCCAGAAAGACCGGCGGCAGGTGATCCGGTTGATGACGGACTCGATCCCGACGTTTGCGACGCTGTTCCGGCATGCTCTGATCCTGAGCGGCGATGAGCCTCCCGTAAAAAAGCGGGAGATCTTTCTGCAGAGCGCGGCGAAGTTCGCGATTTCGCCGGTGCCGTTCGAGAAGCTGCTCGAGGTGAGGCAGGGCGGCCGGCGTCTGGGAGACGCGGAGATACGGCCTCTTTTCGAGGAATACTTGAGCGAGATCACGCGGACTGCCGAACATGTCGACCGGTTATAATCCGGGAAGACGGCCGCGGAGTGGAAGGAGACCGAGGTGCGAAAAGTCCTGATCGTTTTCGGCATTCTGACAACGCTGTTTCTGATTGCGGTGTTGGCCTTCGGCGGCATGTTCGTGAGCCGGCGGAACCAGATGGTGACGATGCGGGAGGGAATTGAAGGGGCCTGGGCGCAGGTGGATACGGTGATTCAACGCCGGGCGGATCTGATCCCGAACCTGGTGGAGACGGTGAAGGGCATCGCGGCGCAGGAGCAGGAGGTCTTCACCAACATCGCCAATGCGCGGGCTGCAATGGCCGGGGCGCGGACGCCGTCGCAGCGGATCGCGGCCAATGACATGCTCGGCGGGGCGCTGTCGAGGTTGATGGTCGTCGTGGAGAACTACCCGCAGTTGCGGTCGAGCCAGAACTTCATCCGTCTGCAGGATGAGCTGGCAGGGACGGAGAACCGGATCGCGGTCGAGCGGCGTAAATACAACCAGACGGTGCAGCAGTACAACACCTACATTCAGCTTTTCCCGAACAACATGGTCGCTTCGTTCTCGGGGTACGAGCGCGAAGACGCCTACTTCCGGACCACGGAGGAGGCCCGACAGGCTCCGCCGACGGTGAACTTCAATCCGCCGCAGCCGGCGCAATAGGCCTGCTTCTTCACTTTTTCAACGAGCCCAGCATCTTGCGGAAGGCGGCTTCCGCAGCTGCAACGCGACACTTGATTTGCGGTGAATGGCCGGACCTTCAGGGAGAAAAGCGTTCCATCAAGGCATCCGCATGGGCGCGAATGCGGCCGTCTTCCTGTTGCGTCCATGTCTCAAGGAGATTCCGCCAGGAACAGGACACGAAGGTTACTTCATCATCGGCCACGGTTGCGGCGAAACGTTCGATCTCTTCCCGGTGCCGGGCCTTTGCCCTTACGTCCAGCGGTTCTCCGCTTCCCGGCCAGAATTCTGGCTCCGCATGGACATAGAAGAGTATGGGCGCGAGGGCGCGGAACTCGGGCCTCTTGTGGACTGCGGTCCGAAGCGCGAAGGCGTGCTTGAACAGTTGCGCGGCATTCAGATGCCGGTAGCCGCCCGCCTCGCCGTGCAATCGGTCGCGAATGCTTTCGTATCCCTTCATCCGTTTGCCCCAGACCAGCCGCCAGTATGCATCGCTCAACGCCGACGCCTTCCTGCCCCGGAACGGCTCGAATCGTTTTGATTCGATGCCGATGAACGCGGATGGCGTCGTCACGAGGCAATCGAGGACGGGATGCCGTCCCCCGCGCCACGGGAAGCGAACCTCGGCTTCGAGCATCAGCGTGAGCGCGGGCCATGTTTCGCCGTCGCACCCGGGCAGGGGCGGCAGATCCGCCGCCTTGCCAAGAAAGAAGCCGAAAGCGTTGGCGGCGAGCGCCGCGGACGATTCCGGTCTGTCGAACTTCCCTGTCGCGATTTCGTTGGCGGCAGACGCGTTGAATCTGGCCTCGATTTTCGGCCCGGGAACGCCGCGCAGGAACCTGCCGGTCATGGCCGCCCTCCGTCCGCTTCGGGGTACACGGAGGCCAGTCCGTCGAAGGCGTCGCGAACCTTCCGGCCCGCCTGTGTGAGTTCGGCAGTGTCGCATTCCGCACGGACTTCTTCCCCGCTGGCAAACGGCAGACGGTCGAACCACTCGGGGAACGCCAGCACGTCAAGGGACATCGACAACCCGTCTATCCTTGATCCGATATCGAGCCGCGCCAGGTTTTCACGTGCTCGCGAGAGGCAATGCCGAAGATCCGATTCCGTGTAGTAATGGGCCGGCGCCACTACCTGGAGTGAGATATCGCAGGCATCCATCACCGAACCGCGCCAGACCGGCAGCCTGTTTCTGTGCATCCGGCAATACAGATAGGCGGCACCGTAGCGAAGAACCTGCTGCTCTGCTTCGGACGGGCTGTCGCTGTCCCATTTCAGTTCGACCAGATGCGCTCGTCTGCCCGACTCGCTCCAATGCACAAGATCGACGTTGCTGTGTGTGCTCCTGGAAGAGTCGCCGATGCCCGACGCGGTCGGACACTGATTGAACCACTCCGGCATATGCCCGTTCTCGGCCAGCATGGCGACGGCTTTCTCAAGCATCGTCTCCCGGCTTCGGTTATGGGAACTGATGTCGGTTGTTCGTCGAAGTTGCCAGAGTTTTCGCGAAGTCGACGAAGGACATGGAATATTGGCCTCCATCTGGCTGAGGATCTCCGCGATGTCCTCCATCCCCTTCGTCTTGTCGAACAGGCTCGCCATCCTTTCCTCCCTTTATGAGTCGTTGCGTTCTTCCTGCGTGCCGGCCGCGGCATCTCCGGTGATGACTTCGCTCCGGCCTTCCCAGCGCGGCATGCGCTCGCGCATCTGCTCCGGCAGCTCAAGAAGCACATCCTATAACGATCGTCACGGTATTCGAGGCGGTCTCGGTCGCGGCGACGATCACGTTGACCTCGCCTGCGCCCGCCAGGCTCCGCGGCAGCGGACCGACGTTGACCTGATCCAAGCCGGCGAATTCCCCCTGTGGCACTTGAGAGGCGGCGCTCGGCGGCCCTCCCTCAGGGGATGCCGGGGCGGCCCGGGATGGCTGCCAGGAACTGCCCATCGCGGTCTCCGAACAGGGCGAAGCTGATCACCGGCCGGTCGCTGTGGACTTGCAGGTGTCCACCCACCTGCCGGAACGCCGGTCCAAACAGCGACGACTCGTCCAACTCGCCGCTGTGGCGGACGCCCGGCGCGATCGACAAGATCCGACGGCCACTCTGCCGCCCCTCGCGGTCGAACACCCGTACCGTCGCCAGCGCAGTTTCCGGCCCGGGGTTGAGAATCGAGAGCGCCGTGAACATGTTGTCGTCGCCTTCATCGCCGTGCGCCACCTGCAAGAAAGAGGTCCTCCGGCTGCCGCCTCCCGCCTCCACCAGCGGCAGCACAGTGCGCGCCCCGCTCCGCGCCAGCGCCACCGCCCCCCACGCCTGCGGCTTGGCGAACGGCAGCAGCGGGCCGCTGACCAGCTCGAAATCGAGTTGCAGGTAGCCCTCGGTCCCGCCGTCCTGCCGGGTGGAGGGAGGCAGTTGCAGCAACTCGCCTACCTCGTCCACCAGCAGCAGGCTGTCGGCAGCGGCGGCCAGCTCCCGCTCGGCCTCAGCCAGCGTCTCGCCGCGGTCGTTGAAAGCGCGTATCCGCACCCGCGTCACGTGGTTCGCCAAGCTCGACAGCATATACAATGTCGTGGCGCTGTCGCCACCCGCCCGAAAGTGCGGCGCATACAGAGTCATGCTCCGGGCGGAGCCCCCGGACAGCGGTCGGGCGGCCAGCGCCGCGTAGCTCTCCTCATCGCCCAGGAACGCGAATCCCAACACCGAACGCGCCGTCCGCGCTTCCACATAGCCCTGCTCGCCGCCCCCGCCGCCGCCGAACAACTCCGCGACCGTCTCGCTCACGAAGCCGCCCCCGGCTGCCGCGCGGGTCGCCGTTGACGCAACGGTTCCGTCCTGTCGGTGCAGCCTGAAGCTGACCTCGGTCTCTCTCCGACGCGGGTTGAAGACGAACAACAGGGTCGCGCCGTGACGGCCCGCATCGACGATCGGGAAATAGAGCCGTTGGGCGGTCTCGAACTCGCCGGACACCCCGTCCAGCTTCCGGCCGCCGCGGTCACCCGCCAGGAACAGGCTCTGCAGGTGACCCTGCCGGCCCCGTGAGATCACCGCGGCCGCGCCGTTCTCCTCGCCGCAATCGAGCAGTTCGCAGACGAGCCCGGCCTGTTGCCCCTTCCCGGCCAGAGCCGACTCGAGCGCCACCTGCCGCAGCGTCGCCCCGGCGGCGTCCACGATCGACAGCCCCACGGCGTTGGCGGCGGGCGTCGGGTTGTGCAGAGCCAGACCCACCACCGTATCTTCTCCGGGCAGGTCGATCGAGAGCGGCGCCAGTGCGGGAACGGTCAACGCCGGCCCGCCCACGTCCGCAATCACGCCGTTGCGACGCAGATCATCGTCGCCGCGGTCGCCGTCGATGAAGTGCAGCACGATCTGCCCAGGCCCCCGGAATTGCGCCCCGGTCTCTCCGTCGTAGTCGAACGGGTACCAGTGCGGCTCGGCATTGTCGGGCGTGGGGCCATATTTCCAATAGCTGTTGCCCTCCAGGCCCGGGGGCAGATACAGGCTCACCGCGACGGCCTGCCTCCTCCCCACGCTGCGCAGACGGAAATCGAGGAAGCCGATCGGAAACGCGGCTCCGGTCGGAGGCTCCGCCGGGGGGTGCAACAAGGCTCGGATGTCGGTGATGCGGATCCGACTCGGGACCTCCAACGTGACGTACGGTGAGTTTCTCACGACGGTGGGGAAAGAGGCGACGTGGGGCTGTCGGGCATCCGGGACGCCATCGCCATTGCCGTCTCCGTCATTGGGCGCTCCCGACTCCACCTCGTTCGAGAAACCGTCGTCGTCCCTGTCTGACGGCGGAGATGGCGGTTCGCCGGGCTGAGATGGCGGAGGTGGCGGAGGTGGCGGCAGCGTCGTCAACAGGCGGATGCGGTGGGAGCTATCGGCGATATAGATATTGCCGGAGCCGTTCACCGCCACGCCAAAGGGCAAGTCTAACCAGGCATTGGTGGCCAGGACGCCATTTCCGCGGAACCCGCGCTCTCCCGTGCCCGCGATGGTTCTGATGACCCCGGAGGAATCCACCTTGCGGATCCGGTGGTTGCTGCTATCGGCGATGTAAAGGTTGCCGGCGCCGTCCACCGCTACGCCATGGGGGAATGCCAGCTGGGCAGTGGCGGCCGGGCCGCCATCCCCACCGAACCCGCGCTCTCCCGATCCTACGACGGTGGTGATGACGCCCGAGGAGTCCACCTTGCGGATACGGTGGTTGCTCCGATCGGCGATGTAAAGGTTGCCGGCGCCGTCCAGCGCTACTCCAACAGGGGAATTTATCTGAGCATTCACTGCCTGTCCGTCGTCCCCGCCGAAACTCTCCGCTCCCGTGCCTGCGATGGTCGTGATGACGCCCGAGGAGTCCACCTTGCGGATCCGATGGTTGTTCCGATCGGCGATGTAGAGGTTGCCGGCGCCGTCCACCGCAACGCCCCAAGGGGAATGTAGCTGAGCATTCACCGCCTGTCCGCCGTCCCCGCTGAACCCCTCCACTCCCGTGCCCGCAATGGTCGTGATGACGCCCGAGGAATCCACCTTTCGGATCCGATGGTGGACAGAATCGGCGATGAAGAGGTTGTCGTCGGAGTCCAGCGCTACGCCACGGGGGAATGCCAGCTGGGCAGCAGCGGCCGGGCCGCCGTCCCCGCTGAAGCCGATGGCCCCCGTGCCCGCCAATGTGGTGATCGTCCCGCCGGCATCCACCTTGCGGACGCGGTAGTTTCTGGTATCGGCGATGTAGAGGTTGCCCGCGCCGTCTACCGCCACTTTAGAGGGCAAGTACAGTTGAGCCGCGGTGGCTCGTCCGCCGTCCCCGCCGAATAAGATCTTTGCCGATCCCGCGATGGTGGTGATGACGCCCGAGGAGTCCACCTTGCGGATACGGTGGTTGTCCCGATCGGCGATGTAAAGCTTGCCGGAGCCGTCCAGCGCTACTCCAACAGGGGAATTTAGCTGCGCATTCACTGCCTGTCCGCCGTCCCCGCCGAAACCCTCCGCTCCCGTGCCTGCGATCGTCGTGATGACGCCCGAGGAGTCCACCTTGCGGATACGGTGGTTGTCCCGATCGGCGATGTAAAGCTTGCCGGAGCCGTCCAGCGCTACTCCAACAGGGGAATTTAGCTGCGCATTCACTGCCTGTCCGCCGTCCCCGCCGAAACCCTCCGCTCCCGTGCCTGCGATCGTCGTGATGACGCCCGAGGAGTCCACCTTGCGGATACGGTGGTTGTCCCGATCGGCGATGTAAAGGTTGCCGGAGCCGTCCAGCATTACGTCATAGGGATTGTCGAGTTGAGCCGCGGTGGCCTGTCCGCCGTCCCCGCCGAAACCCTCCACTCCCGTGCCTGCGATCGTCGTGATGACGCCCGAGGAGTCCACCTTGCGGATCCGGTCGTTGCCCCGATCGGCGATGTAGAGGTTGCCCTCGCCGTCTACCGCCACGTCAGAGGGTCTGTACAGTTGCGCCGCGATGGCCCGTCCGCCGTCCCCGCCGTACCCGTATTCTTCGGATCCCGCGACGGTGGTGATGCTCCCCGAGGAATCCACCTTGCGAATTCGGTGGTTCCCAAGATCGGCAATGAATAGGTTGCCCTCGCCGTCCACCGACGCACGAGAGGGTAAATCCAGGCGGGCCTCGGTCGCCGGGCCGTTATCCCAAACATCCGGCAGGCCGGCGAACGTATCGATTCTATAGCCGCCCTGTTGTTGCGCCAAGGCCGCCGCAGTGAGAAGTGCGGCGCATAAGGTAAGCTTCACGGCGCGAATCCCCCCGCCGCTGTCGCGGCAACTCCGCAAGCCAGCGCGAACTTCCTTTATTTGCATTGAGTGCATCAATGTCTCCCAATCGAACCACCCAGCAGACATGGCAGTGAGGCCGAGCCGCTCACGCAAGGCGGTTGACCGGCTGCAGGGCTTCGAATACGTGCGGATTCCGGTCGAGATGGACAAGGTAAAGGTTCGGCGGACAGTCGAAAGACGGCCTCGATTTGCACAATCCATCGACGACTTCCCCGATGTTCGTATGTGTCGCCATGCATTCGACAGACACGCCGATTCGCGCCTCGACCGCCGAGGCGAGCCGGGCGAAAGCGAGGTTCCAGTCACCTGCCGCCCGGCGTTTGAGTCCGGAGTCGAGCCAATCGCGCCACCAGGATCTCGGCCCCAACACCTGAACGATCGGCGGAGTTTCGGCGGCGATCTTGCAACCGAAGCGATTCCGGGCCTCTCTCGCCAGGACTCCGAGGTTGGCTTCGACGATAGCGGCGTAGCGCAACCCTTCCATCCAAGCGTGCATTGGTGATTGGCCGCGCCCGCTGCGCGGGCATTTCAGTTCGACGACAATCAACCTGCCCCGGTCCGTGACGCCGAGCAGGTCGATCTTGCCGATACCGTGGTTCGCCCGGATGGCCTTGAGCGGCATCTGGTAGTCGAGAAAGCGATGCCAACCGCCGTCGAGCCGCGGCCAGCAGCATGCAAGGTTCCAGAGCGCCATCGCATAGCGAGGCTCCCACTGAATTCGAGGGGTGTCGGGATGCCTCCCCCGGGTTGTTCCGTCACGTCCGGCAAAATACGATGTCAAGCGGCAAGGCGCGTTTGCCCATAATGCCCTGTATTCGGCCGCCAGCGCATCCGGATCCACGGAGGCGATAGAATGTTTCAGACTGGGGTTGGATGCAGGCCACCGGTCGAGGAACAGGATCGATTCCCGCGGGTCAATCATCGTTCATTCCTTGTATTGCGGTCCGCCCGGCTGCCAAGCCGGATACGGAAGGCCCTGCCGGCCTCAAAGGCATCGAAACGTCGAGCAAAGCGACAACAAGTTTGTCAGTTTACATTTACAGATATTTTTATAGTTTTGTCAACTATCGTCACGAGGAAAAACCGGATAGGCCGACGAATCAGGCTGTCCCGCACTGCCGCCGGGTTGTCTCTTCGTGCTCTGTCTGCCAAGATCGACAACCGAGTGACCGCGCAGGCGATCGGCAAATACGAGCACGGCGAATCGATGCCGAGCACAGGCGTCCTCACCGCGATCGCCGACGCGCTCGGCGTGTCCACGACTTATCTGACCGGCAGCCGGGACATGACTCTGGAGGCCGTCGAGTTCCGCAGGAAGACGCTCGCAGGCAAGAGGGAAGAAGACCAGATCAAGGCTCGAGTCCTGCGCTTGCTGGAACGTTATCTCGCGGTCGAGGAGCTACTCGGCCTGACGAGCACGTCCTGGGACAAGCCTCGGGGATCCCCCTGGCCCGTACTGCACGATCTTTCCGAGGTCGAGCACGCCGCGCGCGGATTGCGCGCGCATTGGGGCCTGGGCCTCGATCCGATCCCCAACCTGGGCGAGTTTCTGGAAGAGCGAGGGATCAAGGTTCTCGCTATGGACCTTACCGTTATCGACGGCTTGACGGTGTGGGTGCGCCGCGAGGACGCGAGCACCACGCCCGTGATTGTCGTGAACCAGGGGCACTGGGGCGAGCGTCAGCGGTTTACGCTGGCTCACGAACTGGGTCACATTGTTCTTGATGTTGCTCCGAGGATCGACAGTGAAAATGCCGCTCACCGCTTCGCCGCGGCGCTGCTGATGCCCGCGGAGCCGCTGCGGGCGGAGGTCGGCCGGCGCCGCAAGTCCATCGGCTGGGGCGAACTGCTCGAGATCAAGCGCATATTCGGCATCAGCGTGCAGGCTCTGACCCTGCGCTGCGAAGAACTCGGCATCTTCAGCCCGGCTCTGTCCCGGCGGCTGTTCGATGAGTTCATCCGCCGCGGCTGGCGCAGGCCACCCTATCAGGAGCCTTGCGCCATCGTGGGGGAGAAGCCCAAGCGTTTCGAACGGCTGGTCTGCCGCGCATTATCGGAAGGAGCGGTCTCAGCGGATGAGGCGGCCGAACTTCTGGGAATCCCGGTCCGCGATCTGAACCTCCTGATGGAGGAGCCGGGCCCCAAGCGCATGGATACAGAGGCCGGAACACAGCCCTTGCAAGGCCCGTTTCGGATGCCTTGAACCTCCGTAAAACGGCTCTTCCCGCACAACCTCATGGCTTCGTTCTCGGGGCACGAGCGCGAAGACGCCTACTTCCGGACGACGGAGGCGCGGCAGGCTCAGGCCTGCTTCTTCACCGTTTCAACGAGCCGAGCATCTTGCGGAAGGCGGCTTCCGCGGCGTCGGTGGTTGCCTTGGGGGCGGTGAGCTTGAAAAACACCGGTCCCTGCGGGGCTTCGGCGATGGCGGCGAGCATGCGGTAGCCCGGCTTGGGCGTGGCTTGGCGCGCCATGGGGAAGGGTTTGAAGAGGTACGTGCCGGTGAGGTCGAGGGTGGTGACGGCGATGCCGTTGAAGCTGTCGCTGGAGCGCTTCGCGAGAGAATCGGCCGGGCCGCCGTCGGGGGCTCGGAATTGGCCGATCCAGCGCCTGACGTTGGCTTCGACGCTTCCGCCCTGTCCAGGACCGAAGAAGTAGACGCCGCATTCACCGTTTTCGTTGTCGCCTCCGGCGGAGGGGACGACGTAGTTGGCGGCGCGCATGCGTTTAGGCTGGGAGGTCCAGCCGTCGGGGGCGGTCCAGGTGAGGCCGCCGGCGGATTCGGCGAGGACAGCAGGCACGGTGAGGACGATGAGGGCTGTGAGGAGGATGGGGTTGGGGCGCATGAGTATTAGTCTATAGGCTGGGTGAGATCGGCCGGGAACGCAGTGGTCAGAGCTCGTGCCGGGTCGAGTTGCGCGAAGCTCGACGATACTTGACGCGAGCCTCTTGCCGGCCTTTCGCCCGGTTTCTCGTTACGTGCGCGAGTCGGCCATTCGTACCGCTGATCACTCAACGCCACGGACCCGTTTTGCAGGAGGTGCATGACGACGGAGTTGCCGGCTAAGTCTGCGTTTCGGCCCTGTATTCGGCTTCCACCGTTGCATTCAGGCCGCCGCGTGGAGTGAAGTCGCCTTGCACCCGCGCACGGACCGGATGGATGGCATCCACCACATCGCGAAGAACCCGGTTGACCACGTTCTCGTAGAAAATCCCCAGGTTGCGGTAGGCGAGGATGTAGAGTTTCAGGGATTTCAGCTCGATGCAGAGTTCGTCGGGCTCGTATTCCAGAGTCAGCTTGCCGAAATCGGGCAGTCCGGTTTTGGGACAGACGGACGTGAACTCGGGCATCTCGATCTTGATGCGATAGCCCTTGAACTGGTTGGGCCAGGTTTCGAGAGCGGGCAGTTCGGCATCGATGCCGGCTTGAGCATGATCACCGGTGTACTCGGACAATTTCGTTGCTACCTCCGTGCGCGGCTTTACTTGACGACCGCTTTGCCGAGTCCGGCATTGCTCCCTCGGTCACGAACCCGCAGCGTCACCAAGCGCTCATGGTCAGCCTTCTTGTCGAGACGGATCGTGAAGGTTTCCTTTTGCGAATCGATGACGCCATCATCGGCGAGAACGGGCACCCAGCGGCCGGCGTCGATGGAGTATTCCGCCTGACGCAACATGGAGCCGGCGTCTTGCGCCGCAAAGCGGATTACCTGCCGGTCGTCGATACCGAGCAAGCGGACCACGGGCGGCGTGTGATCAACGATCACGGGTTCACTCGCTCGAAACGCCGTGCGGGCCTTGTCGGGCGGGTTCGAGCGGCCGTCGGAGACCTCGACGCGAAAGCGGTAGGCGCCGTCGGCGAGGGTGTCGCTGTCGATGAGGAGAGACTTCTCTTCGATCTCATCCTTGACGAGCTTCCAGGAGGATTCTCCGTCGCCGCGAAAACGTACTGCGGCAAGCAGGTCATCCCCGTCGGGGTCGGTTGCGGTCCAGGTGATCTTCAGCCTGCGCTGCGGACCGCCGGCGAGGGCATCGGTGCTTTCTGTCGAGGTGGTCGAGGACACGGAGCCGGTGTCGGTCACGGTGATGCTGTAGGCCGAGGCGGTGTCGGCCGTCGATGTCTCCTCCTCAAGGCTCGTGTCCCGGTCGCTGGTTGCGGAGACCGTGATGCCGTCGACCCGCGGCGCGCGGTTCCGAGGCAGGTAGGTGAGCCGCAAGGCGGTGAGCGTGGGTGAGCTATCGGCGCGCCCGTTCAATCGGGCCTGCCATTGAACGTACCGAGCCGGCGGCGATGTGATCGGGCCGCCGCGCCACGTTCCTTCTTCGACCGCGACCGGCTCCGACCAGTCGCTCCAGCCGGCGTCGGGCTTCGCGGAATTGCCGCTGCGTGTCCGAAACTCGATTGCCGTGCCGTTCGGCAGCCTCCCCTGCCAGGAGAGCCTGCCCCAGTCTGCCGCCGATTTGGCATCGTGCGCCACCGAAAGATAGGAGCCGGTTTTTGACGGCTCGCTTCCGAAGCGCAAGAGGTTACCGGCATGCGCCGTGGCGACCCATCTTTCGCCGCCGCTGGTGACAAGCTGCGTGATCTCATCCTGCCCGGTCTGCGTCTCCAGAGTGACTTGGCCATCCTGGTTCACACTGTAGATGCGCCCTTGCTTGTCTGTCGCGAAGAGCACTCCCGCTCGGTCAGCACCAGGGAGAGTCAGCGCCAGTAAACCTTCGGAGTCGGATTTCCAAACCTTCTCGACTTGCAGATCGCTGCCGATACGCAGTAGTTCCGACCTGTCGATGCCGGCTACCGTGATGACGGGTTGCGAAACGGAAACCGCGCTTTGCGGTTGTGTGGTCCCGCTGGTTTGGGCGCCGGGCTTCTGCACGACTTTGGGGTCGTTTCCGACTGAGGCGGTCACGGTGATTGTTGTGGTAGCGGCGCCTTGCGCGGTCCCGAACGAGGCTCCGGCGTCGCCACCGAACGACGAATAGCCGCCGCCGACTCCGGCTGCGAATATTGCGCCTTCCGGCGTGACCTGGAGGTTACGGATCTCGGGCATATCGGAGTCATAAAGGGCGAAAGCCTTGCGCTTGCTTTCGATGCGATAAAGGATGCCATTGGGGTCCGTGCCCGCCAGCAAGCGGCCTTGGCCGTCAAGCGCCAAACTGACGACGTGGCGTTGGCCGCTTTCGTAGTAGAGTTCACCCTTGCCGCGGCTGCTCACGCGGTAGACCTTTCCCTTGTCACCGGTACCAACGAACAGGTCGGGAGCCTTGTCCTTGCCCGGGTCTTGGGCGAAGGCGAGTGACCAGATGTAGGTCTGCTCGGGATCGAAATAGACCTCGTGCTGCCCCTTGTTATCGATCCGATAGACTTTGCCGTTCGGAGACGTGCCCGCAAAAACGTCACCGCCGGAAGCCACCGCCAAGGCGAAGACCTCGATTTCGGGAGCGCTCCACAACAGAGTGCTATTCCCTTTGGGGCCGATGCGGTAGACGTTGCCCTGGTGACCCGTGCCAACGAACAGAGAACCGTCCGGGGCGGCGGCGACACTCCAGATCAAGGGTTGATCCGACGAGAAGACGGTATCGAGAACCGGAGCGATGACGAGCGCGCCTTCCGGCTGAACCGAGAGGTTCTCGAGCTTGCCGGCCACGAACTGGGCGTACTCGGTCGTTTCCCAGACCTGACTCGTCGCCGCCGGCAAGACACCGGACGCGAGCAGCAACAGCAAGATGCAAGATGCCGGCCGCCACGAGCGGATCGCGTCCGGCATCGAAGGCTTGTTCCGGAGCCGTCGTGCTATCGCAAGGAACCGCGAAGGGAAGGAGATCATTCGATGACCATGATGCGCGAATTGACGCTGCCTCGGACGACACTATCGAGGCCATCGATCTCGTACTCGTCCAGAGTCGACTGGTACTCCGCCGCAACGCCGCCGCCTTGCGCCCGGGGAGACGACAGTAGCGACAGCACCGAAGCGGGCGGCGCCGGTAGGCGTTCCGTATCGAGCTGGAATGCCTGCGCGCGACGCCAAACGCGAATGTAGAGCCTGTTGTTGCGGCGCAGGCGGTTCATGGCGTGCACAAGCTTGGAAGGGTCCTGCGCACGTGTGGTGGATGCGAAGGTCCGCCACTCCAGCAGATTGAGCGAGCCGCCATCGGCGAAGGTGACCTCGATCGGACCCGGCTTGGCGCCCGGCGGAATCTGAAAACGTGTTCTCTTGATGACCTCCTCGCCGGCTTCGTTGCGGAGGGCCGCGGCGAGTTCGACGCTTTCACCAGCGCGAGCACGCGTCCTCGACACCCAGCCACGATCGATGTCGAGACGGCGGTCCTTGTCAACGGCCTCGAGCGCAAGATGAATGCCCCGGGGCGAGACGGACTCGAAGCCGCTCTCCAGAAGATACGCAAACGGGACGCTCGTCAGAGTCGCGAGTTGCAGCGCAACCCCGTTGGACCCGGCAAACATGTTGTCGAGGCGCAGCGGTGGAATGCCGTTCCCCAGATCAACCTGTCCTCGGACACGATAGCTCGATGCGCCGACTTGCCGCTCGGTCGTGTCCACCGCCGAGAACAAGGCCATCTGCATCAGAAACGGCGTGAGCGTGCGGTCGTTTACGAGCTTCATCTCGTATCGCCGCGACCGGGCGTTGGAGGTGAGATCGATCTCGAGCGGCACCATCCGGACAGAGCGGCCCAACTCGCCGCTGATGCCGCTGCCGCGGTCTTGCGTAACGGCGCCGAGCTGCCCGCCCGACGCTGAGATCTTGAACGAGTTGTTGAGGTTGGGGACCGTCGTGATCACCGATGAACCCAGGAGCGGCATTTCTGTGGGGCCGCTCGCAAGAAAACGATGTCCGAAGGCGTAGAGCCGGTCACCGGCGACGTGGGTGACCGTGCCGGCGGCGCTGAGTTCCATATCCCCTTCGATGAGGGCTACGGAGACCATTGAACCGGGCTCGGGGCGTCGAGGTTTTTCGGCATCCGATCCCTGTCCTCCGAGGCCTTGCGAGGGGCGCAACCCGAGGCTGCGCAAACGCTCACCGAAAACCTCGAAGGTTCGTTCCGAGAAACCGGCCATGGCGACGGGAGTCGCGATCGGGAGCAACCTGGGCTCGCTGCCAAAGGGGCGTGGACCTTCGGGAAGCAAGTCGGCCTCGGGGTTGGGAAGGAATCTCGGGGCTTCTCCAGCATTGACCATTAGAAGCTTGGAAGAGTTGCCGGAGCGGGTGCTCGCCAGGGAATCGTCTTCGAGTTGCCCGACCATTTCGTGAATCGGGCGGATGCCCGCAATCGGCTCGGTCGAAAAGGGGAAAGAATAGGCGATCGCGCCGGCGAGCTTGCCGCTCAAGTACACCGGGCTGCCGCTCATTCCGGCGGGAACCCCCATCTTGTCCAGAGGCTCACCTTCCAACCGTCCCAGAATCAGCGATTGACCGGGGGCGATGTTCTTCAGGACTCCCAGGATCTCGACCTGGAACTCCTCCACCTGTTCTCCCGT
The DNA here is from genome assembly GCA_028819575.1 of Bryobacterales bacterium. Taxonomy (GTDB): domain Bacteria; phylum Acidobacteriota; class Terriglobia; order Bryobacterales; family UBA6623; genus JAPPLB01. The sequence continues at coordinate 447 of JAPPLB010000184.1, read as the reverse complement.
AAACACGGTCTTGCCGACGCCCCTCATCCCGGCCTTGACCTGGTCGAGCGGAAGCAAGTCGGCGGCGCACAGAGGAAGTCCGGCGAGCAGCAGGCCGATGATGAGCAAGCGGTGGAGCAAGGCTGGCTCTATTTTAACCTCTGCCCTTGGTTCTCCGGCTGACGCGAGTCCGGTCTGTAATCCAAACGTGGCTCGAAGCCCTTTCATGACGACGAGGTCCATCTGATGTGATACATCACCCAGATCAAGCGGCATTGACACCGATCCGGATGTTCCCGCTGGAATGATCCGCACATGGGCGGAGCAAAAAAACTTGCTCGAAATCAGTTTCGCGCCCGCCTCTTCAGCCGTAAATGAACTGCAACAGAAGAAACTTGAAGGCCGGAAAGGCCGCTAGCCTGCATTTCTCACCACCCGACGGTCGAAGCACACGATACGACCGCCAGG
>JAPPLB010000155.1 GCA_028819575.1 Bryobacterales bacterium | reverse complement strand
ACGGCAAGCAAGCGCAACGAAGTCCTGGCGGTCGTATGGCGTGCTTCGACCGTCGTGTGGTGAGCAATGCACACTAGCGGCAGCCCGCTCACATCTGATAGAGCATCAGATAGATCGCCACGCCGGTGATCGAGACGTACATCCAGATCGGCCACGTCCAGCGGGCGATGCGGCGATGCTTGTCGAAGCGCTCTCGCCAGGCGTGGTAGAGCGTGACCAGCGCCAGCGGCACGATGGCGGCCGCCAGGATGATGTGCGAAATCAGGATCGCGAAATAAACCGGCCTCACCCAGCCCTGCTTCGTGAAGGGCACGGAGCCGGCTTGGGAGTGGTAGATCAGGTAGCTCGTCAGGAAGACGCACGACGTGACGAAAGCGCCCGCCATGGCAAGCCGGTGCCGTTGTACCTCCCCGCGGCGAATGAAGAGATAGCCGGCGGTGAGCAGCAGCGTGCTGATCGAATTCAGGCAGGCGTTGACGGTGGGAAGATCGGTGATTTCCATTGATGAACCGGTGATCCCGGGATGTCTATCCCAGGCCTTCCGGGGATGATCGGCCGGCTTGGTAGCAGGCGGCCGCAAGAGTGAACATGCCGAAGACGAGCGTCACCGCCCAGCAGGTTTCGATGGACGGTCCGGGGATCTGAACCCCGGCCGGCGCGAGGTAGTGGCGGTAGGCGGTGATTCCGTACGTCAGCGGGTTGAACGACATGACCCCTTTCACCCAGCCGGCGGCGCCGTCGGCCGGGAAAACGGCTCCGGAAAGCATCCACATCGGCATCAGGACGATGTTCATGACCGAGTGAAAGCCCTGCACGGAGTTGAGCCACCAGGCGAAGAAGAAACCCAGGCCCGTCAGCCCGAACGAGAGAACCAGCAGCACTCCCAGAATGGCGGGGATGCGTTCCGGCGATACGGAGATGCCCAGCAGCGGGGCCAGCGGCAGAAACAGCAGCCCTTGCAGCACGCCGATTGTCGTGGCGCCCGTCACCTTGCCCAGCACCAGCGCCCAACGAGAGACCGGAGCCACCAGGACCGAGAGCAGAAAGCCCTCCCGGCGGTCTTCGATGATCGACATGTTCGAGAAGATGGCCGTGAACAGCACGACCAGGACAACGGTTCCGGGGTAGAAGAACTGGAGGTAATTTTCATCCCCGGCGGACGTCCTCAGTGACGTGCCGAAGCCCGAGCCGAGCAGGAGCCAGAACACCAGCGGAGTCGCCAATACTCCGATGACGCGGCTTCTTTGACGGTAGAAGCTGCGGATCTCGCGCCACCAGAGCGTGCTCATGCTGAGCAGAAAGCTCGGCCGGGTCGCGGGCGCTCCGGTCGAGACGGCCGGCAGCGGGACGTTCGCGACCGGATCGGAAAGCGCTTTGGAAGGCGGATGGGCCATGCGGGACGGGCTTTGCTGCGTCGCCCTCAAGGCTCCATTATGCCTGATCGCCGGCCGGATCCTCCTCTCCGAAGCGGTGGCCGGTCACACGGATGAAGAAGTCTTCCAGAGTCGGGTGGGAGACCGTGACGGAATCGATCTGCTCCGGCAAGGCCTGCATCAGCCGGGCGACGAGCTCTGCGCCCTGCGGGTGCTCGAAGCGGACGCTGCCGTTGACGATCGTCGGTTCGAGGTCGAACTGTCGCGAGATGTCGCTCGACAGTTTCTGGCTGTCCCGCGAACTCAGGATGACGACGACGTCGCCGCCGATCTGCTCCTTCAGCTCCCGGGGACTGCCCTCCGCAACCAGCCGGCCCTGGTCGAGGATCGCCAATCGATCGCACTTGTCGGCCTCCTCGAGCAAATGGGTCGTCAACAGCACCGTGATGCCTTCTCGCCGCCGCAGCAGTTGGATGTATTCCCAGAAGTCGAGACGCGCTCCCGGGTCGACGCCCGTGCTGGGCTCGTCGAGCAGCAGCAGTTCGGGCTGGTGGATCAAGCCCTTCGCCAGCTCGACACGCCTTTTCAGGCCGCCCGACAAGGTGTCGACGGCGTCGTTGCGGCGGTCTTCGATACCCAGAAGTTCAAGGAGCAAGTCGATGCGGTTTTTCAGCGCCTCGCCGCGCAATCCGTAGAGATGACCCTGGTGGATCAGGTTCTCCGAGGCGCTGAGCCTGCGGTCCAGGCTTTGGTTCTGAAACACGACGCCGATGATCTTTCTGACGGCCAGAGGTTGCCGGGAAACGTCGAAGCTCGACACCCGGGCCGAGCCCTCCGCGGGTGTGAGCAGCGTGGACAGGATGCGAAACAGCGTCGTTTTGCCCCCGCCGTTCGGCCCCAGAAGACCGAAGATTTCGCCTTGTTCGACCGAGAAGCTGACCTTGTCGAGGGCGGTTCGTTCCCCATAGCGGAAGACCAGGCTGCTGACTTCGACCGCGGGCGGAACGGGCATCGCTTGCATTTCGCCACCCTAGCACAAGGGATCGGGAGTATCGCGGGCGGCGTTACCGGAGTCGAGCCTGCGTTTCGCGCCACCTGTCGGCCAAAGTACGCGATAAGGCCCCATGACTTCTTTGCGCTGGCTTGCCGAGCTCGATGCAAGGGCGAATACACCGCCGTGCAGGTAGTGTCTCAGTATGATCAGGTGGCCGCTGAATCTGCGTACGGCCGCACCTTGCCGCTACGGTCGATGGCCGCTACGAATGGCGCGGTCGTCGTAGCAGCGAAGCGGGCAATCCGGTGCCTTCCCTTCACCAACAGTTCGCCGATATCTTCCCCCGTTGCATTCCTTGCCCGAATCACGATGACCCGCGCTGCGTTTCTCTTCATGGATTCGAGTTCAGCAGCACGGTAACGGATGTTCTTGTCTTTCGTGAGTGCGACCCACCCCATCTTTCCAACAAGCGAGATCCAGGCTTCATCAGGTGCATCCGCCGGAAGGTGCTTGTCGTGCACCTCGACCTTCATCCCCTCCGAACGAAGTCGGTCTGCAATGATGTGCTTTCCAAGACTGCGATCCAGGAAGAGGGTCGGTTCTTCACGCCGCCGGCCTGAACTCGCAACGGATCGCTTCTTCGATTTCCGCCGCTTCGCGCTCATAGTCTTCTGCCAACTGTCCGACCGACTCACCAGCCTTCCAGCGCTCGGCGATCACCTCGGTAGCGAATCCGGTTCCGTTGATGACAGGACGACCGGCGGATATCCCTGGATTGATGACGATCATTGTTGGCGCATCTTCCACAGCGGCGCGGGTAAACGGATAGAACTTGATGGGTATGCCGTGGCTGTCACGATCAATTCGCTTCAGGGCGGCGTTGATGATTTCTCGCATGGCCGTCTGCCCCCCTTGGCTGATATTGATCAGTTGCCCGTATTGCTCGATGAACAGATTGAGGTCATCTGTTTCCAGCTTGCGGCTGATCAACGGATGTCGCTGTTCAGATTCATCCAGGACATTCTCCACCAGGTAATCGATGGCCTTTCGGACCTTTGGCATCGATACGCCATGCTTGCGCCGGATGGCGGTGAGAACGTGCAGCTCTGTGAGATTGAGAAATGAAAGCAGCGGCGGTGAGAGGGAGGACGCCCTAATGAGAGGCCCGAAGGCGCCTTGGCCCACCGACCAGTACCGGACGGTCGCCGCTGGTACGCCGAGATAATGCGCCGCTTCCGGGATCGTATAGGTGGGCAGATCGCGGGCATCGACAGTGTGCGCTTGGTGTCCGTACATCGATCCTTCCTCCATTCTTCTTATCGTACCGCCCTGCGTCCTGCTTCCCCTCGCAAGCTGCAGGGTCCTTGCGGCGCATATCCGTAGCGGCTGGCCTGCATTTCAGCCACGTGGCGAGGCCAAGTGCGTGAGCGGGCCGTCAGGACGCGCCGTGAGCCACCCGAGCCAGCAATGCCGCCTTCAAGCTTTTCGCGAATCACGAAACATGGCCTTTACGCTTCACCGGCTGTCCCACATTCCTTCTGGAGCAAACCAGGCTCCCACCAGAGGTTTTCACGAATCACGAGACACGAATCACGAAACACGGCTTTTCGGCTTTTCCGCCGCAAGGCAGGAAAAGCCGCTCAGTAGGTCGATCTTCCGCCGCTGACGTCGTAGGTTTGGCCGGTGACGAACGAGCAGTCGGGGCTGGCGAGGAAGTGAACGACGGCCGCCACTTCTTCGATCTTGCCGGTGCGGCGCCGGGGAATCTTGCTGGTCATGTAGTCGACTTGCTCGGGGGTGAGCTGTTCGAGGATCGGGGTGCGGATGACCGCCGGGGTGACGGCGTTGACACAGATATTGTTCTCGGCAACCTCTTTTCCGAGGGACTTGGTCAAGGCGATGACGCCCGCCTTCGAGGCGGAGTAGGCCGACATGTTCGGGTTGCCGTCCTTGCCGGCGACCGAGGCGATATTGACGATACGCCCGTAATCGCGGTCGCGCATGTGTCCGATGACCGCCCGGCAACACTGGAATACGCCGGTCAGATTGATGTCGATGACGCTTTGCCAATCCTCATCGCTCTGATCCCAGACCGGGGCCGCCTTGCCGGCGATGCCGGCGTTGTTGACGAGGATGTCGATACGTCCCGTCTTCGCCAGGACCTGCTCGACCATGGCCTCGATCGAAGACGGGCTGGCGACGTCGACACTGACCGAAAATGCCTGCGCGCCGATGCCGCCGAGGCGGTCGGCCGCCGCCTCGGCCGCCGCGGTGTTGCGGTCGGCGACCGCGACCCGCGCACCGGCCCGTGCGAGGCGAGCGGCGATGCCTTCGCCGATGCCCTGAGCCGCGCCGGTGACGATCGCCGTCTGCCCCGCCAGGTCGAAGAACATCTATTCTTCTTTCGCTTCGGCGGCGTCCGATGGAGCGGAAGTTTCTTCCGACGGCGGCTCTTCCGCGGTTTCCGCCGCGGCCTCGACTGCCTCGCCTTCTTCCGCGCCGGCTTCCTGGGGTTCCTCTTCCTCGCGTCCTTCTGCGAGCACGTTGACGGTCAGCGGCACGTTGACGTCGCGGTGAAGGTGAACCGAGACGACATGCTCGCCCACCATGCGGATGGGATTGCTGAGGACGATCTTGTGGCGATCGATGGTGTACCCCTTGGTTTCGAGTTCGGCGGCGATGTCGCGTGAGGTGACCGACCCGAAGAGCTGATCCGAATCGCCGGCGCGCGCCGTGATCTCGATCGTGAGCGCCTGCAGTTGCTCGGCCAGTTTGGCGGCGTCTCCGCGCAGCCGCGCCGCTTCCCGGTCGGCGGCGGCCCGCATCTCTTCGATCTGCTTTTTGTTCGCGGCCGTGGCGGGCAGGGCCATCTGCTTGGGGAACAGGAAGTTGCGCGCATAGCCGTTGGCGACGCGAACCACGTCGCCCTTGCCGCCCAGTTTGCGGATTTCCTGCTTGAGGATGACTTCCATCATGACGCGCCCTCGGTCTTCGCCGTCCCTTCCACGGGAGCCGGCCGGTCAGCGGGGTACGGCCGGTCGCCCACCCGCTCGGGACGCGGCCGCGCCGCGGGGCGTCCGCCCGAGACCGGCTTGGCCGGCCCGGCGAAGGGCAGCAGGGCGATATTGCGGGCGCGCTTGATCGCGCGCTTCAGCAGCCGCTGATGCCGTGCGCTGAGCCCGGTATGACCGCGCGGCAGGATCTTGCCGCGGTCGCCGATGAATTGGCGCAGCGTGTCGGCATCCTTGTAGTTGATGTCGTCGATCTTGTTGACGCTGAAGTAGTCGACCTTGCGGCGCCGGAAGAAACGGCGTCCGCCGCCTTGCCCCCGGGGGCCGCCTCTTCCGCCGGGACCACGGCCGCCCGGACCCCGCGAGGGAGGCCCGCTCGGACTCCGGGACGTCTGTGGAGTCCCGCTCGATTCTTGCGGTTTCGTTTCGGTGGAAGCTGCCGGAGCGCCGGCCGCCGGCGCTGGCGTGGTTGTTTCGTTTTCAGCCATTGTTTTTTCCTATTCTAGGTCAGGAGCTTGCCTCTCCCGGAGAGCCGGGAGCGGAAGCCGGGGCTTCGGGCGCTCCCGGAGTCGTGGCCGCGGGCCGGGGTTTCGGACGGGCTTCGGCGGCCGCCGGGGGCCGGTTGGCCGCCCGCATTTCACGCTTCTTCTTCAGCTTCGCAATCCGCTGCAGGTCTTCGTCGATTCGAACCGTCATGTATTTGATGACGGCGTCGGCGACTCCCAGGCGGCGCTCGATTTCTTTCGAGAGGCCGTGGTCCTGCTTCAGCGAGTACTGCACCAGCACGTAATAGCCTTCGGTCTGATGCTGCACTTCATAGGCCAGGCGGCGCTTGCCCCAGCGGTCGATTTTGTCGATCGTGCCGCCGCCCTCTTCGATGGCCTTGGTGAACTGTGCGATCGAGGCCTCGGTTTCTTCGTCGGCAAGGTTCGGTTTCAGAATATAAATCAGTTCATAGATTCTCATGCTTCCTCAGTGTCAACTCCCGGGGCGCGTCGGTTGTGAACCGACATGGCCTGAGCGGCGCCCTCGGTTAGGATCAGACGAACGGCGTCCGCCGCGCGTCCGGTAAACTCGGCTACTTCCTCCAGCTCGTTGCGGCGAAACGGCCGCAGCACGTAGGCCGCCCCATCCGAGACGGGATGGCCGGGTTGAATGCCCATCCGAACCCGGATGAACTCGTCGGTGCCGACGGCCTCGATAATCGATTGGACCCCCTTGTGTCCGGCGGCGGAGCCCCGTTCGCGGATACGCAGTTGCGTCCAGGGCAGCGCCAGTTCGTCATAGACCACCAGCAGGTCGCGCGGCTCCAGCGCATGGTTGCGCAGCAACGCTTTGACCGGGCCGCCGCTGCGATTCATGTACGAGAGCGGTTTGGCCAGCAGAACCGCCCGGCCGCCCAGCTCGCCGCGCCCGACGCGGGCCTCCGCTTCCCTCCATCCGAACCGAATGCCCTCCTGCTCGGCCAAACGGTCGAGTGTCAGGAACCCCAGGTTGTGCGGTGTCGTCTCGTAGCGGTTTCCGGGGTTGCCCAGCCCGACGATCAGGCGGGACACGGGACCCGCCTTGCGCGGACTCGGACGCGCCGGTCCGGCGATGCGCGACCACACTCGTCGTAGAGCGCCCATAACAAGCAGCCATCGACGACCCTACTCCTCCGGGCCTTTCTCGTCGTCGGCCGTCTCGGCGGCTTCGCCTTCGACGATTTCTTCCTCGGTCTCGACTTCCTCCTCGGCGACCTTCGGCGTCACGCAGTGCACCAGCAGCATCTCGGGCCGGCTGAGAAAGGAGTATTGGTCCGCCGCCGCCAGGTTCTCCACCCGGACGGATTCGCCCAGGGCCATCGCCGTCACGTCGACCTCGATTTTTTCCGGCACGTCCATCGGCAGGGCACGCACGGCGACCTCGCGGTTGACGACTTCATCGTGTCCGCCCTGCTCGCGCGTGCCCTGCGACACGCCGATGATATGGATCGACACGTTCACCTCGACCGGCTGGCTCAGGTCGATGCGGCGCATGTCGACGTGCAGCAGGTGTCCCCGGACCGGGTCGACCTGCCAGTCCGACGCCATGGCGGGGGCCGTCTCGCCGCCGCTGACCTTGAGGTTCAGGATCTGGTTGTGGCCGGAGGGCGACTGCAGGAGCCGCGTGATTTCCTTGCCGTCCAGCGAGACGGCGACGGAATCCTTCCCGAGGCCGTACAGGATGGCCGGTACTTTGCCGGCCGCGCGCAAGCGGCGGGCGGCGTTCTTGCCTCGTTCGGCCCGAGGCTGCGCCGCCATGTCCAACTGCTGTTGCATCGTTCTCTCCTTCGTCCGCCGGCGGCCGCCCGTCGAGTGCGGTCGGGTCTCGGGCGGCGCGGTCTGGCGCGCCGGCGGCTCTTCAGACAAATAGTCGACTGATGGAAGTCTCCTCGTGTATCGATTCGATCGCCTGCGCCAGCAGGGGCGCGACGCTCAGTTGCTTGATGCGGCCGCACTCGCGCGCGCGCTGTTGCAGGGGGATCGAATCCCCGACGACCAGTTCGGTCAGCGGCGAACGGTCGATGTTGTCCAGCGCCCTGCCTGACAGCACGGCGTGCGTGCAGCAGCCGTAAACGGCCGCTGCGCCGTAGTCGAGCAACGCTTGCGCCGCCTTCACCAGTGTGCCGGCCGTATCGACCATGTCATCCACGATCATACAGGTGCGGCCTTCGACGTCGCCGATCACGTGCATCACTTCCGCTACGTTGGCCTGCTCGCGGCGCTTGTCGATGATCGCGAGTTGGGCGTCGAGGTGTTTGGCGAAGGCTCGCGCCCTCTCGACTCCGCCGGGGTCCGGCGACACGATGGTCGGATTCTCGAGCTTCAGGGTCTTGATGTAGTCGACCATCACCGGCGCCGCGAAGAGATGATCGACCGGGATATCGAAGAAGCCCTGGATCTGGGCCGCGTGCAGGTCCAGGCTCAGGACGCGGTGCGCTCCGGCGGTCACGATCAGGCTCGCAACGAGCTTCGCCGAGATCGGCACGCGCGGCTTGTCCTTGCGATCCTGCCGGGCGTACCCGTAGTACGGCAGCACGGCGGTGATCCGCTTGGCCGACGCTCGCCGCAACGCATCCATCATCAGCAGCAGTTCCATCAGGTGATGATCGACCGGCGTGCACGTCGACTGGACGACGAACACGTCGGCGCCCCGCACGTTCTCGTCGATCTGCAGCCAGATCTCGCCGTCGGAGAACTTCTTGATCGAGCACTTCGAGACGGGCACGTCCAGGTGGGCGCAGATGTCCTCCGCCAGCTTCGGGTTGGCCGAGCCCGAGAAAACCCTGAATCGTGTCTGATCCATCGCTCTGAAATCGGCGCGCGGCCGGAAACTCTGCGCTCCCCGAACGGCCCGGTTCAATCCCCCCAGACCGCTTGGCAAGCGCGGCGGCTCAACGAGGGACCCGCCCAGACGCTTCCGGGAAACGCGCTCAACGTCTCCGTGGCTGCCTGGGCTCGTCCCCGGTCCGCGAACCACCCGAAGATCGCCGGCCCGCTGCCCGACAACATCGCCGCATCCGCCCCGCTCCGTGCAAGACGGTCCTTCCACAGCGCCAACTCGGGGCGCTGCCGGAAGATGACTTGCTCGAAATCGTTTGCGAAGAGGTCTGGAGGGGCTTCTGCGAAACGGCGCTCCTCCTCGTTTCGATGCGGCGCGCCGATGCTTGCGTAGAAAGAATTTATGATATTCCGGGCCGCTTGCGGTGTCAATGCGGCGCGCCGGCTCTCGCTGAGCGCCGCGTAGGCTTGGGCGGTAGAAACCGGCTGATGAGGCGCGAGCACGACCACCCACCGCCGCGGCGGATCCGGTAGCGGATAGACCTCCTCGCCGCGCCCGACGCCCACGCAGCGGCCGCCCACCAGGAAGAACGGTACGTCGCTGCCGAGTTCCGCCGCCGCTTCGCAGAGAGCGGCCCGCGAGGGCCGCGGGCGGAGCATCTTGCCGAGAGCGAGCAGCACCGCCGCGGCGTCGCTCGAACCGCCGCCCAGCCCGGCCCCGGCCGGGATTCGCTTCTCGAGATCGATCTCGACCGCCCCGGGCCACTTCCCGGCCTCGAGCAATCGGCGCGCGGCGCGCGCGGCGAGATTGTCGTCTCCGGCCAGCTCCGGCCGGTTGCAGCTCAGCTCGACCCGGGACCGCGCCCGCGGCCGGTACGTGACCTTCAGGCGGTCGGCCAGCGCGATGGTCTGCAGGACGGTTCGCAGTTCGTGGAATCCGTCGGGACGCCGGTTCAGGACGCGCAGGGTCAGGTTGACCTTGGCCGGAGCGCGGCCCGTCAGCGTCGGCATCGCCTATTCGTCGTATTGCAGCAGCGTATGGATGTTGTACCCGGGCAGCCTCGCCCGGCCGTTGAGGAAGTTCAGCTCGACGGCGAACGAGAGGGCGGCGACTTCCCCCCCGAGCTTCTCGACGAGCCGGCAGGCCGCCGCGGCGGTGCCGCCCGTCGCCAGCAGATCGTCCACGATCAGCACCCGCTGGCCCGGCTGGATGGCGTCTTCGTGCGCCTCGATGCTGTCCTCTCCGTACTCCAGCGCGTAGCTCACGCTCACCGTCCCGGCTGGCAGCTTGTTCGGTTTTCGCACGGGGATGAACCCGCACCCCAGCCGGACCGCCATCGCCGGGCCGAACACGAATCCGCGGGCCTCGATCCCGAGCACGAGGTCGGGCCGCTCGTCGTGGTGCGGCGCGGTCATCTCATCGAGCAGCGCCGCCAGCCCGGCGGCGTCCTTGAGAAGCGTCGTGATGTCGTAGAACAGGATGCCGGGCTTGGGAAAATCGGGCACCTCGCGGATCAGGCTCTTGAGGCCCGCGATGCGGCCGGACGTGTTGTCGTGAGCGTCAGGGGACATCCGTTGTGACCTTGCCTTTCAGTACGTGATGCGAAAGCCGCCGCCGCAGTCAGGCGCCTCGGTTTCCTCGACGCGGTCGACTCTCGACCACCGGGGCCCCTCTGCGAGCAGCGCTTTCAGCCTTTCGAGTCTATCGAGATTTCCGCCGGCGCACACTTCCACCGTGCCGTCCGCCCGGTTCCTGACGTACCCGCTCAGCCCGAGATCTTGCGCGGCGCGCTCCACGAAGTAGCGGAAGCCGACTCCCTGCACGCGGCCGTGAACGAGGTATCGGCGCGTGCTGCGGGCGGGCTTCATCGCGATGCCGAACGGAAGATACTACCTGTTTGCCGCGGCGGGTGGGTAATATCTGCCCACCGGCGGAATGCCGCGCCGGGCCGCTTTCTCCCTTGAAACCAACAGTTTAGCCGCCCATCCGCATTTGGACCGCCGATTGCCCCTCTACAGGGCGTGACTCCGTTCGAACACCTTCTCCCCGTTGCGTTGGTTCTCCTCGCGTCGTTCCCTCTCGCGCTCGTCGCCGAGTGGGGCCTGCTGAGCGTCATCCTCAAGGCCATGACGCCGGACCCTCGTTCGGGGCGGAACTTGCCGGACGGGTCACGGTGACTCTTTCGCCGAGTCGTGAGCCCTTGCAGGGTCTTTAACCCGACGGACCACGGGAACGCCTCCTCCCTGCAAGGGCTTTTTTTCAGCCCTTGACAGGCCGCCGGAACCTGCTTGCGCGCCTGGCGATCCCGGCCAATTGCGTCCAAACCCGGCCAAATGCGGCCAGATGGGTTTACTTGCGCGCCTGGCGGCGTGGCTTCTTCACCCGCGACTGGCGCAGTTTCTTGGGCTTGCGCTTCGGTTTCGAGATGCTGAAAGTACCGCTGCCGAGATTCTCGGCGCTGTAAAGTTTGTCCACGTTCTCCGCCATCAACTCCTCCAAGCCGTTATTCTAGCCTGCCGCTCCCGCCAAGTGGCGAGGTGAAGCGCGCAAGAGCCCCGTCAGGACGAGCCGCACGCCGCTTGGCGCGCACAGGAAAGACCGATAGCGAATGATTGCGGACCACCTGGCCAGCATCGAGCGGTTCGAGGCGAAGCTCTGGAAGGCTGCGGATAACCTGCGGGCGAATTCGAACCTCGCTTCGAACGAGTATTTCATGCCCATACTGGGCCTGATCTTCCTGCGGCACGTCACGAACCGCTACTACGAGGCGATGGCGGCGATCGAGGAAGACCAGGCCGCGGGCAGGATGCCGGACCTCGATCTGATGAGCAAACCGGCCGTGCGCCGCCGGGAGATGCGGTCCCGCAATGCCTTGTTCTCTCACCTCGGCTCGCCGAGGTTCTTGACGGACTCACCCACATAGTGCCCGCGGAGTAAAGCGGCCGGGCTTGGCTGCTCGCCGGATCGATGGAGGGGCCGGATGCGAGCCGCGCCAGGGTCAATGACAGCAGTCGCTGTTCAAAAACAACAGGATAACCCCAAGAGTTAACCTGAAGTTCATGCTTGATCTGTAATGCTATATTGTCTTCTCGAATACTTCCGGCCAATCCGGCCGCTGCGACATTACAGTTATCGGAGACGGGGTTACCCGGACGAGGCGAACCGAAGCAATCCCTTCGAGCAGTCAAAAGGCGTTTGTGCTTTCGAGTGGATTCCCTGGATTCCAGGGCCAGATGGAAGTGGAATGCAGCTTTCACAACGGCGACGGCTATGCCTACGTTCTCAGCCCTGAGGGCGACGCCAACTCGGGCTATCTGCCGCGATTGCGGACGAACTGAACGTGATTTTTGTCAGGAGGTTGTCCAACCGGCCCGAGCGAGGGAACCGAAGGCGCAGGCAAACGGTTTCCCGCAAGCAGGACCGAACGAACCCCCACGAGAATGCCGGGTTGACACTGCAGAGTCCCGCCGGCGGCGTCGGGCGGCGACTCGGCATCGAGCTAACGGTGCTTACACGATTGACACTACGGCAACAAATGCGTAAGCAGCTATCGCTGTGTATTACTGCAGGCTTGGCCGGCTTCCTTGCTGCGCACCCAAGCAGGTCCCTCGGTCAGGAGGCAAGGCCGAACCCGGCGGCAAGGAAAATGATGACCGCCGCCGCGGTCGCCCGGATCGCCGCGGAAAGCCGGGGGGCGCTCCGGGAACCATCCATCGAGGCCGCGCCGCGATCTTCTGGAACGCCGGCCGTCGTTGATCGGGCCGTGCGCGCCTCGCGCCCCTCGCCGCCCGACGGTTATTCGTTCGTCTCCCATCACGGGCAGATGCCCAAGGCGCGAATCGAGGGTGAAATTGGCGCTGGAGGCGAGCGCCCCGGCACGGATCTCGACTGGCTTGGATCCTCAACCTCGATCGAGACGCTGGCCGCCCACGCCGCTGCGGCCGGACGCGATTGGTCCTTCGGTTGGATACGACTCGAAGAGGCCGCGGATCCGAATGACCTCGAGCGGTCGCTCCAAGGCTTGGGCGGCGAGATCGTCGGTTCCTCGGGAAACCTGATGCGCGTCCGGCTTCCGGGCGACGAATCCCGTCTGCAACAGATCGCGGCCTTGCCTCAGGTCGATGGGCTGGGCGCAGTACCCCGGAAGAGCAAGCTCGCCCAGGCGTTTGCAAACCAGGAGCCGGGCGGCTCCACCGAGGATCAGATGCCCGTTTTCATTACCCTCATGACGGACGATCCCGACGGCCGGTGGCGGCGGGCGCTCGAGGACCTGGGTACGGTGGTGGGCCGCTTCGATCCGGACATCCGGGTCTACTCGGCCAATGTGTCCCGCGCAGCACTGGAGGCGGTCGCCGCCGCGGATTTCGTGCTGGCCATCGAGCCCATCGGCATCGTCGAAGCCTCTCACGACACCGCCGTGCCGGCCATGGGCGCGGATGCGCTGCGCCGGTTCGATGGCTCCCCCGGGCTTTTCTCGGGTATCGGCGGCGCGTCCGTTCCCATCGCCGTCATGGATTCGGGGCTCAACATCAATCACCTCGACATCGCGTCGAACCGGCGGAGCATCTGCGGCGCCAACTTCGTTTGGTTTGGGCCGGCCGGGCCGCTCCAGGAGTCCGAGGACTTGTGGATCGATGAATATGGACACGGAACCCACGTCACCGGAACCATCGCCGGGAACGGCGCCGTCGAACCGCGTTTCGCCGGCATGGCGCCCGCGGTGCGGCACATCCGTTTCGCCAAGGTCTTGCACAGCCTGGGCTTCGGGAATAGTGGCAGTATACTCCCGGGGATGGACTTTCTCGCCCGACCGACGGGTTGCGCCGAAGCGGGCGGTCCGTCCGATCGGGTGAAGCCTCTGATCGTGAATATGAGCCTGAGCGCCAGCGCCAGGGTGTTTGAGGGAAGGGGTGCCTCTGAACGCAAGCTCGACTCCACCGTCTGGAGCTATCGCCAGCTCTATGTCGTGTCGCAAGCGAACTCTGGCATCAGCGGCTTTTCCAACTACGGAACCGCCAAGAACTCGCTGGCCGTCGGCGCCGTGCTGGACAGCGGCGACCTCGCGGTGTTCAGTAGCCGCGGGCCGACCTTCGACGGACGCCTGGCCCCCCAGGTGGTCGCCACCGGCGTCCGGGTCCACTCGGCCCGAGGCGGCGGCAGCCGCGGCGAATATGTTGCATCGAGTGGCACCAGCATGTCGTCGCCAGCGGTGGCCGGAGTGGCCGCCCTGTTGATGGATGCGGTCCCGGAACATCGAGAACAGCCCGCGTTGACCCGTGCGAGGCTGATGGCAAGCGCCATCCGGCCGGACGCCTGGTTGGAGGACGCCGCGGCATTCCCCAGGACCAACACCCATGGGCCGGGGGCGCTGCAGGCGCAGTACGGTCTGGGCATGGTGTCGGCGCGCACCAGCGTGCTCGACCGGGATCGAGCCGACGGCTGGATCAGCGGCGCCGCGACCGCCGAGTTGCAAGACGGCGATTACGCCTACCACGACATCGTTGTGCCGGAGGGCGCCGGCCGTCTCGACCTCGTGATGACCTGGGACGAACCTCCTACCGACACCATCGGCAGCGCGGTTCTGAACGATCTGGACCTGTGGCTGGACCGCGACGGCGATTGCGGATCAGGAGCGTGCGGAGAACGTGTCTCTGCTTCCCGTGTCGACAACGTGGAGTGGATCATCCTCAGAAATCCCCAGCCGGGCAGCTATCGGGCGAAAGTGGCGGCCCGCCGCGTCTACACCGCGGCGCCCCGCGCGGCGCTGGCGTGGACGGTGATCCGGGGCGCATCCACTCCGAGTCTGAGGATCGACGCCGACAAGGGGATCGTCAACACGGGCCGGGAAAACCAGCTGACCGTGACCGTGACCGCGGACGAGTATGTGGCTGCCGGGACGCGGCTGCACGTCGATTGCCGCGGCGACGGAGACTCTTCCGGCTGCACCGAAGTCCGGATCCACTCCATGGACGTGTCTCGCGAGGATGGCGTGTCGGTGGATCTGTCGGATGAACTGGGTTTGCCGGTTCCCCTCAGGCAAGGCTTTTTCAGGACTTCTCCCATCCCTCTTGGTTCGTCGATCCCGCTCGGCGAAATCTCCGCCGGAGAGACACAGGAAATCGAGTTTGTGATTTCGTACAACGGGGAGGCGAACCCGGTTCGCCTCTACTTTACGGCGAGCGCCTGGAACGCGGAGGCGGCAACGGTATCGTTCGAGGTGCGAACAGGCGGCTCGGACCGGCCCGAGGTTGCCAACAGGCCCCCGAACGACGACTTTGCGGCGGCGGCCCTGATCGAGGGCGAGGAAGGTTCTCGCGCGTTGGATCTGCTGCTGGCGACGCCGGAGCCGGGGGAGCCGCTGTTCACCCCCGGGCGTGGGCGGCCCGCCGGCTCGGTCTGGTATGAGTGGACGGCGCCGGAGGATGGTCCGGCCCGCTTCAACATCCCCCTGCGCGCAGATTCACGGGACGCGCGCAACGACCGCCTGAGCATCTTCCGAGGAGATCGAACCTGGTCGTTGTTCCGAAGAGATCGAATCTCGTCGTTGGAGCGGGTCGCGGACGGTCTGTGGGGAGCGACGTTCTTCGCCGAGAAAGGGCAATCCTATCGAATCCGGGTAAGCAGCTTCGCGAGAGGAGCTGCACTGAACCTGCGCTGGTCGCAGGGGCCCCGGCCTGCCAACGACGACTTCACACAGGCCGTCGTACTTGAAGGCGCGCATGGCGTCGTCGAGGGCAACAGCCAGGGCGCCACCTTGGAAACCGGCGAGTGGTTCGGGCGCGTGGCGGCCACCGCCTGGTATCGCTGGACGGCGCCCAGCGACGGCCTGTGGGAGTTCGAGAGCGATGAATCGAGGCGTATCTTTGTATTCGAGAGCGACGGCATTCCCACACTCCGGCTGGTTTCACACTACCCTTCCTCGTCCGCCCTCTTTCCCGCCGCCGCCGGGAAGGAGTATCACATCGCCGTAGCCGAGATGGATGCCTACGCGGGAGGCGGTCCGTACCAATTGAGATGGATATCACTGGGTAGAGCATTCCGCCCCCGCAATGACGATATTGCTGACGCGGAAGCGATCGAAAGTGCGCCATCGTCTGAACACGTCATCAGCGTCGATAGTCGTTCGACCGTGGAGTCGGGAGAACCGGTTGAGAGCGGAGTCAGGACAAAGTGGTGGCTGTGGGAAGCCCCCGAAGACGGGTACTATACGTGGCGGATCACAGGTAGAAGCGAGTTCGATCTGACCTATGCGAAGTTGCTGGTGACCGTGTTCACCGGCAGTTCCATCGAAGACCTGCAACTGGCGGCCGAGAGCGGCCCGGACGCCGCACCGTCCGATTTCGTCTTTCAGGCCGTGGGCGGGCAACGATATTGGATCGCGGCCGGCTTCCCGGCAGGAGACATCACGGCGTATACCCTGAGATCTGCCTCCGCCAGAGTAATCTGGGGACCGACCCCCGGCAACGACCATCTTTCAAGCGCGGAGCCGCTCTCGGGCGCCGCCGGCTCGATCACCGGCTCGAACCGTTTTGCGACCGTCGAGCGCGGCGAGAGGTCCGCGGGCCTCGGACACTCGTCTCTATGGTGGACCTACGAGGCGCTCGCTCCCGGCTGGTACCGCTTCTGGATCGATGAGACCGACGATCCCTGGATGCTGGCCGTCTACGAGGACGCCGGCGGCGGCTTCGGATCGCTTGAGCTGGTGAGCAGCAGCAGCCGGCCGGAAGGTATCGCGTCCGGCGCCATCGAGGCTGTCTTTCGCGCTGTGGCCGGAGCCCGCTACACGATCCGGCTTGGAACTCGCGGTGACCCGCAGGGCGGCGAGTTCACGATGAATTGGGGCGAAAGCGAAGCCCCGGTCTGGCTCAAGTACACCGGACGCTTGACCGACGGCGGCCGGGACGCCACCGGGAACTCGGTGGAACTCCGCACTCCGCTCAGCTTGGTGTTCAATGGCCGCGGCACGGCGCTCTATGCGGCCTCGCGGCTGGGATTGCAAGTCTTCGAACGTGATATGCAAACGGGAGGTTTGACGCTGGTTCAGTCGCTCAAGGACCATGATCTGGAAGACAGTTCGCTGATCTGGTATGCGTTTCGAAGCAAACTCTACGTACATCAGTGCGGGACGTGGCGCAAGTTTGGACCTGTCGACGGGACGCACCGGGATCTCCAGGACGAGGGGACGTTGACGGTGACAGGCTCCCCGGAACCCGTCGGTTGCAACAGTCGAAGCGGCGTTTTCATCGACTCCGGAGGATCGTTCCTGTATATGGCCGATCCTTTCATGGGCAAGCTTCAGGTCTTTGCCTTCGATACGCCGGACGCTCTCCGGCATGTACAGACCCTGACCGTTCGCAATCTGAAGCATGCCCTGATCTCGAACGATGACAGCCGCGTTTACGCCGCCACGCGCTGGTCATTGCTCGTCTACGAGCGCGATGCCGAAACAGGCCGGCTCACCCAGGTCCCGCAGGCAGTGAATGACGCAGGTCTGTGGAACTTGGAATCCATAGCAATCAGCAGCGACAACCGCTACCTGTTTGCTTTCGACGACCGCGGCAGAAGGACGAACCTGTTCCAACTGGAAGACGACCCTTCCCGTCCGAGCAGCCTGCCGCCGTTTTGGAACGCGCCATCATACGCTCGAGAGTGGCTAAACCAATGCGGATTCAGCAGTGCGCGAATGGGAAGCCCGGCGGTGGACGTCTTCTGCAGGAATATGGCCTTCAGTGTGCGGTGGCGACCGGAAAGCGGTGAGCTTGCACCGACTGACTACGTTGCGACGTGGCAGTCGGATCGTTTCAACAACCACGTTCCCGCATTCGGCCACACGCAAAACCTCTTGACAAGTCCCGATGGCCGGCACGCCTATCTGAGCACGGAAGAAAAAGGGCTTCTGATCTTTGAACGCGTCGGAGCCGGCGCTGACGAATACGCGCCGCTGAAGATGCTCTCCGTATCGCCCGGGAAGGTCAGCTTCGGCTCCATTTCGACGGACGCAGGAGGCTGCATCGGATTGGAGAATGCTGTCATCGGTGATGCCCGCTACGCCGTCGTCAGTTCGAAGTGGCAGACAAGAGCGAATTCGGAAGCCGAATGGATGGACGTCGAGGGAACGGAAACGGTCAGGGAAGTCTGCTCGTATACGCCGCTCGTCCCGGCGCAGGCAAGGCTGGTTGCGGAAATCGCCATTGACGGCGAGATAGGAAAGTACGCCGGCAACGTCATGACGCACTAGCCTGTTGCCTAGTGAAGGCGTCCGTCATGCTGTCTGGAACGGGCTCCTGGACGTGAATCGTCAGGCGCGTTCCTACGGGATTCAGTCCAGACGCTGCAACACGTGGAGCACACGGTTGACCGTGGTGTTCGGCATGGCCGGAAGCGCGGATGTGGCATCGGTTCTGGCCGCGGCCGATCATCGTGTAAGCATGGCCCTGTCGTTGGTGATTGGGATACTTGCCGTGGTTGCCAGCGTGGGGGATTTCGCCAAGAAAGCGGCTGTTCTGCATAGCATTGGTTTCGAGTGCGACTACTTGGCTGCGGAATGGGAAGAGCTGTGTGCGGGAACCCACGGCGGAAAGCTTTCAGACAACGCTGCTCTCACCAGGAATCAGGAATTGATGCGGCGCCTGATTTCCGCCACCAATCGAGCAGGCCAATCTGGTGTTCGGGAAAATCGCAAGGTTAACGAGAAGTGCTGGATTGAGGCCTGCGTGATGCTTGAGAACAAGTATGCATGATCCGGATGGGATCAAGGGCGGTGGATACCCGCCTCGTCCTCAGAGTCCACCACCTCCAAAACCGCCGCCCCCGCCGTCACCGCCGCCTCCCCAAAAGAAGTAGCAGCATCATCACCGGCATTCGAGTCAGGAACAGGTTCCGTCGTCACCATCAGCGCTTCCGACGTCAGGTTCAAGCCGCCAGCCCCTTGATCTGTTGCGACGACAATACACTCTGCGAATCGAGCCCAACTGCTCCACGCCAAGTCTTGAACGTGTGAAACGGCACTCCCCGTACTACCTGCTTTTCAAGCGCCTTGACCTTGGACGCCGTCTCGGTGACCAGAAATGCACCGTCCACCCTCCCGAGAGCAGGCAAATGCTTTCGGAGCGTCGTACCGATCTTGCGCGCCTTGTTGGTCAAGCGATCGGCTTCCTGTTCGACGAGATCAGAATTTCGATTTACCCATGCTGCGGTCCAGTGCTTGACCTCGATGACCCGGACTCCCGGCGGGCCGATAGCGACGATGTCGATTTCGTCGGATTGAAGGCGATGTGTTGCCGAGAAGGTCAAATTCGTCAGCAAAAGCTACTCGTCAACGCCCGGAGTAGCGATCAGGCTTGATTTGAGATGGTTGACAGCCTTGCGCTCGCTCTCATTGACAGCCGGCCCGCACGGAACAAGATGCGCATTCATGGTGACACCTTACTCGATTTTGACAGTCAAATGTAGGTATCCATCTGGCGGAAGCCGTTCTGCGGTGCTCCGCTTAACCGTCTTCGCCGCCTGCGGGCGGATCGGCGTTTCGAACCCTTCCGTCCGGATTCACGCTGCACACATTACCGAGGCGTTTCCATCAAGCCGCGCGCGACCTGCACACTACCGATTCCGGCCACTAACCGGCGGCCAGCAGACTTTTCCCAGGACGCAGGGATGCCGGGCTCCCGTGGCGGAGGGCAGGTTGGCGGGCCTTCCGTGGAAGCTTTCGTAGGCCAGGATGGTGAAGGCGATGGCTTCTTTCGCGTCGCTGTCGATGCCGAGCTCGGCGGACGTCCGAAGCCGCGCGGGGTCGAGCGCGTCCTGCAACCACCGTCCGGGCCAAGACCGACGCCGGATACGTGGTGTGCGCTAACGGGAAAACTTGTCCCTGTTGACGCCCTGGTGTTATTTGCCATCATGCTCAATGAGAAGTAGAGATACCCGGCCCATCTCGTGGTTCAGGGCGGCCCACAAGGCTTTCGATGGCTTTCCCGAAGGGCCGCAGAATGCGATCATGCGGGCGCTGACGGTCGCCGCTGAAGGCCGCAAGGCCGATCTCGCCAAGCCCCTGAAGGGTTTCGGCTCCGGCGTATTCGAGGTAGCGCTCAAGGACCGCACCAATGCGTATCGGACGGTCTACGCCCTGCAACTGGAGGAGCGGGTTTGGGTCTTGCACGCCTTCCGGAAGAAGGCGAAGCAGGGCATCAAGACCCCGAAGAAGGATATCGACCTGATCGGCGAGAAGCTGAAACGGTTGAAGAAGGAGTTATGGCAATGAGCAAGACAGGCGACGATTTCGAGTTGGTGCATGGCAGCGGCAATATCTTCCGCGACTTCGGCCGCGCCGACGCCGACGTGCAGCAGACCAAGGCGCTTCTGGCAGCTCGCATCATTGGCGTTCTTGACGATGAACGGCTTTCGACGCGCAAGGCCGAGGCCCGTACCGGTGTCAATCATGCGGACTTTACCCGCATTCGCATCGTACAGCTTGACCGCTTCACCATTGACCGTCTGATGATTGTGCTCAACAAGCTGG
Source organism: Bryobacterales bacterium (assembly GCA_028819575.1). GTDB lineage: Bacteria > Acidobacteriota > Terriglobia > Bryobacterales > UBA6623 > JAPPLB01. The sequence continues at coordinate 8,007 of JAPPLB010000155.1, read as the reverse complement.
GCCGGCGCGTGGACGTGCGGATCGACGTTCATCCGCGTGCAGCCGCCGAAGAAATGCCGGCGCATCGTTGATAACCTTGCCGCGTTCGTTTGAGTTGAGGGTTCATGACAGTAAGCCCGAGATACGAGTTCGGCATTCTTGTCCGTTGCGGCCCGTACTGCTGAGGAAGAGTCCTCAGGAATTCCTCTCGCGCGGCGCACCTTCCCGAGGGGTTTCCGTTCAGCAGCCCGCAACTGGCCTGCTGCCGATTCCTTCTACCGGCCGCGAACCGGCGGCCGGCAGACTTTCCCCAGGACGCAGGGATGGCGGGCTCCGGTCGCGGAGGGCAGGTTGGTGGGCCGTCCGTGGAAGCTTTCGTAGGCAAGGATGGCGAAGGCGATGGCTTCTTTCGCGTCGCTGTCGATGCCGAGCTCGGCGGACGTCCGAAGCCGTGCTGGGTCGAGCGCGTCCCGTAGCCGCCGCGCCAGCTCCGGGTTCCGGATGCGAGTGCTGGGCTCTTCCCGCGCGGTCGTCTCGGCGTATTGCCCTACAGGCTTGCTCCGGCCAGATGAACCACCCCGGAGCCCATCACGGACGGCGGCGGCACTGGAATTCGGTGTGAAAACATCCTACCGTGTTGGAAAATCATCTCCCTTGAGGGTTTCACGATGGCGGCTTCCCATAAACGAACATTCAGCCTGCCCGCTGAACAGGCAAGGTATATCGATAACCTCGTCGCCTCCGGCAGTTATGCCACTTGCAGCGAAGTGATCCGCGCGGGTCTGCGCGCCTTGCAGGAACGCGACGCTGCCGTCGATCGCTGGTTGCGCGACGAAGTCGTGCCGACTGCGGCCGCCATGCAGGCCGATCCCGGACGCGCGATCCCCGCCGAGCGGGTCTTTGCTGAAATCCGGGACCTTCATGCCGGGCGGCTGAAAAACCCCGGAAGCGATGCATAAGATCGTCTTCGCACCCGAAGCGCGTGACGATCTCAAGGAACTTTACCTGTTCATCGCCAACTAGGCCGATGGAGATCGTGCCCTAGCTTATATCGAACGCATCGAGGCCTGGTGCCGGGGGTTCGCGAACTTTCCGGAACGGGGCATGCGTCGGGACGATCTATTTCCCGGCCTGCGTGTCGTCGGTTTCGAGAGGAGGGTGACCATCGCGTTCCACGTCGGAGCGGATACGGTGACGTTCCTCAGAATCCTTTACGGGGGCCGTGATATCGACACTCTGTTGATGCAGTAAGGCGCCGTGGCCCGAAGAGGTTTCGCTTTCTCTGAGAACGCCGTCCGGTTGTGGAACCGCCCGTTGGGATCCCGCACCGCGTGGGGCAAGTTGGCGAGTCGTTCCCTCAACCGGTGTCGACCTCTCCACGGGAAAGAAACCCTCATCGCACTTTGAACAGGAATCCTGAGAAATTCCGGCTCGCGCATCACAAGTCCCCGAGGCGTTTCCTTGCAGCCGCCCGCAACCGGCCTGCTACCTGTCCCACCACTAACCGGTGACAGGCCGACTTTTCCCAGGCGCAGGGATGGCGGCCGAGGCCGCTTCTCCCCGAAATCACAGGGGTGACTGTCAGGTGGAAATCGGATTGTAAACAATTGCAATAAATGTTAACTTGTTGTGTGTTGGATGCACTGATCCGTAGGAGCTGGAGTGGTTGTTGCCGACGCCTCGCCGTTGATCGTTCTCGCCAAGCTCCAGCGTCTTGGTCTTTTGAACGATCTCTACGGCGAGGTCCTGATGGGGCCTGTCGTGAAGGCGGAAACCATCGAAGCCGGCAGAGCGGTTCGTGCCCTGGGTGTGGAGCCGCTCGAAGCAGCCCTGGAAGACGGCTGGCTGAGGACGGCCCGCTTGACCGTCGAGGAGCGGGATCTGATGCGGCGTCTGACCCAACGCTCCCGTCTGGACCAGGGAGAAGCCGAGGCCATGGTTCTCGCGAGTGTGCGGGGTCTGCGGCTGATCGTTGATGACAAGGCGGCCCGGAGCGTGGCGGCGGCTTCCGGAGTGGAACACTTGGGCACGGCGGGTGTGTTGTTGGAAGCCTGTTTGCTCCAGCGCCTTGACTTGGGAGAATTGGAGGTCACGCTTCGGGATCTCAGTCGAATCCTATGGCTTTCCCCAGCCGTCGTCACGGAAATACTGAGACTTGCACGGGAGGCAACCAGATGAAGAAAGAACAGATGGTGGGCGCCAGACTATCGCCCGAGTTGGTCCGTGGATTGGAGTTGATCGAGGATGTCGAGCAGTCTGATCGCTCGACCACGGTGCGCCGGCTGCTCTCGCAAGCGATCCGGCAATGGAAATTGGAGCACTACGTCCGGCAGTACGGCGATGGAAAACTCACGCTCGCACGCGCTGCTCGCGATGCCGGGGTCTCAATCTGGGAGATGATGGACTATGCCCGCGCCAGAAAGGCGCCTGCCCAATACGACCTGGAGGACCTTGAGCGAGACCTCGTAACCATCCACCGGAGCCTGAGTGTCACGGAGGCGAAGCAAAAGGGAACCGCTGGGGCGGAGTAAGGATAGCCCCTGGCGGGAAGAAGGCGAAGCAGGGCATCAAGACCCCGAAGAAGGATATCGATCTGATCGGCGAGCGGCTGAAACGGTTGAAGAAGGAGTTACGGCAATGAGCAAGACAGGCGACGATTTCGAGTTGGTGCATGGCGGCGGCAATGTCTTCCGCGACTTCGGCCGCGCCGATGCCGACGTGCAGCAGACCAAGGCGCTTCTGGCCGCCCGCATCATTGGGATTCTTGACGATGAACGGCTTTCGACGCGCAAGGCCGAGGCCCGTACCGGTGTCAATCATGCGGACTTTACCCGCATTCGCAACGTACAGCTTGACCGCTTCACCATTGACCGTCTAATGATCGTGCTCAATAAGCTGGGCCGGCGCGTAGACGTGCGGATCGACGTTCATCCGCGTGCAGCCGCCGAAGAAATACCGGCGCATCGTTGAGAGCCTTGCCGCGTGCAGCTTGAGTCGAAGGGTCATGACGCTGAGCCGGAGATACGAGATCGGCATTCTTGTCCGTTGCGGCCCGTACTGCTGAGGAAAAGTCCTCAGGAATTCCTCTCGCGCGGCGCACCTTCCCGAGGCGTTTCCGTTCAGCCGCCCGCAACTGGCCTGCTGCCGATTCCTTCTACAGGCCGCGAACCGGCGGCCGGCAGACTTTCCCCAGGACGCAGGGATGCCGGGCCCCGGTCGCGGAGGGCAGGTTGGCGGGCCGTCCGTGGAAGCTTTCGTAGGCCAGGATGGCGAAGGCGATGGCTTCTTTCGCGTCGCTGTCGATGCCGAGCTCGGCGGACGTCCGAAGCCGCGCGGGGTCGAGCGCGTCCCGCAGCCGCCGCGCTAGCTCCGGGTTCCGGATGCCGCCGCCGGAGGCAATGACTTCGTCGACCCTCATCTTCGGAGCCACGAAGCGCTCGAGCGCCCTGGTGATCGTCTTGGCGGTGAAGGCATTGGCGGTGGCCATCGCGTCGGCGGGCGGGAGCGAAGCATCGAGAAACGGCTCGAGAAACGCTTCGCCGAATGTCTCGCGGCCTGTGCTCTTCGGCGGAGGCTGCTCGAAATAGCGGTCGCGGCTGAGCCGGTCGAGCAGCCCCCGGTCGACGTTGCCTTCGGCGGCGAGCCGGCCGTCTCGGTCGAACTTGCTTCTCCCCTGGGACAAATGTTGCGCCAGGGCGTCCATGATCATGTTTCCCGGACCGGTGTCGAAGGCGATCACTTGTTCGGGCTCGCCTCCCGGCGGGATGGCCGTCACGTTGGCGATGCCGCCGATGTTCAGCGCGACCCGGCCGCGGCTGCGGTCGCGGAGCAGCAGGTAATCGACGTAGGGCACGAGCGGCGCCCCTTCCCCGCCCGCCGCCATGTCTGCGGGACGGAAGTCCGCCACCACCGGCGCTCCCGTCGACTCGGCGATCAGCGCCGGCTCGCCGATCTGCAGCGTGCTCGCGACGGGCTGTCCGCCGGTCTCGCTTGCGACCGGCTGGTGATAGACCGTTTGGCCGTGGGACCCGATCAGTTCCAGCTCGGCGAGCGCGATGCCCGATTGCCGGCAGGCGTCGCGGACCGCTTGTCCGTACACCCGGCCCAGCAGGAAATGAACTTGGCTCAAACGCCCGACGTGGGCCTCAGTGTTGGTGACCGAGAAGATCGCCTCCCGGACCGCCGGTTCGTAAGGGATCGAGTGGAAAACTCGCGGCCGGACGCTCTGTTGGAAGCCCTCCCCCTGGATTTCGACGAGTGCGACGTCGATCCCGTCGACCGACGTGCCGCTCATGATTCCGGCTACCAGCATCGGCTTTCTATACTAGCGAGGCTCCCCCTCGGACCAACAAGCAGGACAACGGATCGCCGCGTCAACTTGACGCAAACGTGAACCTTGGACAGGGAAAAAACTAGCCGCCTTTTCTTACCACGCGGCGAGTCGAAGACCGTGAGACCGCCGTCAGGACAAGCCGCAAGCCGTCAGCAACACGGGTTTTCCGCCTTCACGCTTCACCGCCCGTCGTACATTTCTATCTGGAGCGAACCAGTCCCCCGCCAAAGGTTTTCACGAATCACGGCCTTTATGAAACACGGCCTTTCTACCTCTTGCCGCCGAGTTTTTCTTGCCACTCGGCGAGCAGGCTGAGCGCTTCGATGGGGCGGAGTTCATCGATGTTCGTGTTGGCGATCGCTTCGCTGACGGCCCGCTCCGTTTCGTTCACGAACGAGACCTGCACCGGCGGCGCGTCCGTCGGGTCGATCGAAAGCTCCTCGGACACGGTCTGTTCGCGCTGCTCGTGCGTCCTCAGGACGGAACGCGCCCGCTCGACGACGCCGCCGGGAAGGCCCGCCAGCCGCGCCACCTCGATGCCGTAGCTGCGGTCGGCCTTGCCCGGCTCGACGCGCCGCAGGAACACGATGTTGTCGCCCGCTTCCTTGACCGAGACGTGCAGGTTCACGACGCCGCTCAACTGCTCGGCCAGCTCGGTGAGCTCGTGGTAGTGCGTGGCGAACAGCGTCTTGGCGCGTGTCCGGGCGTGGATGTGCTCGACCACGGCCCAGGCGATGGCGAGCCCGTCGAAGGTGGCGGTGCCGCGCCCGATTTCATCGAGCAGGATCAGGCTCGAATCCGTCGCGGTGTTGAGGATCTGCGCCGTCTCGGTCATCTCGACCATGAACGTCGAGCGGCCTCGCGCCAGGTTGTCGCTCGCTCCGATGCGGGTGAAGATGCGGTCGATGACGGGCAGCCGCGCGCCGGCGGCCGGTACGAACGAGCCGATTTGCGCCAGGATCGCCGTGAGCGCCGTCTGGCGTAGATACGTCGACTTGCCCCCCATGTTGGGGCCGGTGATGATCGCGATCAGGTGTCCGTTCGGGTCGAGATAGACGTCGTTCGAGACGAAACGTTCACCGCCCTGCTCGTCGGAAATCCGCTCGATGACCGGATGCCGCCCGCCTGCGATCTGCAGCTCCCCGCCGGAGCTGAACTCGGGAGCCGAATAATCGTTTTCGGCGGCGACTTGAGCCAGCCCGCGCAGCACGTCCAGCTCGGCGACCGCCGTCGCGGTGGATCGGATCCGCCGCGCCTCGCCGGCGAGCCATGACCTCAGCTCCTCGAACAGCGTTTTTTCGAGCGCCAGGATGCGTTCTTCGGCGTCCAGCACCTTGCTCTCGTATTCCTTGAGCTCGGGCGTCGTGAAGCGCTCGGCGTTCACCAGCGTCTGCTTGCGGTCGTAGTCGTCCGGAACCGCGGCCAGGTTCGCCTTCGAGACCTCGATGTAGAAACCGAAGACATTGTTGAAGCGCACCTTGAGGGACGGAATGCCGGTCCGCTCGCGCTCGCGCGCTTCCATCCGGGCGATGTATCCGCGGCCGTCCTTGCGCAGCGCGCGCAGCTCGTCGAGTTCGGCGTGGAAGCCTTCGCGGATCGTGCCGCCGTCCGCGAGATGGGCCGGCGGCTCGTCGCTGAGCGTCGTCTCGATGTGTTCACGGATGTCCGGCAGCTCGTCCATCTGTTCGTGAGTCCGGCGCAGCCGGGCCGATTCGCACTTCTCGATCCGCCGCCGGACCGCCGGCAGACAGGCCAGCGAACCACCCAGTCCTACGATGTCGCGCGCGCCGGCCGAGCCGAGCGTGATCTTGGCCAACAGCCGCTCGATATCCAGGACGGGCTGGAGTTCCTGCCCCAATTCCGTGCGGGTGATGACCTGTCCGTGGAGGTCGGCGGCGCCGTCGCGGCGGGACTCGATCTCGGCGCGGTCGATCGACGGCCGCAGCAGCCACTGCCGCAGCAGGCGCGCGCCCATCGGCGTCTGCGTCTTGTCGATCACCCGCAACAGCGTCGATTGGGCCGAGCCGCCGAACAACGGCTCGACCAGCTCCAGATTCCGCACCGTCACCGGATCGAGCGCCATCCAGTCCTGCTTGCCGTAGTAGGTCGGCGGATCGAGGTGCTGCAGCGCGCCGCGCTGCGTGTCGCGGACATAGTGCAGTACGGCTCCCGCGGCGGCGATCGCGGCGGGACGGTCCGCGGCCCCCAGCCCGTCGAGAACGTGCAGCTTGAACTGGTCCCGCAACGTGCGCTCGGCGTAGGAGGCCTCGAAAACCCAGGGTTCGAGTTCCGTCCGCAGGTAGCCGTTCGAGGCCGTCACGGAGTCGGGTTCGTAGGAGAACAGCGGGCCCGCCGAAGGGAACAGCACTTCCTTGGCGCCGAGATGTCCCAGCGCATCCTCGACGTCTTTTGCGTCCAGTTCCGTCATGCGGAACTCGCCCGTCGAGATATCGACGTAGGCGAGCCCCGTCGAGTCGCCTTTATCGGCCACGGCGGCCAGGTAGTTGTTCTCGCCGGAGCGCAGCAGGCTCGCGTCGCTGGCCGTGCCGGGCGTCACGATGCGCGTCACCTCGCGGCGCACGAGCTTCCTGGTCTTGTCCGGGTCTTCGACTTGATCGCAGATGGCGACGCGATGGCCCTTGGCGATCAGCTTCGCGATGTAGCCATCGGCCGAGTGGCACGGCACGCCGCACATCGGGACCGGCTCGCCTTTCTCCTTGTTGCGGGAGGTCAGCGTGATGCCGAGGTCGCGCGAGGCGACGACCGCGTCGTCGTAGAACAGCTCGTAGAAATCACCGAGGTGAAACAGCAGCAGGGCGTCGGGTACGTCGCTTTTGATCGAGTGGTACTGCCGCATCAGCGGCGTTTTGGCTTGCGAAGCCATGACACCATTCGGAATTATACCCAGCGGTCCCGGCGGTTCACGATTCCGGGGTCGCTCTTGAAAGCTATCGCGTTCCTTCCTGACTCTACGCCGCCAGCGTACGGATGCCGTAGCGCGGAATGCGGGCATCCCGGGTGACGAGGATCAGCCCTTCGGCCTGGGCTTGGGCAACCAGCAAGCGGTCGAACGGATCCCGGTGATGCGGCGGGAGGTTCCCCGCCTGCTCCGCGTGATGATACGTCAACGGCAGATGGGCGAATCCCCGTTCTTCAATCATTGCCGACAAGTTGTCAGGGGCCGTCATGCGTCCCTTCGCCCGCTTGACTGCGATCTCCCATCCGGTAACGGCGCTGACGAAGATGTCGTTGCGCGGCTCCACGATGGCGGCGCGAGCGGCTTGCGACAGTCTTGAAACATCGCTCAGGCACCACACGAACACGTGCGTATCCAGCAACAGGCGCTGCATCCTCAATCCTCGTCAGGAAAAATCTTCGAATTCTCGATCGCCTCGATGAGTTCTTCGTCTTCTTCGTCGAAGTCCGGGGACATCCGGATCTGCCCTTCCAGCCCGCCCAGCTTCCGCTCTTCCACGCGTTCACGATAGGGTTCCAGCCGCAGATAAGGTTTGCCGGCCTTGCAGATCACGACCTCTTCACCCTGACAAGCCAGCTCGGCCAAACGAGAGAGCGTCGATTTCGCCTCGTGCATGTTCACCTTCATTCATCGGCCTCCTGCTCTCCTATAAGACTAAGTCTAGCTAACCTGCATTTCTCACCACCCGACGGTCGAAGCACACGATACGACCGCCAGG
>JAPPLB010000053.1 GCA_028819575.1 Bryobacterales bacterium | reverse complement strand
CTGGCGGTCGTATCGCGTGCTTCGACCGTCGGGTGGTGAGAAATGCAGGTTAACCACGTGATTTTTGGGTAGATTCTTTCTACAGGAACATTCGCATGTCAACGGTAAGCGATGCGCCGGCGGTCTACGCCGCCAACTGTGTGAATTCGACGGCTTGGTTTGAACGTGCGTCACGGGTTCTCGCGGGAAAGGTCGGTCATGATCTGCGGTACGCCGAACCGTTACCGATGTATATCGAACGGGGGAAAGGAGGCCGCAAATGGGATGTCGACGGCAAGGAGTTCGTCGATTTCCTGATGGGGAACGGAGCGCTGCTGCTCGGCCATGCGGCGCCTGAGATTCTCGAGGCCATTGCCGCGGTCATGGGCCGGGGAACGCATTTCGGAAACGACCACCCCCTGCAGATCGAATGGGCCGAGCTGGTGCAAAGGCTGGTTCCTTCAGCGGAGAGGGTGCGGTTTGTCAACTCAGGGTCCGAGGCGACCTTGCTGGCCATCCGGGTCGCGCGCGCCTTCACCCGGCGCACCAAACTGTTGCGGTTCGAAGGACATTTTCACGGCTGGCACGACGACGTGGTGCATGGTTTCCAGCCGCCGTTCGACGCCGACGGATCGCTCGGAGTCCCTGGCAGTGTGAGAGGAAACATCGTCGCGATCCCCGACGGGGACCTGCAATTGGTCGAGGACACCCTTGCTAGCCATGTGGAAATCGGCGCAGCCATCCTTGAGCCGTCCGGAGCTTCCTGGGGGCGCGTTCCGATTGATCCCGATTTCTTGCGGGGACTGCGCGATATTTGCACCCGCCATGGCGTCGTGCTGATTTTCGACGAGGTGGTCACCGGTTTCCGCTTCAGCCCCGGTGGGGCGCAAGAACTGTACAACGTGTTGCCGGACCTCTCGTGCTTCGCAAAGATCCTTGCGGGCGCCATGCCGGGAGGTGCGGTCGTGGGACGCGCCGACGTCATGAAGGTGCTCGATCAAACCGGCGACCCGCGGCATGACCGCTTCGAGCGTGTGACTCACCTCGGGACGTTCAACGCGTCTCCGTTGGCCGCCGCTGCCGGTGTCGCCCTCCTCAAGCAAGTGGCGACGGGTGAGCCCACGGAGAAGGCGAATGCGATCACCAGAAAACTTCACGTAGCTTGGGAGAACGTGCTGGAAAAGCACGGCATTGCCGGCTATGTCTACGGACCTTGCTCTACCTTCCACGTTTACTTTGAAACCGATCAAAGCAGAATCCGTGACGCGACATCACGGCAGGATTTTTACACGACCGACGTCAAACGGCTGAAGGGGATGCCGGCGCAACTGATCAAGGAGTACCAGCGGCGTCTCCGTTATCACGGCGTCGACAACATGAGTTCGACCGGAGGTGCGCTCTGCTCGGCTCACACTGAGCGCGATATCGAAGATGCGACAGAGGCCTTCGAGAAGACGGTCGTGGCCCTGCGGGAACAGGGACTGATCCATACGCTGTGACTCCGATCGAGTTCAAGGCAGGAGTACCATCCTGATATGAGTCAACAGGTGTTCGAAAACCGCACGGTCCTGGTCACTGGCGGCTCTCGTGGCATTGGGCGTGCTGTCTGCGAGACCCTTGCGGTGGGCGGGGCGCGCGTCGCCATCAACTTTCAGACGAACGAACAAGCCGCGAACGAGGCGCTGGCGGCGGTCGAAGAAAAGGCTAAAAAGGCCATGATCGTCCAGGCTGACGTGTCTCGCGAAGACCATGTCGAGCGCATGGTGGCCGAAGTTCGGGAAAAGCTGGGGCCTATCGACCTGCTCGTAAACAACGCCGGTATCGCCGAATCGGTCGTTCACGATCAGCTCAGCTTTGAGAGTTGGAAGCGAATGTTCGAGGTTAACGTGGACGGGCCGTTTCTCGTTACCTGGGCCGTCAAGGATGAGATGATCGAGCGTCGTTTTGGCCGCATCGTGAATGTCTCCTCGCTGGCAGGACTTGTCCGCAAGAAAGAGATGATCCACTACGCCACCACCAAAGCAGCGGTCAACTCCTTTACGAGGCACTGCGCTCTGGCCTTCGCGCCGTACAATGTGCGGGTCAACTGCGTCGCGCCCGGACTTACCAACACCCGCTTGTCCCTGTCGGCGAATCCGGATGTCCCTCATCTGATAGGACTGACCGCCCTCGGTCGAATGGCGGAACCTTCCGAAATAGCCGACGTTGTCCGGTTCCTGCTCTCGGAAGAGTCCAGTTTCATCACCGGTCAGACGGTGTCGGCTTGCGGCGGCAGGGTGTAGAGCGATACTGGTGGGCCGTGTAGGGTCTACTTGTCGTCGGGCCGGGCACGGGCAGCCCTTCGCTCGAGGATCTCTGACGGGAGCAGCACCTCTCCCCCGTTGATCACGCGATCGATCTTTCGCGTATTGCGGATGTCTTCGATGGGATTTGCCCTCAACAGCACCAGGTCCGCGCGCTTTCCGGGCTCGATGCCGCCGAGATGGTTCTCCTGGCGAAGCACTTCAGCGTTGACGCGCGTTGCAGCCTGGAGCACGGCGGCCGGAGACATGCCGCTCTCCACCAGGAGTTCCATTTCCGTGTGCAAAGAGTATCCCGGCGCGACCTGGGGCTCGGGGGCGTCGGTTCCAACCAGGATCCTGGCTCCCGCCTGATGCAGCATCCCGACCAGATCCTGATATTTCCGAAAGGTTCTCCGCCTCGTCTCAAGAGGGCCGGCGCTGTAGCTCGTCAAACGTCTTTTGCGGTCCTCCGCCCAGAAATCTCTCAGGCGGCGGGGCATTCTGAGATTGTCGGGGTGATTCACGATCTCCTCGACATCCACAAAAAACAACGTGCCCCAAAACACCGCAAGCGTGGGATCGACAAAGACGCCGCTGTCGGCAATGGTGCGGACGAGTTTGCGCGCCTTGGCGCTCTCGATGTCGAGGCTATGGCGGTCTTTCGGGTCCGCGCGAAGGAAATCGGACACGGACTCGATGTGTTCAAGACTGTCGATTCCGTCTTGAATCGCCTCTTGAACCGGATAGCTGCTCAGGTGTCCCGTGACGACAAACCCCTTCTTATGGCCTTCTTCGATCACTTTGCGAGCCACCGAAGGCAAGCAGTTCGCATAGATCTTGAGCGTAGTCACGCCCCATTTGGACATGTCGTTGACGAACGCCGGCACTTCGGCGGGCGAGGTCAGGCTCCATCCGATGTCCTTGTGGATGGGCGGGGCGTTCCCGATCAACCAGCTTGCGAGAAACAGTCGCGGAGACAGGTCGGGGTTCTCTTCCGCCCAGCGCCGGAGCAGGCTCTGGGCCACGACGTTGTCGCCGGTGCTGCGTACGCTGGTGACCCCGTTGGCAAGGAAGTAGGGAAGGGTCTCGTCTGCCGTCATTCCGGCCTGGTAGAGCACGTGGGTCAGATGAACATGCGCATCTATGAGGCCCGGGATGAGGAATTTGCCCTGCCCATCCAGAACCTGGGTCTCAGGTGGCAGCTCGGCTTCTTCGGCCGGGTCCACACTGACGATCCGGCGGTCGCGGATGAGAACCGTCCGACTTGGGAGAAAACCGCCGGTGAGGTTATCCCAAACGTTGGTGTTGCGAATCGCCAGAGCCAAAGCGGCCGGATCGGCGGCCGGATCGTATGGGCTGCTACACGACATGGTGAGCAGAACCGCCAGGACAAGGAGGCCAGCCGGTCCTCGATGAACCCGGAATCCTTGGGGAGATCCGTTCAACGGGGTTGATTGTCGCAGAAAGCATTGGTCACCGAGTCTTGTTGCAGAGCTCGGGAACCCAAGCCAGTGTTGAGACCGAACCTCTCTACATGGGCCGCATGTATTCGGGACCGTGCGGGTCTATGTCGTTGATCGAGCGCTCCCGGTCGACATGCATTGCTTGCGCCTAACGGTAAGGCTCCATGGCCTGCATCGCCGCTGATTTCAGCAGGTTGTATTCGCTCGCTCTCGTAGAGCCGAAGATCTGAATGCCTCTTCGGTGCTCGCGCTCGTAATCTGCCTTGTCTTTCGGCATGATCGCTGGTTCAACGGCCAGGCCCCGGGCCAGGGCAACCTCGATCACGGTCTCCATGGCGGCAATCACCTCTGAGTGCTCCCATTGACCGTGGAGGTTCATCGTCGCGGCCAAGTCACCTGGTCCGAAGACGATGCCGTCAATGCCATCTACCGACACGATGGCTTCGATGTTCCGCACTCCGAGGGCCGATTCGATCTTGGCGATGACGAGAACCGCCTCGTTGGCGGACTTGCAGTAACCGGCCACGTCGGAGTTGTCGTAGTCGGCGTTGGCGCCCAGCGCCAGGCCGCGCTCACCTTCGGGAGCGTACCTGCACCAGCGCACGAGATCTTCGACCTGTTCGGCTGTGTCGGCATGGGAGAGCACGATGCCCAGAGCGCCGGCATCGAGCATGCGCGACACCAGCAGGCGATCGGGTGACACCACGGTCACCAATGGCGGCAGGTGATTGTCGCGAGCCAGAACGAGGAAATTGGTGAGCGTCTCGTCGTTATGCGCTACGTGTTCGGTGTCGACCATGATGAAGTCGAAACCTGCCTGAGCGGCAATCTTGACGACTGAAGGACGCAGCGACTCGAAGACGTTGAACCCCTTCACCGCTTCGCCCTTGTTCAGAGCCGCTCTGACGTGGTTCGTGATCACAATGCGTGTCCGGGGGTCAATACTGCGGTCCAACAAGCAAGCCCTCGGCCTGCATTCGCAAAAACTCTAAAACGTCGCGATCGGATTGAGGGGTGACCCCGTTCCGCCCACGACCCGTATAGGCGCGGCAGTAAGCAGGAACTCCCAGCGGTTCTGCCGCGCGGCTTCCTCACTGACCGCCTCCAGGTCGCAGTTGTCGAAGATCGGCATGCCCATGGCGATCAGAACGAGCTGATGGATGGGTTGGGCAGCGCCCTCGACACCGGAAGGAGACACATCGCTGGCAGCGTCGCTGCCCAGTATGGCCACGTCGCGCTGTTTGAGCCAGGGGGCGCAAGACGCGTGGAGGCCTGCGGACTTTTCGGAAATCATCCAAGGGCCTTTTTCAGCGCGCAACTTCCAGCGCCCTGTGTAGATGAAGACGACATCTCCGCTCGATACTTTCAGGCCCGCTTTCTTCTCCCATGCGTCCAGGTCTTCGGGATAGATCGGCGTTCCCGGTTCGAGATAGGGAACGCCCTTGAGCCGCGGAATATCCATCAGGATGCCGCGAGTAAAGATGCCGTCCTTCATATGGTGAATCGAGTACTTGCGGGCGCCTTCTTCAGTCACCTCGTCTTGAGAATGGCCATTGAACATCTTTCCCTTGTGAAACATGTGACAGATTGCGTCGAGATGCGTGTGGGCATATCCGTGATAGAGGACGCTGAAGCGGTCCACGCAGAACGGAAAGTCGGGGGTGGAGCCGACGCCGGTCGCCGTCATCTCGTGCTCGAACGGTGACGGGTTGTCCACGGCTTTCTCTTTCACCGCATTGTGAGCCAGCGACACGGAAATTCCCTTCTTTACCAGAGAAGCGGCTTGCATCCTTTTCTCCGGGGTGATCAGATTGACTGCACCCAGCTCGTCGTTCTCACCCCAGCGGCCCCAGTTGGAAAGATCCGTCATCCACTGTTCGACAGTGTCGTTGGTAACGGTCTCACGGGCGGCCGCCGACTCAGTGGCGGACTCACAAGCCGGCAGGCCCACGAGGATGATCCCGGCGGCCAGGCCGATGAAGCAGTTGTTTGCTAAGCGCATATGCTCTCCCTTCGAGGAAAAAATATCGATGTATCTCTATTGATCCGCCTCGATCCCTGTGTGGTCCAATCTTCAGGTTCCAGAACCGTCTCCACACAAGAGCAACCGTCGAAGATAGCAGGGTGGGCGCAACATCCGTAACATGGCTGGGGCATCACTTCTCGGGTAGCACTTGCACCACCATGCAGCAGTGCTCCTTGAGCTGGGAGCGCGGGTCGGTCTCGCTACGCTTCCAGGGCTCGAAAGTCGAAATGTCCAGGGTCCACTCTACGCGTTTGTCCTCGCCGACGATAAAGAGGGGCACACGGTTCTCACCGCGTTTCTTATAGTGCCAGTCGGAGTTGACCACCAGAAGTCGCCCACCCTCCAGCGGGAGGCCACCGCCCGGTGATTTGATCCCGTCGTGGTTCCCGTCAGGCTCTCGAAACAATTTTGCGCACCGCCAAATCAAGAAGGACGTTTCTCACCGGCAAACAGCCCTTTGATCTCACTTGCGCTCGATTCTCGCACCAGGAAAGCATAGGAGGCAGCAGCAATCCACAGTGAAACGGCCGCGAAGGCGATAGAGGAGGAGAAGTTTTCCGATTCACCGACCAGAATACCAGTCAACATCGGCGCGCAGATGCCCGCGAGGTTGCTGATGGTGTTCTGGTAACCGATAGCCCGGCCAACGAAAGCCCGTGGCGAAATCGCCTGGGTGAGGGCCCAATAGTTGGCGCTGGTCAGACCGATGCTCGCCAAGGCGAAGATGAGGATCGCCGAGGCGGCTTGAGCGGACTCGGTCCAGATCAGCAGCAACGTCGAGCTTCCGAGCAGGTAGCCGCTGATGATAAAGATCTTGCGGACCAAGATGGGCCGCCCTGTCCTCCGGGCCCAGTGGTCGGCGAGGCGAGCGGCCGAGGGGGACACCACGGCCATGGCGATGTATGGCAATGCCGTGTAGATCCCCATGTCGCGGTCCGACATGCCCCGCTCCATGACCAGATACGCGGGAAGCCAGCTCATGACGAAATACCAGAAGTACGAATAGAAGAAAGCCGTAATCGTGATGCCCCAGACCGCAGGGTTGGCAAAGAGTTTCCGCAGCGGAACTTTTGCGGTAGGTGGCTGGTCTTGTGACGTCAGTTTCGCTCGCCCGGAGGGAGCCAGCAGGAACCAGGGGATGAGCCAGACACACGGGATGAGGCCGGTCAGAATAAACACTTGGCGCCACCCCAACTCTTCGAGAAGCGCTCCTCCGAGGAACGCTCCCACCGCGGGACCGATATTCATCCCCAAGACGTAAACAGCCGTGGGGAAACCTTGTTCCTCGTCGTCGAAGTTCGTGCGGATGTAGGTCAGGCTGACCGGTTGAACCGCCGCTTGGCCTACTCCGAGGATCAAGCGGAACACGAGGATCTGATTGAACGACCGGGCCAGCCCGATCGCCGCCGAGGACAACGACCAGATCAGGAAGGAGAGCCCATACGTCCACCGCAAACCAAAGCGGTCGACCGCCCAGCCCGACGGTATCTGTAGGAGCGTGTAGGTCCAGAAGAAGGCCGACATCAGCGTTCCGGCGACCGCCGGGGAGAAGTCGAAGTCTTCCATCACCGGCACGGCGGCAACGCTCAGGTTGTTCCGGTCGACGTAGTTGACCAACGCCGCGAAGCACAACAGTCCTATGATCCACCAGCGCTTCTTGTCTGACCGCACGTCCGTTCTCAGAATCCCTCGCGTGACATGGGGTTCGCAGCGGCATGGACCTTTGGCCGTCCAGTAAGGTCCTTGACCCGCGCAAGTCGGTAGCGTACCATCTGGTGGCATCTCATCAACCCCCCGCCCGCAAAAAACAGCGCCGTCATGCCCCGCTTCCATGACGAGGAATGTCGCTCGCGGCTGAACCCCAGGAGCGGACTCGATTGAGGAGACAATTGTGCTGCAAGCCGGTGTCGCACGGTCCAACATCACCCCCCCGATCGGAATGACCATGCTGGGCTATGCCGGCCGCGCCGGTGTGGCGCAAGGTAAGGATGAGGATCTGACCGCGACGTCTCTGGTGCTAGACAACGACGGGACTCGCGTAGTGGTAGTGGGGTTCGACCTGGCTTTCTTGCATGGAAGGATGCTCCAGGGGATCAAGAAGGCATTCAGCGAAGTTCTGCAGACGCCGGAATCGCATGTCTTGCTCAACTGTAATCACACCCATTGCGGGCCGACCATGAAGGGTTATTTCTACGATGACGATCCCCGGCAACATCGCATGCGGGCGGATTACGAAGCTCGCATCATCGAAGAGATGACAACTCTGGCTGCTGCGGCGCTTGAGAACCTTGACGGGGCGCGTCTCGCAACAGGGACCGGGGAAGCGCGAATCGGCATCAACCGCAGGGAAGAGGACGACGTCGGAGACATCATTCTGGGAGAGAACCCCGACGGTCCGGTGGACCATGAAGTGCGGGTCATCCGAGTCGATGATTTGCAGGGCCGACCAAAGGCAGTCGTCTTTGCGCACGGCTGTCACACGGTAACGATGGGTCCGAAATATCTGAAGTGGTCGCCCGACTATCCCGGGGTGGCGCGTCAACTGATCGAAAGTGCGCTGGGCTGCCTCAGCATCTTCCTGCAAGCCAATGCCGGCGACATCGACCCGATTACCGGCATCGGTGCAGACGAAGACAACTCCGATGCCAAAAACCGGCTGGGTTTTGCTCTTGGAAGCGAAGTGCTCAAGGTTTGCTCGTCTCTCTACACCGACACCGAGAGGGGACCTCGCATCATTTTCGGGATGTTGGCGAAGGCTTCCGCCTATCCGCGAGTCCCGATTGCTGAAGAGCCTCCATCTCCCATCGCGGCAAAGGAAATCGCCGTCGAACTGCCGCTGATGGAGTATCCGACGCTGGAGTACGCACGAGAGATGCACAACAAGTGCGTCACCGAACTGGAGGAGGCAAAGACTAACGGAACGGACCAGGTGAAGCGCAACGTCGCTCAGCGCTACGTATACTGCGCCCGCGCTCTGCTCGACCGGATAGAGAACAACCGCAAGCGCTCCCTGGACGGAACCATCCAGGTGATCACGATCGGCGACCTGGCCATCGCCGCCTTCCCGGGAGAGACATTCGCGGCATCGGGGATGGAGGTGAAGCGCCGCTCCCCCTTCCCCCACACCCTGTTCTGTGGATACAGCAACGGGTGTCTGACGTATATCCCGACGAGGGACGCTTATCCCGAGAAAGGCTGGTCCTTCTTCCGGCGTTATCACATCCCGGACATGTTGTTCCTTCAGTCCTACGCTGTCGGTTCGGCCCTTGTGCCGGGGACTGCTGAAATGGTGGTCGACAAGACGGTCGGCCTGCTTGAAGAAATGTGGAACGAGAGGGACGAGGATCAGCAGTCAGCCACGTAGACGAAGCCAATACGTTGCGGCACTACTGACCCTTCCGAACGGGTAGAACTCAAATGATGCGCAGCCTGCATTCTGACCGGCTGGCCGAATAGGGCAGGAAGACCTCGCACAGCGTTGGTGAAGTGCTGGCCGCCAAGAGGCTCGAATCGGGAAACATCAGTGTTAAGATTGTCTCAGCCGACGTACAAACAGGAACGGATTCGACAATCGAGAGAGAGCGTAGTGTCACTGCGCAAGAGAGTTTCGCTTGCAGTCGTCCTGGGACTCCTCCCCTGGGCCTCCGTGCCCATCCATGCGGCGGAAGGAGATGACAAAGACCTCAGTCCCGCCGCGCTGGAATTCTTTGAAAGCAAGATTCGTCCCGCCTTGGTCGAGAATTGTACGGTCTGCCACAGCGGGGAAAGGCCGCAGGGGAACTTGCGGCTCGACTACCGTGGCGGTTGGCAGCAGGGAGGCATGTCCGGGCCGGCGATCATACCCGGCAATGTTGACCTGAGCCCTCTGATTCGAGCCATCCGTCATGAGGGCTCCGCGGCGCCGATGCCCCTGGGGGGCGAGAAACTGGCTCCCGCAGTGATTGCGGCGTTCGAGCGTTGGGTAAGCATGGGGGCGCCCGATCCTCGCGATGCGCCCTCGTCAGCGCCGGTCGTCGAGAAGTCGTGGGAGGAGACGTTCCGCGAGCGGAGCCGCTGGTGGAGTCTGCAACCCGTTGAGCGCCCGCAGGTTCCCGGCGTCGAGCAGGAACAGTGGTCGGATCAAGACATCGACCGTTTCATCCTCGCGAAGCTTGAAGAGAACGGCCTCAGCCCCGCTCCGCGAGCCGGCCGCGCAGCTCTTCTGCGTCGGCTGAGCTTCGTGCTGACCGGCCTGCCGCCCAAACCTGAGGATGTCAGCGCCTTTCTAAGCGACCCGGGCGCTGGCGCGTACGCCGACGCAGTCGATCGCTTACTGGCCTCGCCCCACTTCGGTGAACGTTGGGCGCGGCATTGGATGGATGTCGTACGTTACACCGACACCTACGGTTATGAATGGGACGTCCCGGCCAAAGGATCGTGGCGCTTCAGGGACTACCTGATCAGGGCCTTCAACGCTGACATCCCCTTCGACCAGCTCTTGCGCGAACAGATCGCCGGCGACCTACTGCCCCATCCTCGAATCAACACCTCCGAGCAGATCAACGAGTCGCTCATCGGACCCATGTTTTTCCAGATGGGCGAAAAACGCCACGGGGACAGCGTGGCCTTCAACGGCATCTATCAGGAGATGCTGGACAACAAGATCGACGCCTTTTCGAAGGCCTTCCAGGCGATGACGGTGGCCTGTGCGCGTTGCCATGACCACAAACTGGACGCCATTTCTCAGAAAGATTACTACGCGCTGGGCGGCGTGTTCCTGAGTTCGCGCTGGCTGGTTAATACGGTGGACACGCTCGACCGCAACAGAGAGGTTCTCGACGAGCTTTCGGCGCTGAAGGCCAAACTCCGTACCCCTTTGGCGGCCTGGTGGTTGGAGGAAGCGCGGGACATCCCTCTGTATCTTCGAGCTGCTCAGGCCCGCATCGACGGCGACGGCCATGCAGAGAAACTAGCCAACGGGCTCGACCCTTCACGCCTCACCGCCTGGGAAAAGGTGCTCAAATTCGAACCGGAAGAAAATCCTGAAGAAGCGGAGAAACAGTCCTCTGAAGATGAAGAGTCGCCTGAAGCGGAGGAGAAAGCGGCTCAGGAACAGAGACCTTCTCTGGAAGATCCACTGTTCCCCTGGTTCGAACTCCATCAATCAGTGGTCAAAGAGGGTGGGAGCGTCAAAAGTAGATGGACGGGGTTGGCCGAGCATTATGCCGGCGCCCTTCAAGAGCGCTCCCGAAGCAATGCAGAGGAGTTCTCTCTCCTTGCGGATTTCCGTAGCGGCGTCCCCGAGGGCTGGTCGCTGGATGGCGTCGGGTTGCGCGATGGTCCGGTATCGAACGGCGACTTCACGGTGGCGCTCGAAGGCCAACA
Organism: Bryobacterales bacterium; assembly: GCA_028819575.1. Taxonomy (GTDB): domain Bacteria; phylum Acidobacteriota; class Terriglobia; order Bryobacterales; family UBA6623; genus JAPPLB01. The sequence continues at coordinate 17,312 of JAPPLB010000053.1, read as the reverse complement.
GGCGGTGGGCATGCTGCTGCCCGCAGGGTTGTTTACTCACTCGCTCTCACCGCGGCTCAATGGCGCTATTCGTAGCCCCTATCTCAACTTTTACAGCCAACCTCATGTAAGCCTGGAGGTAAGCGGCGGAGACTACAGCACTCGCCGGCTGTTGGCGGACAACGCGTTCTTGACAGAGCGGGAGTATGCCTACCTGGAGGAAGACAAGCTGCATTGGGTATGTCATACCACCACCGGGACCGATAAGACGGCTCGGGCGCGAACTCCGCTTGAGATGGAGCAGGTCCGAACTTTCGTCGAGCTCACCACCAAAGCTTCGAACCCCTACTTCCCGCCGCGCGTCGGTCTCGCAGGGTGCACCAAGGAAAAGGTGCGAGAGAACAGTTGCGGCGCGGACGACCCGAGCAGTTGGTTCGGCATCACCCGCGCCTACTTGGTAAATCAAGACGAAGTCACGGATTCCGTGAAACCCGGGACATGCCTTGCCTCGCCCGCCGACGAGTTGGAGCGGTTCAACTCATTCTTCGATGCTGAACCCCCTACTGATCTTCCGGCGCTGGCAACTCGATACGGACAATGGCTGACTGCCTCTCTGGAAGCCTGGGCCCAGGATCGAGCGGATGAGGACGATGTCCGGTTGATCAACTGGATGCTCGACAACAGGCTGCTGCCCAACAAGGTGGACGCCCGTGAATCCATCCGCGAGGTGGTCGCTTCCTATCGCAGCCTCGAACGGCAACTGGCCGAACCGCAGACGGTCAACGGCATGGCCGATCTCGAACCCGGCCGCGACTACCGCCTCAACATCCGTGGCGTCTACGAAGACCTGGGTGATCCTGTGCCGCGGGGATACGTCGAGGTCATCGCCGGCCCCCGTGAAAAAGCCCCGCGCCCGGAGCGCAGCGGACGCCGGCAGTTGGCCGAGTTGATCGCGAATCCGAAGAACCCCTTGACGGCCCGTGTTTTCGTCAATCGCGTCTGGCACTGGGTATTCGGAACCGGCATCGTCAAGACGGCCAGCGATTTCGGCCATCTCGGCGACAGGCCGTCTCACCCCGAGCTGCTCGACTATCTCGCTGACCGGTTTGTCGAGGAAGACTGGTCGGTGAAGAAGCTTGTGCGGATGATGGTGATGAGCGAAACGTTCCGGCAGGCCAGCCGGGTCAGCCACGTTGCCCGCGAGGTAGACCCTCTCAATCGGCTGCTTCATCACTATCCCCTGCGGCGACTGGATGCCGAAGCCATCCGTGACTCTCTGCTGGCCGTTTCCGGAAGGCTGGACTCGCGGCTGTTCGGCCCCCCCATCAACCCCTACCGGACAAACGAAGATGCGGCCAAGTGGCTTCTCTCGGGGCCGCTTGACGGTCAGGGCCGCCGCTCGATCTATCTCAAGATGACCATCATGGAACCGCCCAGGTTCCTCAGCACTTTCAACCAACCCAATCCGAAGATTCCGACCGGCGTCCGCGACGTCACCAACGTTCCGGGGCAGGCGCTGACGCTTCTGAACGACCCGTTCGCCGTTGGGCAGGCTGAGTTCTGGGCGCGGCGGTTGATTGACGTACCGCACGAATCCCCGGAGCAGCGGCTGGGAGTGATGTTTCAGCGCGCCTTCGGCCGGAACCCCGACGAACAGGAACGAGAGCGGTGGATGAGCGCTGTTCACGACATCGCCGGTCTGTACCAGGATGTTCCCGATAAGAGGCCGCCGCCAAGCGGCCTGATGGATTCTCTTGATGTTTGGAAAGACGTGGCGCACGCGATGTTCAACACCAAGGAGTTTCTCTATGTTCGCTGACGCATCTGCGGTCCGACGGACCATGACACGCCGTGAGTGGCTGAGCACCGCCTCCAATGGATTCGGCATGCTGGCGTTGTCGAGCCTGTTGGCCGAAGAAACCAGACTGGAAGGCTCCTCGGTCAAGTCGGGAGGCGATTTCTCGGCGAAGGCAAAGAGCGTCATTTTCTGCTTCATGGACGGTGGTCCGAGCCATGTCGACACGTTCGATCCGAAGCCGATGTTGAAAGAACGCCAGGGCGAAGCGATCGGCGCATCGGCCGTCTCGACCAAATCGCAGTCCACGGCCGATCGGGTCTGGCTGGGCAGTCCCTGGCAGTTCCGGCAACGCGGCCAGAGCGGGCTGTGGGTCAGCGAGTTGCTGCCGCGTATCGCCGAAGTCGCCGATGACCTCTGTGTTCTGCGCTCCCTGGTCGGCCGGCAACCCCTGCACGGTCAACAGAATCTGCTGCTGCACACGGGCCGCGTTACCGGCATGGCCCCGAGCTTCGGATCGTGGGTGTCCTATGGCTTGGGCACCGAACGGGACAACCTGCCCAATTACGTCCTGCTCAACAACGACTGGATACCCAACGGCGGCTTTGAAAACTTTGGCAGCGCATTCCTTCCCGCGTCTCACGCGGCCACGATGCTGCGGGCCAAGGGCGTGGCGATGGATAACATCACGCCGTCCGATCTCCCCGCCATCCAGCGGCGCAAGCTCGACCTGCTGCGCGAACAGGACAGCACGTTCGCTGCCGAGACCGCGGAGGATTCCATCGAGTCAGCCATTAAGAACTACGAGACCGCGTTTCGCTTGCAGACCACGATTCCCGAACTGGCCGACATCAGCGGCGAGTCGGTCGCAACCCGCCGCATGTACGGGCTCGAAACTTCCAATGACTACAAGAAGCATTACGCCCTGCAATGCCTCCGCGCCCGGCGTCTTGTCGAGGCCGGCGTGCGCTTCGTGGAGATCACCTGCCCGCTGACCCATCCCAACAACTCGCCGTGGGATCAGCACAGCAAGCTGAAGAAGTATCACGAAGAGAACGCCATGATCACCGAACAGTCGGTGGCCGCCCTGATCCGGGATTTGAAGCAGCGCGGCCTGCTCGACACCACCATCGTCGTCTGGGCGGGTGAGATGGGCCGCACCCCGCACACACCGAAGATCAAAGAAGATGTGGGCCGCGACCATCATGTCAACGGCTACTCCATTTTCTTGGCAGGAGGCGGCTTCAAGAAGGGGGTGACCTACGGGACCACCGACGAATTCGGAAACTCGGTCGTCGAGCACCCGATCTCGATCCACGACGTCCACGCCACCATCCTCCATCAACTCGGGCTGGACCACCAGAAGCTCACCTTCCGCTTCGGCGGCCGTGACGTCAGCCTGACCGATGTACACGGGAATGTCCTCAACGACGTCCTGGTGTGATCATCCACTACCGCGGCATTCCGCAGGCCGGTCTTCATCACTGGGATAGGCTCGGCCTTTGCGCGTTCCTCGCACCGCGAATCCGCTCCTAGACATTCAAGGCCCAGAGCCAGAATGAATAGTACACAAGCACTATTCCCAGGATCAAAGCGATAGCGAGGTACGGATTGAGACGGACCCTCTCCTCCGCTTCCTCCGAGCCGGCTTCGCGGGAATCCGGGCCGTCATTTTTCCTACATTCCAAGCGGGACCCGATGATCAGAACCGCAATATTGACCGACAAGCCCACATAGATCGGGTCCAAGGTCCACAAGACCACGACATCGGCGCTGGACCCTCCGGTCGCCAGAAACGTGATGACCGTAGAGGTCATTCCGAGAATCATGGCCCACAGAATCGTTGTGGGAGCCTTTCTGAGGGGTCGGTACAGGAACAATGCGGCGATGACCGGCCCTACGCCGGCGACCATGATGCGGGTGCCTACCCACAGCAGCTCGAGCATGATGGGGAACACGAAGGCGAAAACGATGCCGATAACAAGCGCCAGCAGGACGGCCGCGCGCGACGCAAGCAGTGACGTCCGGCCGCTGGCCGTGGGGTTGAAGAACCGCCGGTAGATATCCACCACGAAGTTCGAGCTGACCGACATCAACACGCTGTCGAGGGTCGACATGACCGCACCGAGCAGAACCACCACGAGCAGCGCGTATACAATCGGTGGGTACTCCCGGCTCGCCAAGAGCAAGAAAACGTCAGAGGCGTTTTCTCCCGATCCATAGTGGGCATAGCCCAGCATGCCCAGTAGAGGAAGACAGACATACCAGAGCAGACCCAGCAGACCGCCGATGAGAAATCCGGCCTGTGCTTCCTTCGCGCTCTTGGCGCTGAGGCCGCGTTGAATCAGAGCCTGGTAGGGCAGCGCCTGGAAAACACCCATGACAAGCCAGGCCATCAGATTCGGCCAGGGGTAGCCGCCGGCAGCGGCTTTATGGTGAGCGGCGAGCTGCGAGGTCAAGGCATGCCATCCTCCCAGGGCATTCACGCCGATCACGAGCATCAGGACCGTCAGGCTGACGATGATGACGTTTTGCAGAAGGTCGGTGAGGATGACAGCTCGCTGCCCTCCCAGGAGCAAGTAGAGGACGGTAATGCCTGCTCCAGCCGTGACCCCTTCTGTATAGGACAGAGGGGTTACGTAGCTGATGCTCACTCCAATGGAAACGAGCGACGACCCGACGTAGGCCAACTCCCGCGCCCATACAGCCAGCAGCGCCACGATGCGGTGTCGAGGCCCGAACCATGTCTCCAGAGCCTGCGGCACCGTCAGCAGTTCATGCTTTCGCATGTAGGGAATGACATAGAACCCTGCCCAGAGACCACTGGCGAGCGAGGCCCCGGAACCAAAAAAATAGATGGCCAGACCGTTCGTGTAACCCATGGCGGGAAAGGCGAGGATCGTCGTCCCCGAGACCCAGGTTGCTACGATCGAAAGACCGATCTGCCAGCGGTTCATCGATCGCCCTGCAACAACGAAGTCCGCCAGGTTGTTCACTTTCCTTCGGGAGAACCAGCCGATCGCCAACAGGAACAGGATGTAGACGGCGACAACGGCCAGCCCGTGCGGTCCGAGATTGCGTTGCATGAGGCAGTGCGGTTCGTTTCTCGCGAACGAGGAAGTAGGGCGATCCGTGGGTCAGGGCGAGAGTATCGAACGTGTATCGGCCAGTCAAGGCAAGCTCCCGCAGAGCGATCCCGTTGATTGACGAGGCGGCAGAGGCTCGCCTATGATCTTTGGGCTGCCGAAAGGCTTTTCGGAATGTTGAAATCAGAGTACTCGTGCGACTAGGCATCGACATCGGCGGTACGTTCACCGACATCGTCTACGTGGGCGACGACGGGGAGGTCGCCACACGGAAGGTTCTCTCGAGTCCGGACGACTATAGCCGCTCGATTCGCGAAAGCCTGCCGGGAATGTTCGATGAGCGCGCCGTGAGCGGGGCCGCGCTGCGGGAAGTGATCCACGGCACAACGGTGGCCACCAACGCGATTCTCGAGCAGCGTGGCGCGAATACCGCCTTGATCACCACCAAGGGGTTCCGCGATGTGCTCGAGTTGCGGAGGATCCGCATGCCGGAACTCTACAACTGGCACTGGGACAAACCCCCGGACCTCGTCGAGCGGCGGCTGCGGTTCGAGGTTCCTGAGCGGATCAATGCCCACGGAGGCGTGCTGACCCCGCTGGATCACGATGCCGCCGCCAGTGTCATTGATCAAATCGCCTCGCTGGGGGTCGAGTCGATCGCCATCTGCCTGATCAACTCCTACGTCAACCCCGCCCATGAAGAATTGCTGGCTCGGATGATCGCCGAGCGGCATCCCCGCATTTCGGTTTCGGTGTCGAGTGAGATCCTGCGGGAGGTCAAGGAGTACGAGCGGACCGCCACGACGGTCGTGAATGCCTACGTGGCGCCCATCGTGGGCCGCTATGTCGACTCTCTCTCACAATCGCTGCGCGATCTGAACGTCCGGGCGCCCCTGATGATCATGCAGTCCAACGGCGGAGTGATGACTGCGCGGGAATCGTCGCGGCGGCCCGTCTACATGATCGAGTCAGGCCCCGCGGCCGGCGTGATTGCCGCCCACGACCTCGTGAGCCGGCAGGGAATCCCGAACGCCATCACCTTGGACATGGGCGGCACGACAGCCAAGGCTTCCATCATCGAAGACGGCGCGCTCAGCACGGCCGCCGAGTATGAGGTCGGCTCTTCGCTCTCCCTGGTCAGCAGACTGATCAAGGGCGGCGGCCACTTGATTCGCGTTCCGGCGATCGACGTCGCCGAAGTGGGAGCCGGCGGCGGCAGCATTGCGTGGCTCGATGAAGGGCAGGCCCTGAACATCGGTCCTCATAGCGCAGGCGCTTCGCCGGGGCCGGTCTGTTACGACCAGGGCGGGACCGAAACGACCAACACGGACGCCAATCTGGTCCTGGGCTATATCAATCCCGAAGGCCTGGTGGGAGGAGGGTTGCAACTCGATCGATCCAAAGCCCAACAGTGCGTCGAGCGGCAGATCGCCGCCCCGCTGGGCATGAGCCTTCTCGAAGCCGCCTACGGCATCCACCTGCTTGCCAATTCCAACATGACCCGCGCCGTGCGGGCTGTTTCGACCGAGCGGGGGCGGGACGTGCGGAATTTCGCCTTGATCGCTTTCGGAGGCGCCGGACCGCTGCACGCCTGCGAAATGGGCCTCGCGCTCGGAATGAAGGAAGCTGTAATCCCTCCGTATCCAGGGCTGTTCAGCGCTTTCGGGCTGCTATCGGCCGACATCGAGCATCACTACGTGCAGACGTACTTCAAGAAGACCCGTGAGGCTGACCTTGAGCAGCTCAACGCCACCATCAACCGCATCGAAAAGCACATCGTCGGACTGCTGACCAGTCAAGGATTCAGCGAAAACGAGATCGACCTTCACTGTTACGCCGACATGCGGTACTCCGGGCAATCTTACGAGTTGACTATTCCCGTCGGATCCACCAGGTTGAGCTCGGATGCCATCGGCCGGCTCGAAGATGCCTACGACGCGGAACACGAGAAGACCTACGGCCATAAGGGGGGCGAGGGAGAAGATTACACCTTCGTCAACTTCCGTCTGATCGGCCGGGTTGCGCGCAAGAGCTCGACCGTCGCGCCTTCGCAGAACGGCTTCAAACCGCGCCAGGCCGGTCGTCGCCAGGCATACTTCGGGCCGGATCATGGGCTTGTCGATACCGCCGTGCTGTCCCGCGGCGACCTCGAGGCCGATCCCCGTGAAGGGCCGCTGCTGATTGACGAATACGACTCGACGACGGTGGTGCCCCCGGGTTGCAGCGCCTGGGTGGACGCACACGGTAACATTCGCATCGGGTTGAGGGCGCCCTAGCGGTGGATCAAGACCGCAAGCTCAGGAGTTCCATGCAAGCAACGACCACACGACGGACAGGTTCACACAAGGCGGATCCGATCACCTTGGGGCTGATCCGGAATTATCTGTCCAGCGTGGCCGACGAGATGGCGAATACGGTGATTCGGACTGCGTATTCCACCATCGTCCGTGACTGCATGGACTTCTCGACGGCGCTGTGCGACAAGAACGGTCAGACGGTCGCGCAGGGTGTAACCATACCGGTCCATCTCGGCTCGGTGCCGACCGCGCTCGGTCACACCATCAAAAGGTTCGAAGGCAACATTCACCCCGGTGACGTCTTCATCATGAACGACCCCTTTCAGGGGGGGATTCATATCCCCGATATCTTCGTCTTCAAACCGGTTTTCCATGAGAATCGCCTGATGGGCTACTCGACTGCCGTGTCCCATCACTTGGATCTGGGTGGACGGGTGCCGGGCAGCGCCGCCTGCGATAACACGGAAATCTTCCACGACGGCTTGCGCATCCCGCCGTTGAAGCTCTACGACCGCGGCGTGCCGAGCGAGGCGATCTTCCAGCTTCTGGAAAAGAATATCCGCGTGCCGGTGCAGACGCTCGGCGATCTTCGCTCGAACCTCTCGGCGCTGCGAACCGGCGAGAAAGGACTCCTCTCGCTGGCGGAGCGCTATGGATTGGATGACTTGGAGATGTACTTCGCCGAGCTGCTCGACTACACCGAAGCGATGGTGCGGGCGGAGATCCGGAGCTGGCCCGATGGCGAGTACACGTTCACCGACTATCTGGACGATGACGGGGTGGACGCCGGGGAGATCGCGATCGAAGTGAAGATGACGGTGGAGGATGATTGCCTCACGGTCGATTTCACGGGTACGTCTCCTCAAGTCAAGGGGGGGATCAATTCTCCGTATGCCTTCACGATCTCCTGCTGCGGGTACGCGGTTCGCTCGATCATGCAAGCCGACATCCCGAACACGTCGGGATTGTTTCGGCCGATCAGGATCATTGCGCCGGCGGGCACCATCCTGAATCCCGTCATGCCTGCGGCTTCGGGCATGCGAGGCGTCGTGGGGTTCCGGTTAGCCGATGCGCTCTTCGGCGCGCTGGCCAAGATCGTGCCCCACAAGATTCCCGCGGCGGGTGAAGGCGGCAACTCCCTGATCATCATCGGTGGATATAACCGGGAGCGGAAACCCTTCATCATGTTCGACCTGATCGCAGGCACCTGGGGAGCTCGTCCCAACAAAGACGGCATTGACGGCTTGACCAATCCGGGCTCGGTGATTTCCAACATTCCGGTAGAGCTGATGGAACTGGACTACCCGGTCCGGGTCGAGCAGTACGCTCTCACGAAAGACACCGGCGGGGCTGGCAAGTATCGAGGCGGGTTGGCCATTGCTCGGGACTGGCGCTATGTCGGAGACGGTCCGGCAAACCTCACAATCCGCTCGGATCGGCGCGAGCACACCCCTTACGGCCTCTATGGGGGGCACAACGGCGCCCCTTCCTGGAATATCGTCAACCCCGGCGCCGAAGAGGAGCGCACTCTTAGAACCATGGTGACCGACACCTTGCAGCCCGGAGATGTGATTCGCCACATCCAACCCGGCGCGGGCGGATGGGGCGAGCCCTTGGAGAGAGACATCGAGAGCGTCGAGCAGGACGTACTCAATGACAAGGTGTCGATCGCGAAGGCTGAAGAGCTGTACGGCGTTGTGATCGACGACGAGAAACTGACCGCGGACAGGGAACGGACAGAGCGGGAACGCTCCGCCCGTCGTTCGGAGGCAGGTCAGGCCCAACGTTCGGCGAACGGAGGAGTTCGCCGCTAAGGAACCCCCGCCCGTTTTCTCCAGGTGGCATGAATCTAGGCGCAGAAACGCAAGTCGACCCGGTCACGCTGGGGCTGATTCGGAACGCTCTTTCCAGCGTGGCCGACGAAATGGCGAACACCGTCATTCGCACTGCCTATTCGACAGTCGTTCGGGATTGCATGGATTTCTCCACGGCGTTGTGTGACAAGGATGGTCAGACGATTGCGCAAGGGGTGACCATCCCGTTTCAGCTTGGCTCCATCCCTTACGCCCTTGCAGCCACGATCCGGAAATTCGAAGGCGACATCTGTCCCGGCGACGTCTTCATCATGAACGACCCCTTTGAGGGGGGAATCCACCTGCCCGACATTTTCGTCTTTCAGCCGATTTTTGTCGATGGTGAACTGCTGGCCTGGTCCGCGGCCGTGTCGCATCACCTCGACATCGGCGGGCGTGTTCCCGGCAGTGCGGCTTGTGACAACACCGAGATCTTTCAAGAAGGTATTCGGATTCCCCCGCTCAAGCTGTATGAGCGTGGCGTTCCCAGCGATGCCATTTTTTCGATCCTCGAGAGCAACATCCGGGTCCCGCTCCAGACCTTGGGGGACCTCCGCTCCAATCTGGCCGCTCTGCGCATCGGTGAGAAGGGCGTAGCCGCTCTCGCTGATCGCTATGGAGCCGGTCTGCTGTCTCTCTACTTCGCCGAGCTGATCGATTACACCGAGAGGCTCGTTCGCGCCGAGATTCGCTCCTGGCCCGACGGAGAGTATACGTTCACGGACTATCTGGATGACGACGGCGTGGACGCGGGTGAGATTCCGATCAAGGTCGCAATGAGGGTGGCCGGCGACTCGCTGGAGGTCGATTTCACCGGTTCGTCGCCGCAAGTGCAAGGCGCCATCAATTCCCCCATTTCGTTCACGATCTCGTGCTGCGGCTATGCCGTTCGCTCGAGCATGCAGGCCGACATTCCCGACACCTATGGGTTGTTCCGCCCGATCGAGGTGATCGCTCCCGAAGGCTCCATCGTCAACCCGGTGATGCCGGCCGCCTCGAGCATGAGGGGCGTGGTGGGTTTCCGGCTGTCGGACGCTCTGTTCGGCGCGTTGGCCCGGATTCTCCCGGACCGCATACCGGCGGCCGGAGAGGGCGGCAACTCTCTGGTGATTATTGGAGGCTACAACAACGAGAGGCAGCCCTTCATCATGTTCGATCTGGTGGCCGGCACTTGGGGCGCTCGACCATCGAAGGATGGCAATGACGGGTTGACCAATCCCGGCTCGATCCTGGCCAACATCCCCGCCGAGCTGATGGAATTGGACTATCCTGTTCGGCTGGAGCAGTACTCCCTGGTGACGGATTCGGGAGGAGCCGGCAAATATCGAGGAGGCTTGGCCGTCTGCCGCGACTGGCGGTACGTGGGAGATCGGCCCGCGACCCTGAGCATTCGCTCAGACCGGCGTGAGCACCCGCCTTACGGTCTGTACGGCGGTGGCAAGGGCGCCCCTTCATCGAACGTCGTCAATCCGGGAACAGGCCAGGAGCGTATTTTGCGGACGATGGTCACGGACGAGTTGCGTCCGGGAGAGGTGATCCGGCACGTTCAACCGGGCGGCGGGGGATGGGGCGATCCGCTCGAGAGAAAGCCGGATGCCGTCGAGCGAGACGTGCGCAACGGCAAGGTGTCAGCGGCAAAGGCGGCCGAACTCCATGGCGTAGTGATCGACCAGGAGTCTGGCAGAGTCGATGAAAAAGCGACCCGGCTGCTGCGCAGCGATCTGCGTGCAGCCGCGATAGAGGTTCCATGAAGATTACCGATCTCAAGACAACCCTCGTGTCGGTTCCGCATACCGAACCCGAGTTCATTTCCACCGGCATGCGCAAAGGTGTGACCCAGTGCTTGATCGAAGTGGAAACCGACGAGGGTGTGACCGGCCTGGGCGAGAGCATTTGCCGCCCGAACGCTCCCGTCATCGAGGCCGCGGTTCAATCCTGCAAGCCGCTGCTTGTCGGGAGCGACCCCAACAACATCGAGGCCGTCGTCAACAACATCCGCCACCTCGGGAATTGGCACTTCTTCGAACGAGTGGGCAACGTCGCGGTCGGCGGCATCGAGATGGCCTTGTGGGACATCGTGGGCAAGGCCTGCGGTAAGCCGCTGTACGAACTGCTGGGCGGCATGGTCCGCGACCGCATGCCGATTTTTTATTACCTGTTTCGATTCGAGTTGGACGAGATGGAGCGCCGCGCAAAACAGGCGGTCGAGGACGGCTGGCAACTGATCTATTTCAAGGTCGGCCACGACATCCATGCCGACATCGAGGCGGTCGAAGCCGTGCGAGGGGCGGTCGGAAGCAAGGCCGGCATTCGAATCGACGCCAATGAGGCCTGGACGCCGGGAGCCGCGGTGCGATTCATCAAGCAGATCGAAAAGTTCGACGTCGAATTCGTGGAGCAGCCGACGCCGGCCAAGGACTTTGACGGGCTGGCTCACGTCCGCCGAGCGACGAATACGCCGATCGGGGCGAACCAGACCTCCTGGACGCTGCAGGACGTGCTCGAAGTGGTGAAGAGAGACGCGGCGGATGTGATCGTGACCGACCAGTACACCACAGGAGGCCTTCTGAATTACAAGAAGGCCGTGGCGATCTGCGAAGCAGCGGGACTACCCGTCAATCACCACTGCTGGGGCGAGCTGGGTATCGGAACCGCCGCCGGCGCCCACATGGTCGCCTCCTGTCCCCCGTTCCTGTACGCCAATCAGAGCTACGTGATGATTCACGAAGACGACATCATCGCCGGCGGATTGCCGAAAATCGAAAACGGTTCGATCGCCGTCCCCCGAGGTCCGGGGCTGGGTATCACCCTCGATCCCGACCGCGTGGCCGCCGCCGCGCAACGCTATCGGGAGCAGGGCGAATTCCCTTCCCGGCTGGCGCATGACAAAGTGGACGTAACGATCATCCCGAAGTTTTAGCGGCCCTCGAAACCCATCGTCCATGACCGGCGATCAACCCTTCCCCTTCGTATTCTGGGATTACCTCGTCTTCGCGGGCTACTTCGCGGCTCTCTCCGCGGTCGGTTTGTGGGCCGGACGCGAAAAGAAAAGTAGCCCGGAAAGTTATTTCCTCGCCGGCCGCACCTTGCCCTGGTACGTCGTCGGTAGTTCTTTCATCGCCTCCAACATCAGTTCCGAGCACTTTATCGGCATGATCGGGGCGGCCTATGTCTATGGCATTGCAGTTGCCATGGCAGAGTGGGGCAATATCTCCGTCTTCACGTTGCTGATCTGGTTCTTTATTCCCTTCCTGCTCGCGTCAAAAGTCTTCACCATCCCGGAGTTCTTGGAGAAGCGGTTCAATCGCACGGTGCGGCAGTTTTTCGCGGTGGTCACGATCGCGAGCAACGTCGTCGCGTTTCTGGCGGCCGTGCTGTACGGTGGCGCCCTCATGCTGGAGAAGCTTTTCGGATGGGACCTCTGGTTCGCCATCATCTCGTTGGGCGTCGTGGCCGGAACGTGGGCGATTTACGGGGGGCTCCGCTCCGTCGCCTGGACCGATTTCGTCACCTTGCTCGTGATGATCGTGGGCGGACTGATGGTCACTTTGTACGGGCTCGATTACCTTTCCGGAGACTCGCATTCGCTCACCGAGGGCTGGCGCGTCATGATCGATCGGAATCAGGCGCACAGCGGAGTCTGGCGGGAGGCCGTCGAGAAGAACGCCTGGCAGATCGCTCGCGTGGAGGAATACAACCGCTTGTCGGTCATCCAACCGCCCACGCATGAAGTCATGCCCTGGCCCGGACTGGCTCTGGGTTGGATCTCGGTGGGCATCTGGTACAGCGTGATCAATCAGTTCATGATCCAGCGCGTTTTGGGCGCCAGGAACATGTACCACGCCCGGATGGGGATCGTCCTCGCCGGCTATCTCAAGATCCTGATGCCGGTGCTTGTCGTGGTGCCGGGACTGATCCTGTTCGCGCTGCAACCGGAAGTGATGCTGCTGCCCTGGGAAGAGATCCGCCCCGCCGCCGACCGGGGCTACGTGACGATGGTGCAGGCCATGATCCCCGTCGGCTTGCGAGGCTTGTTCCTGGCGGCCCTGTTCGGCGCGATTCAGTCCACGGTCAACTCGGTCATCAACTCGACCGCCACGGTCTTTACTTGGGACCTGTACCGCCGTTCGTTCCGGCCGAACGAGTCCGACCGCCACTACGTGCGTGTCGGGGTCGCATCGTCGATCTTCGTCATGGCGGTTTCCATCGTCCTGGGCCGTTACATCGAAGAGTTCGGCGGCAGCTTGTTCGTCTACATCCAAACGTTGTATGCGTTCTTCGCGCCTCCCTTCGCGGCTGTCTTCGTGCTGGGCCTGCTGTCCAAGCGGGTCAACGCCAAGGGCGCTACCGCTGCCGTTTTTTCCGGCTTCGCATTCGGCATCGCCATGAAGCTGTATGTCCAACTGCTCCCGGGCCACTTGCCCTGGGTTGAACCCTACGCCATGCAGGCCTTGATCAACTGGTGCTTTTGCGTAATGATCTGCGTGCTGATCAGTGCATTGACGGCGCCCCCTGCTGCCGGGCAAGTGACCGATCAGTTGACCTTCCGTTGGTCCAGGTTGAACATCGGCGCGGAGTTGGGGCATCGTTGGTACAACAGCGTCGTGGTCTGGTGGGCGGTGTTCGTCGGAATCGTAATTTGCCTGATGATGTGGTTTTCGGGACTGTTTCACTGAGCCTGCAAGCGACCACGACGGAAACGGAGGAAACCGGATGCTGTCTACGCGCAGAAACTTCTTGCAAGCCGCGGCCACGGGTTGGGTCTTCAGCAAGACCGCCCGCGGCGCTCCCCCACAGCCATGGGTGAAGAAGGGCCGCATTCTGGAGCCCGGATTCGCCGGCACATTGTCGAACCAACTGCTTTCGGCGCCCAGCGTCATACGACGGCCAAACGGCCGCCTGCGGATGTATTTCTGGACGCGCCACCGGAACGGAGAGGAGCAGTCCAACTATATCTATGCCGCGGAGGCCTCCACCAGCGCCCCCCGCGACTGGACGGTGGTTGGAAAAGAGCCGATGCTCGAGGCGTCTCCGACCGGGAACATCAGCGACAAGGGCCCCAGTTTCCCCTGGGTTCTTCCACGCGAGGAGGGCGGCTGGCTGATGTACTACGCGGTCTGGGGATCGTGGGCTCCGCCGGGGATGCTTTCCAACAGGACTTCGCTCGCCATCAGCCATGACCAGGGCCTCTCCTGGGAGGTGCTGCGAGAACCGCTGCTGCCGCTGGGCAAGCCGGGTTCGTTCGACGGCGGAATCACCGGCTCGGTATGCGTGCTCGAAACCGGGCGGCGGCAGTATCAGATGTGGTACACGGCGGGCGAACGCCGCCAGCACTTCGACGACGGCACCACCGACCTGATCGTGCATATCGGGCATGCACGTTCCACCGACGGCGTCGAATGGGTCAAGACCGATGCGCTCAATCCGGTTCTACGCGCCCGGCAGGAAGAAGTGGAACCCTATGAGAACATCGTCTCGAAGCCTTGCGTGCTGCTGCTGGACGGCGTCTATCACATGTGGTTCAGCCTGCGGGCTCACGACGGCCGGGGCTACCGGATCAGCTATGCTAAATCGAAAGACGGCCTGCACTGGCATCGCCCTTTCCGCGAGCAGGTCATCCCACCGACGCAAGGCGCCTTCGACTCCGAGCATCAATCCTATCCCAATGTGATCGAAGTCGGCGACGAACTCTGGATGTTTTACGTCGGCAACCGCTTTGGCCAGACCGGGATCGGGCTGGCCACGATGAAGAAGGCAGATCTCGTGTAGAAAGGGCCGACCCGTTTCGCAAGCGCCGGCGCACACCGCCGGCGGGCAAAGCCGCGGCGGCGGACCACGGGCGGCGTCTCGAAATAGCGATAGCAACAATGGAAAATGCACCCAAATACAGAGTGCCTTCGGTGGAGAAGGCATTCGCCATCGTGGAACTCTTCGCCGCCGACAACCACGGCTACACCTTGAGCGAGGTCAGCCGCCTGCTGCGGCTCCCCGTAAGCACGGTAAGCTCCTTGCTGAGCACCCTGTGGAACTGCGGCTATGTGTCCCGTCATGAGCAAGGCCGTTACCGGCTCACGATGAAGCTTCTTGCCGAGGGCACGAAAGCCGTCAACCAATTGGATCTGAACAAAGTGGCCGAGCCGCATATGAAGGAACTGACCGCCAAGAGCGGTCTGACCTCGGTCCTCGCCGTGCGCGACGGCGATCACCTGGTCTACCTGGACAAGGTCGACGGGGCCAGCGAAGTGCTTCTGGCTTCCTACGTGGGCAGGCGGATGCTTCTCCACCTGACCGGGACGGGCAAGGTCCTGCTGTCCGGTCTTTCCGAGTCGGAGGTGATGGAGATCGTGCGCTCCGTGGGCTTGCCCGCGTCGACTCCGAAGACGATTACCTCGCTGCCGGTTCTCAACAAGGAGCTTGCCAGGATTCGAAAGCGAGGACACGCCATTGACAATCAGGGGTACGACCTGGGAATCAAGGGCGTTGCCGCTCCGATCTTCGACCGGGACGGAAATGTCGCCGCGGCGATCGGCGTCGGGGGGTCCGTATTCGAACTCAACGGGAGCATGCGCCAGATCATCAAGCTGGTGAAAGCCGCCGCTCGAGCCGTCTCTGAAAACCTCGGCCGGTGAAGTGAATCCCCGTCTCGAGTTCTCGGAAACCGCCAATCTTTGAACATCCTGCTCCGTCTCTGGTTCCCGGTGAACAGGCCGTTGGGCAAAGCGGCGGAGAAACCAACAACCGCATGGAGAAAAGGGAGCCAAGGGTGACATTTCGGCATGCGAAGGTTCTTTCTTTGGTTCTCTTGATCTCATGCGCAAGTTGCGGCCGAAGAGAATCCCCTGCAGAACCTCCGGCAAGCAGCACCCTGCACGACGAGCTGATCGTAGTCGACGGGCACGTGCATATGATCAATTCCGTCTTCCACCAGGGCATCGATCCCTGGAGTGTGCAGTCGATCGGCAGCTTCGACTATGCCCGCGCGAAACAGGGCGGGCTTGATGTGGCTGTCGAACATCTCTACATCGAGGATGCCTACAACAAGTACAACTACACGATCAAGCAGGCTTTGCGTCTGATCGAGACCTTCTACGGAGTCCTTGAAACGAATAACGGCAGGATGGAGCTGGCGCTTACCTCGCAGGATGCGAGGAGGATTGCGGCTCAAGGCAAACTGGCCGTGATTTTGGCCCTCGAAGGTGGTTTCGATATGGAAGGGGACCCGGACGTGCTTCGGCTGTTCCACCGTCTGGGTGTCCGCATGGTGCAGTTCGCGAATCACGACACCACCAACGCCCTGACGGATGCCCTCGACGTTCGAAAATGGAACGGTATCAGCGAACAAGGCCGTGAGATCATCCGCGAAATGAATCGCCTCGGCATCGTCATTGACATCTCGCATGCGTCGGCCGAAGCGAAGCGAGAAATCATCGAGGCGAGTCAGGCTCCCGTGGTGACCAGTCACAACGGATTGCAGCACTTCAGTTCGTTTCCGGGGAACATCACCGACGAGACTCTAGAAGCCCTGGCGGCAAAAGGCGGGCTCGTCGGGCTGCACACCGCCGGTTGGATCCTCAGCGAAGAATCCTTCCAATGGGGATACCATCGTCCGCGAACGGCTCCTCCCCCTCCATGGGCTGAACGTTTGAGAGTCGAGTTGTCCCGGCCGCCGTTGGACTATGGCGGCTACATCGCCCGGCTTGATTCGCTCATGGCGGACAAGTGGGCCACGACCTACGGATACGGGCAGCCGTGGCGAGAGCGGCAACGGGAGGCGATCGCGGCCGGTGCGCCCGTACCGACCGTCGAGGACTGGGCGACCCAAGTGGACTATATCGTCAGACTGGCAGGTCCCGATCACGTAGGTTTGGGCCTCGACTTGATGTCCGGCGGGAACTGGCTGAAAGACGTTGACGCAACCAGCTACCCGCGTTTGACGGAGGCTTTGCTCAAGAAGGGTTACTCAGCCGGCGTGATGCGAAAGATTCTCGGTGAAAATTGGCTGCGCCTGCTGGACGCCGCCAAGGTCCCGTAGTCACCGGCCGCTTGCCTGGACGTGAGTCTGCGTTTCTCATCACGTAGCGAGGCGTAGTGGGTGAGAGAACAGTCATGTGGTGAGAAATGCCGGTTTGCTGGCCTGCTGTGTTTCGCCATTCTTCGGCCTCCCGGGCCGACGGCCAGCGGCAGTTTCCTGGACCCGACTGTAGCCGTCATTTCTCACCATGCGACGAAGCATAGTGCGTGAGAGGGTCGTCAGGACGAGGCGCGCGCCGCTTGGCGCGCGCAGGCGTACTTGAACAGTACG
>JAPPLB010000196.1 GCA_028819575.1 Bryobacterales bacterium | reverse complement strand
ACTGCGACGCAGGGATTGCGCCGGGGCATCGACAGAATACCAGCCCCTACGCCGGCTACATCTGTAAAATCCATGCCTGATGGACTGACTAGTGGTTACTCCTCCACATTGATGTCGCGCAACTCATCGTTTCTCGTGCCGCTTAGACTGGGTACTGTGCTGTAATTACTGTGATGTTTGCGCCCAATGGCAACTTCGGAGAGTGCTTGAGGGACGAGCGAGAGTCCCGTGGGATCACGCTCCAGGAGATTTCGGCCCGCACCCGCATTAGCGTACGATTTCTGACGGCGATCGAGGAAGAAGAATTCGGCATCCTCCCGGGCGGCATCTTTAGCTTAGGCTTCGTCCGACAGTACGCCCATCATGTCGGTCTCGACCCGGATGCAGTCGCTGAGTGTTTCAAGACACTCACGCACCCCGCTACGCCCGATACGTTTTCTTGGGAGGAGAACCGAGACGATCGTGGCTCGACGTGGGTCGAGTGCGTCGTGGACCGTGCGCGAGAGTATCAGATCACCGGCCCGATCATCGCGACGATGCTTCTCGCATTCATCGTAGGCGCGGTCATGTGGATGCAGTGGGATTCGGATTTCAGCTTGGCCACTATCGACCAGAGTCTTTTCGAGGAAGGGTGGACGTCGCCGGAGTTGCCTCCGACACCGGCAGGCGCAGCTTCTCCGACGACGGTCGACGTTCGTCCTTACGTCGAACCCAAACCGGAGAAAGCGGTCAATGTGCGGCTTTCCATTTCGGAGACGGTTTGGATCCGTGCTTTGGCGGATGGCGAGCGGATCTTCCAGCGAACATTCCACCCCGGTGAATCGCGTCAAGTCGAAGCTGACGAACACGTTAGTTTGTTGGTAGGGAATGCCGGCGGCGTCTCGCTCTCCCTCAATGGCAAACCTATACCCCCCATCGGTTCCTCCGGACAGGTACGTAGGATTCTTCTGACTGTTGGTGGAATGAAGATCCTTGCACCCCCGCCCCCCGCACCTGAGAACGAAGACGAAACGGAGTCGCCGAGGACTCAGCGGCTACAGGCATCCAACCAATCTGTAGACAACCAGCCAGCTCGGGCAAGCATTGCGCCGTCTCCCTAGCACTTTGACTTTGCTTCCCGGCTCCGGAGGTTTCACGATGAAGACCACTCGCCGTAGATTCGGCTTGACAATGACCGGCGGAGGGATGGCTTTGACCTCCGGTTTGGAGTCCGCCGCCCACGCTGCGCAAGGCAGGGGGACTCGTATCAAGAAGGTCGATGTCATTCCAGTCGGCATCGAGTTTCGCACGACGTTCAATATCGGTGTCGGCAAGGTCGGTGGAAAAGGAGTCCCCGGCAAGTACGTCTACGTCAAGGCAACCACTGACGACGGCCGTGTTGGTTGGGGCGCTACGACCACGGTTCCCAATTGGAGCTACGAGACTGTGGAAGCCGTCGTAGGGACGCTTGAGCAGCACCTGGCGCCTCTGGCGATCGGCCGCACGCCGTTCGAGTTGAACGCCCTCAAGAAGGAGATGGATGCGAAGATCCGTCCCGCCGTCAGCAATGGGGCGCCATTCGCGAAAAGCGCGCTGGAAATTGCCTTTCTCGATTTGGCCGGACAGATCACGGGCCAACCATTGCATGCGCTTCTGGGCGGCAAGGTGCACGACACCATCGATCTTTGCTACGCAGTCAGCATCGACGAGCCCGAGGCGATGGCGGCGGAGGTCAAACGTTGGCCGGCTTGTTGGTGCTTCAAGGTCAAGGTTTCGGGTGACACCGACAAGGACCTTGTCCGCCTGCGCGCGATCAGTGATGCCCGCCCCGATGCCGTCATCTGGTTGGACGCGAACCAGTCGTACCAACCGATAGCGCTCGAACGGTTCCTTCAGGCATTGCCCGTGTTTGACAAGATCCGTTGCTTCGAGCAGCCTGTCCGCAGCGAGGACTGGCTTGGGTTACGGCGTGCCAGGGATAAGAGCCCTTACCCCGTGGCGATCGATGAAGGCTGCTTCTCGTCGTTTGATGTAGCCCGCATGTCTCGTTTGGACGCGGCCGATCTGGTAGTGCTCAAAGTCCCTAAAAGTGGCGGTGTCACGAACTGCTACAAGAGCGCCGTCGTCTCCGAGGCGCACGGACTGGGATTGCTCGGTAGCGGACTGACCGATGCAGGCGTGAGCTTCATGGCAGCGATCCATCTCTATTCGACTCTCGATTTGCTGTTGCCGCCGGAACTCAACGGCCCGCAGTTCTTGACGTCGATGATGGCCGGCGGCATTGAGCAGGACGGCGTGACGGTCACGGTTCCCGACAAGCCCGGTCTCGGCATCACGGTTCCGGAAGACCAGCTACGAGACAACCAACTCAAACTGGGCTAACCACATTCGAGGGTCATTCCGGGCAAGCTAGAATGGAACTGTAACTTCCAGGGAACGTCGTAATTCATCGCTGCGGGCCCGTAGCTCAGCCGGATAGAGCGGCCGCCTCCTAAGCGGCAGGCCGGGGGTTCGAATCCCTCCGGGCCCGCCATGCCATTTTTGTCCTCCGTCGAGCAGTAATTTCTAGCCTGCATTTCTCACCACGTGGCGAGGCGAAGTGGGTGAGAGGGCCGTCAGG
>JAPPLB010000094.1 GCA_028819575.1 Bryobacterales bacterium | reverse complement strand
CTGCTAGCATTTCTCCCCGCGCGGCGCGGCGAAGTCCGTGCGCATCAAGAATCACTGCCTTTAAGGCTTTCACTAGCCACTATCCACTGCCTTTACGGTTTTGTCTGCCGCCCCCTCTCCCGCTGGGAGAGGGCCGGGGTGAGGGTGCGGAGCATACACGAATCAGCGCTTTCCAGGCTTTCACCAGCCACTGGCCACTAACCACTATCCACTGCTTTCAAGGCTTTTCCCGAAACGCGAATCACGGCCGCAACGCAAGCTGCCTTGGAGCGACGGCCGTACCCCCTGCCTGGGTTTTTGGGTCACGAATCACGAGACACGAGACACGAATCACGGCTTTTATGGGCCTTCACTAGCCGCTATCCACTGCCTTAATCGGACCGGCGCCGCTGAAAAAAAAGCAAATTTTCCCGAAGATCACGAAAAAAGAATGTAACTCTCCTTGAAGTTCATCTGAAATTCATACTGCTTCTCTATGATTAATGGAGTTGGTTGGTTGTGGGACAAAGTTGATGCTGGGGACCGGCAAGTCCGGCCATTTGTCGTGGGTTTGTGCGCCTGAGGCGAGCGGCCACTCTCGTCACATTGTAAACGGTTTCGAGCCGAAGCTTGGCGGTTCAGTCATGACCGCCATTCATGCGCGAAGACTCCCCTTCGTCAGCCCCCCTCCCTCAGATCCCCTCCCTCAGTGGGCCGTCCTCTCCGGCTGGCCCGCCGCTCAATCACGAATGCACTCATACGGCAGTACCCCGGCCGTGGTTCACGAATCACGAGACACGGCCTTTTTTCATCCGGCTTCATACCGAAGCAACCCTGCGGGCCGGGGAATGGCCCGACACTTTTGGAAAACACAAGGAGAAACACATGAAGTACCTGAAAATCAGTAGCTTGCTTGTTCTGAGCCTGCTGTTGTTCGCTCCGTCGGCGCTGGCCGAAATAAGTTGCGAGCTTCAGTCCGAGTCCAGACGGATCAGGATGTCGAGCATGCACGAAATGGTGGGCGACAGTGACGGCATGATCGAAGTCGAGTGCACGTGGACGACGGCGAATGATATCGACGTCGAGACGGCCACCACCGCCGCAGTAAGCACCTTCGATCTCGAATTGAATTTCGAGGGCAATCTGAGCACCCAGGGCGACGACGTGAACATGGAGATGGCAATGTTGACGCTCATGGACGCAGATGGCGATGACACGGACACCGATCCCGATACCAGGATGGTGGCGGTGGAGTCAGTGGGCCGGGACTCGTTGTATTGGGAAGATGTACCGTTTCCCACCGATACCGCGTCGTGGGCTACTGGCACAGATAATGAGAGCGGAATGTTCAAGATTTCCGGCATTTACATCGACGCGACCTCCGTGGACGATGTACGGCTCGAAGCGACGATAGAAATGACGGGCAACAATTTGGGGAACAACGCGGATGATGACCTCACCCAAGACTCCGAATCAACTTCCGTCAACCGTGTCGATCAAGCGCTGGAGTTGAATTTCGCCGAGGACAACAAGGCAAACAGCAAAGTCAATGCCTGTGTTCCCGGCAAGTTCGACATCACGATCGAGCTCGAAGAGGGCTTCCGGATGGGATGGATGGCAGGCAACGACATCATGCTCATGACCTCGTCCGGAAAGATCACCGCCAAAGACATGGCGCCATTCGACGTTACCGGGGAAGGCGCAGCCGACGAGTTGATCCTCGACATCAACGAGACCACTGGAACCGACACCGCAGATCTGAAAATCACATTCGAGCCTGGGGCGGGGACAGTCGGTGATGACATCACTCTCAGCGCCATGTTCCTTCCCGTGAGGCGCTCGGATGAAAAGTTCGCGACGGCGGATACGCTCGTGGTCGGAACCTATGTCGCTTGCACAGGGGACAGCCTGTTCTTCCCGTTCGTTACCAGCATGTCGGGGTGGGACACCGGCATCGTAGTCGTCAACGACTCGAAGGTCGATGGAAGCTGCTCGCTGAACTGGGGCAATATGGACCTCGACGATGACGAGATGGAAGCCTTGTCGACGGTCGACGTGGACGCCAAGGGTCACACGGCCTTTCTGGTGTCGATGCAGCGCGGCGCTGACTACTCGGGAAGCGTGGGCGTGGACTGCTCGTTCGGGAGCGCCACCGGCTACGTCTTCCTCAGCGACGCCGCCAACGGCATCGGCCAGGGCTACCTGGTCTTGCCGTAGCCGCAACAAGTTTTAGCGTGGAGCATCGTGACCCGCTCGCGGCTCATCTGACGGGATGAGCCCGAGCGGTGGCTCCCGCTAACCCGCCAGGAATACGGAAACTTCATCGTTCCCCGTCTTCTTGGTTCTTCCTCAAAGGGGCGCCGGAACCACCGGCGCCCCGTTTTCTTTGCAAGGGAGTCGACGCCTGTAGATGCCCGCCTGTAGATGCCATCGCGCAGCCGCAAACCCGCCGCAACATCAGGGACTCCATAGAAGATACCAGCCACCGCCCCCCGGCCCCGCTGCCCGCCGGGATGCTCCCGCTGCCGTGAACGCCAATCGAACCCATGCTGAGAAAGCGGACCTTCTGACCTGAAACATCCCCCCGCATCAAGCGGTGCTGACACCAACCCGAATGTTTC
>JAPPLB010000151.1 GCA_028819575.1 Bryobacterales bacterium | reverse complement strand
TGAACTCCGAGAAAACCGGCTCACGAAACAATCTCTTGACACATGGATACTGCTATGGTCTCCGCTTTTGATACTGAACGTCTTCGATTCCCTTGAAATATGCGTCCTGCGTCCACAGTTCCGCGCCGTATTGGCGCGCGGTCGCGAGAATGACACTGTCGGCCAGAGGCAGTTTCAGTTCCAGGCCGAGCCGCGCCGCGTCCACGGCAATCGCCGCTCCCAGATCCACGACGGTTCCCTGCTGCATGACCGCGACCGCTTGAAGTGCCGCGCTCTCGTCGCGCTGCTGGAGCACGCGCTTGAATACTTCGAAGAGAGTCAATGTCGGGACGACAAGACCTTCAGTGTCCTCGATCGGCTCCGCAAAGAAGGAGGCGTTCGGACCATCGGCGAAATACTCCAGCCAGGCGCTGGAATCGACGACATTCATACCCGGTCCGCCTCGCGCTCGACGCTCGTGTCGATTCCTTTCAGGAAACCCTTCATTTGCCGGATCGGGCGCACCGGAATCAGCTCGATGCGGTCTCCATAGGCAATCGCCTGGACCTTCTGGCCCGGCAAAAGGCCGAGCCGGACACGGATCTCCTTCGGGATCACCACTTGGTACTTGGGGGAAATCGTAACGGTTTCCACGTGGCCTCCATCGATATACCTGTTGTAATACCAATATTGTATCGATAAGTCATCACGCATGTCACGCATCCCTGACTTGTGGATGCCGCCGTTCAAGCTGCCGGAAAACTCGGGCCGGCCGAGCTTTCCGCCGTCTTGGCTTCCGCCGGAGGCAGTGCGGACCCATAGCCGCGAGCTCATTCCGGGGCCTTCGCTCCCCGAATTCGTGCAAAGCAAGGACCGTGCGCGTGCAGCCGCTCGCTGGCCTGTACACTAAGGTCGGAATCAGTTAGCCTGCATGTCTCACCACACGGCGAGACGAAGTGCGTGAGAGGGCCGTCAGGACTAGGCGCAAGCCGGGCGGAGGAAAAAGGCGCGAGCCGCTTGGCGCAAGCAACATGGTTTTTAAGGTTTTTCACGAATCACGAGTCACGAAACACGAATCACGGCCTTTTTATCGTGTGCTTAGACCGTCGAGTGGTGAGAAATGCAGGCTAGTTTCGGGAGAAGACTCATGCAAGTGAATCGCAGGGAATGGCTGTCAGGCGGTTTGGGCGCGGTTTCAACCGCGGCGTGGGCCGGTTGCGGCGCTGGTCCGCAGACGCAGGGCGGCGAGCTGGCGCCCGTGGTCTCGGGGGGCGTTGTCGATTGGGAGGCGGTCCGAGCCCGCTTCCCGCGCGCCGTCAACGAGACCTATTTCAATTGCGCCGCGCAGCATCCCCTGGGCGTCCATACCGTCCGGGGCTTCGAACGCTACATCGACTTCATGCACAACGGCCCTGGCGAGGGCCGCGAGGACTTTTGGGAAACCGGCTATCGCGAGATGAAGCCGGCGTTCGCGCGTCTGATCAATGCCAAGCCGGAAGAGATCGCCTTCTGTGCGGGAACTACGGTCGGCGAGAACCTCATCGTCAACGGCATGGACCTGAGCAACGCCAACGTGGTCACCAACGATCTGCACTACACGGCGTCGCTGGCGAACTATCTCGCGCGGCGCGACAAGCATGGGTTGGACGTTCGCATCGTCAAGCACCGCGATTGGGAAATCGACATCGCCGACATGGAGAAGGCCGTGGACCGCAATACCCGGCTGATCTCGGTTTCGTTCGTGTCGTCGGTGAACGGCCACCTCGAGGACCTGAAGAAACTCTCCGACCTGGCTCATGCTCACGGCGCCTGGCTGTTCGTCGACATCATTCAGGGCTGCGGCGCGACGCCGCTTGACGTACATGCGATGGGTGTCGACTTCGCCTCTTGCGGAATGTACAAGTGGCTCCAGGGAGAGCACGGCTTCGGGTTCCTGTACGTCAAGGAAGACCTCCAGGGCACGGCCGTCAAGGGGACGCAGTTCACAGGCAGCCCCGGCCTGAACTACGAGCCCTGGACCGCCTCGCCCGACCCCGCCAGGCCCGAGTTCATCATGCGCCCTCGGGAAGGCATCGGGCAATTCGAGTGCAGCACCCCGGCGGCGATCAACTATGCCGGCCAACTCGAATCGTTCCGCTTCATCGAGGAGATCGGCATCGACAATATTCGGGCGCACGCTCGCGAGCTGACCGCCCGGCTGCAGAAGGAACTGCCTCCGCTCGGCTTCACCGCCATCACGCCCGACGACACCGAATCCGGCATCCGTACTTTCCTGCACCCCGATACCGATTCACTCAAAGCCAAGATCAACCGCGCCAACGAGGAGGGCCGCTCCAATATCTCGATCGGCGGCCCCAACTCCGGACTCACCGTCGGACGCGGCGGCAACCAGGTGCGGATCTCGGTCTCCGTCTACAACAACCACGCGGATGTCGACAAGGTGCTGGAAGTCTTGTCCTGACGGGGCGGGCTTATCCTGCATGTCTCACCACGCGGCGAGGCGAGGTGCGTGAGAAGCCCGTCAGGACTAGCCTGCTTTTCTCACCACGCGGCGAGGCGAAGTGGGTGAGAGGGCCGTCAAGACGAGGCGCGAGCCGCTTGGCGCGCGCAGGCGTACTTGAACAGTACGTTGAGC
>JAPPLB010000170.1 GCA_028819575.1 Bryobacterales bacterium | reverse complement strand
GCGAAGTGGGTGAGAGGGCCGTCAGGACGAGGCGCAAGCCGGGCGGAGGAAAAAGACGCGAGCCGCTTGGCGCGCGCAGGCGTACTTGACAGTACGTTGAGCACGGCAAGCAAGCGCAACGAAGTCCTGGCGGTCGTATCGTGTGCTTCGACCGTCGGGTGGTGAGAAAGGCAGGCTAGGATCTCCCATGGTGACTCGCTTCGACGAGGTTGCCGGTGTGAGGAGTTCCGTCAGGTAACTGAAAAAAGCGGTCTTGAAACGCAGCGGTCGTTCAGTTCGCGGGCTGCCGCCCGCACCGCATCATCGCCATCGCCTCGAACATTCATGGACAAAGCTGTCAGCATCTATGACCTTATTGGCGAAGAGGGCTTCCAGCGCCTCATCCGCGCCTTTTACCGGCAAGTCCCCGATGATCCCGTCCTGGGACCGATGTATCCCCCCGAAGATCTCGCCGGCGCCGAACAGCGCCTGCGCGATTTTTTGATCTTCCGATTCGGCGGCCCGCCGCGCTATATCGAGCAGCGCGGCCACCCGCGCCTGAGGATGCGTCACTTCCCCTTTGCCATCGATCGGAATGCGCGCAACCGATGGGTCCGGCTGATGGACAACGCCCTGGAAGAAACAGCCCTGCCCGAGCCCGTGACGGAAGCCCTCAGGGAGTTCTTCCATGACACCGCCACCTTCATGATCAACAGGCGGTGATCGGGGCGGCTTTGATCAGCGAGAGTCGTGTGCTCGCTTGACCGCTTGCTCGGTCAAGCGTTGATGAACCGATGCGGCCGCTTCCGCAGTCACTTCGACGCCTTCTTCATCGTCCACTCGTTCCGTAATGCGGCCGTGGCAGTAGAGAAACGAAAGCTTGTCCGCTTCGGTGTGCGGGAAGCGGTATCTGACCGTCGAGAGGGGGTCTCCCGGCAAGGACCCGTCCATTGCAACCAGCAGTTGATCGAGACCTTCGTTCTTCAGAGCCGAGATCGCCACCACATCAAGGTGTTCCCCCGTTGCGATCTCGCTGGCGCGAATCCGCTCGGCTTCCTCGAGAGTGATGCGGTCGCACTTGTTCAACACCAGGATCTGCGGCTTGTCCCGGGCATCCAGTTCCTCCAGCACCTTGTTGACTTCCTGGATGTAGGCGCGACGCTGGGGGCTCGATACGTCGACGATGTGGAGGCACATCACCGCCTCCGTCACTTCTTCCAAGGTTGCGCGAAAAGCGCGTACCAGGCCCGGCGGCAATCGGGAGATGAAGCCGACCGTGTCAGAAACCAGCACGCGGCGATGAGACGGAAGTTCGAAGGCCCGGATCGTCGGATCCAGCGTCGCGAACATGCGTGAGTCGGCCAGAGTGTTGCCCGAAGTCAGCGCGTTGAACAACGTCGACTTGCCCGCATTGGTGTAACCGACCAGGGCGACGGTCGACAGCGGCACTGCGCTGCGTTTCTTACGCTGCCGGCCGCGATGAGCGCGCACGGATTCCAGTTGCGCTTCGAGTTTCGCGATTCTCCTTCCGATGCGGCGGCGGTCCGTCTCGAGTTGCGTCTCACCCGGCCCGCGAGCGCCGATGCCTCCGGCCAGCCGGGACATCTCGACGCCGCGTCCGGTCAACCGCGGAGCCAGGTATTGCAACTGGGCCAGCTCGACCTGCAAGCTGCCTTCCCTCGTCCGCGCATGACCTGCGAAGATGTCGAGAATCAACTGTGTGCGGTCGAGCACGCGTAGGTCTAGCTGTTTCTCGAGGTTGCGCAGTTGCGTCGCCGTGAGTTCCTGATCGAACAGAACAAAGTCGGCGTCAAACTCGTTGGCGGCTATCCTCAACTCATCGATCTTGCCGCGCCCGATCAGCGTAGCGGAGTCGGGCTTGTCGCGAACCTGCATCAACGCATCGACGACCTCGGCGCCCGCACTGACGGCAAGTTCGGAGAGCTCTGCCAGAGACTCCTCGGCTTCTTCAATACCCGGAGCTTGCCTTTTGCCGCGTAGAGCGACCCCGGCAAGCACGCATTTCTCCCGTTCGTCGCCGCTTGCCGGCAACGAACGAACCGTGGCTAAGCGTTGTCTCGACATGGAGATAGTTGGTTTGTGCCCTTTGCGTGCGGGCAGAGGTCAAGCCGGGCGACGGCTGGCGAGGAAGTCCTCAGACCGACAAGCAGGACAACGGATCGCCGCGTCAACTTGACTCGAATGTGAACCTTGGCAGCGAAGAAAAAAACTGACCTGCATTTCTCACCACGTGGCGAAGTGAAGTGCGTGAGAGGGCCGTCAGGACTAGGCGCAAGCCGGGCGGAGGAAAAAGGCGCGCGCAGGCGTACTTGAACAGTGCGTCGAGCAAGGCGAGCAAGCGTAACGCAGTCATGGCGGTCGTATCGCGCGCTTCGACCGTCGGGTGGTGAGACATGCAGGCTAGCAATCTACCCCTTGCCACAAGGCTTGCGACCGGCGTTTTCGCCGTTTCTCTCGTGATGTTTCTCCGAGGCTCGACTCGATCAACCAGAGCCCACGGAAGACTCGGCAACCCCGACCGGCGCCTTGGATTCGCTCGGCTCCGGTAGCGGCCGATGACTTTCCGATCCCCGGTGCGACTCGGATGAGCGATAGGAACTCCCACCCCGGTAGTGCTGTTTCGGGGTCACGACGGTAGAAATCGCGTGCTTGAAGATCAACTGTTCCTGATGGTTCGTCTCGAAAACCACACAGTACTTGTCGAATCCCCTCACGCGTCCGGATAGCTTCACGCCGCTGGTGAGATAAATCGTGACCGGAACCCTTTCTTTACGAGCATTGTTGAGGAAACCGTCTTGCAGGTTTTGACTGGACATATCGCACCACGCACCATCCTGGGAACACTGCTCGATGAGTTGTTCCCAAAAAGAAGAGGGGTGAAAAAGAGCGCAATCGCCACCCCGTCAACGCCATGTCATTGTAGGGCAACAACCGCTATCTCGCAACGCAATCGTAACCCTGTTCGAGATACCCTTTTCTGCCGAGAAGACCTGCGATCCTGCCTTGTTCACGACTTGCAGGGAAGCCTCCTGAAGTGCCAGCCTCCGGCCGAGGGCATGCAGGCTGACGGTACAATGAGATTTGTCTTTGCCCATCATTCGCGAGATCGGAGCGGCGTTCCGCAATCTCGATCCTGAAGAAGTTCGCCGGATGTCGGAACGTCCGATCAGCATGGGTGTGCTGGCCGCTGATGACGATCTGTACTCGCTCATCCTTTCCTTTCTGATCCCGCCCGAGACCTCCGAGGCTAAAGCGCGGCAGGCGTTCGATTGCATATTGCGCGTCGCGGAAGACCAGGACTTCGGCCGCTGCGACCTCGGCTTGGCGCAGTCGGGAATCCCTCATCCCGAGCACTTCTACGCTTTCGAATCCCGCATGCCCTCGGCGACCGTCAAGCTCATTCTTGACGACCACGAAGACCTCTGGGTGCCCCTCGCCAAGCGCTTTCTCCCGTTCCGCGAGTCTGCGGTGCAACGCATCATCTGGAAAATCAGCAAGGAGAACGCATACTTCACGGTGGCCACGGCTC
Source organism: Bryobacterales bacterium (assembly GCA_028819575.1). Taxonomy (GTDB): domain Bacteria; phylum Acidobacteriota; class Terriglobia; order Bryobacterales; family UBA6623; genus JAPPLB01. The sequence goes on along the minus strand of JAPPLB010000170.1, from coordinate 25,709 downwards.
TGCCCAATGTCGTGCCCAGTATCTTCACCCTGCCATGGGCTGTCGGCGAGTTTGCGTCCGACACGGCTTTCCTGACCATGAACCAGGTGCGCATGGCGTTTCTGATTGCCGCCGCCAGCGATAGCGATGTCGGCTACCAGCGCCAGAAGGCGCAGATCAGCTCCATCGTCGCGGCGGCTTTCGGTTGGCGGGCCATCGCGAGAGAGATGGTGTCGAAGGTTCCCGCAGGCGGCGGATTGGTGTCGAAAGGCCTCGTCTCGTTTGCCGGAACCTACGTGGTGGGAGTTGGTTTGGACCGCGTTTTGCGCTTCGGACGCCATCTCACCCGTGAGGAGAAGCGTCAACAGTACGCCTACGCTTTCGAGCGGGGCCGCGAGTCCGTCCATCAGATCGTGGAGAGTCTCACCGCACTCGGCCGTTCGACCGCCAACGCCCGTGCGGTATCCTGATCAGTCTGTTGCACTCCGATATGGCGCGCCGCACCCTCTGGACAGTCCTCCTGCTGCTCACGGTTGTCCCTGATCTGCTCGCTGCCGGGGACAGCATCATCCGCGGCCGGCTCGCCGACCCGCCCGGACAACACCCGCCCGCTGGTCATGCGCTTGTGTTCGTCACCGATCAGGGACAAAAACTGATGCTGGAAGGCGACGAGTACTCGACAAGCCAACTGACCGACCCGGAACTCGAGGACCGTTACTGGGAGCTTCGCGGCCATCACAAACCCTCCGGCGTCTTCAAGGTGCTGCGGCTGTTCACGGTGAAAGACGACAAGCTGTTTCGCGTGACCTACTTCTGCGTGATCTGCAACATCCGCAGCCATCACCACGGCCCCTGCATGTGCTGCCAGGACGAGACCGAACTGCAAGAGCTCCCCGTGGCCGAACCATGAGCCTGTGCACGATCGTGCGCATGGTTCTCTTTCTTCCGCTCGCCATGTCCGCACTCGCTCAACCCTACACGGCGCAGAAGACGACCGCTGACGGCATCCCTGTCGTTCGACTCAATGACAATGAGCGGGACATTGTCGTCTCGATTGCGCCCACCGTCGGAAACAACGCCTACGAGATGATCGTTGGCGGCAGGAACGTCTTCTGGTTTCCCTACGAATCCGTTGCAGACTTCGCTCGCGAGCCGAAGCTCTGCGGAAACCCGTTTCTCGCTCCGTGGGCAAACCGACTGGACGAGGAAGGGTTCTACTTCGAAGGCAGGCGCTATCTGCTGGACAAACATCTCGGCAATCTGCTCCGCGACGGCAACGGCCTTCCGATCCACGGTTTGCTTCTCTTTCGGCCTGAATGGGAGGTCGTCGAGTTGGAAGCGACCGCAGAGGAAGCGTATGTCACGAGTCGGTTCTCATTCGCAAGGCATGCGGAGTTGCTCGCTCACTTCCCGTTCGCGCATCAGATCGATATGACGTATCGGCTCCGAGCAGGCGCGCTGGCCATCGAAACGCGCATCGTTAATCAAGGCTCGCAGACCATGCCGCTCTCGGTCGGCTATCACCCTTACTTCCAGATTCACGATGCGCCCCGCGACGCCTGGACCGTCCGACTGCCGGTAGAGCGCATCTGGACATTGACGGACCGTCTCGTTCCCACCGGAAGCGCGCAACCGGTTCGCAACGTATTCCCCAACCCGGAGAGAATCTCGCTCGCCGGAACGTTTCTCGATCACGTCTTCGGAGGCCTTCGCCGCGCTGCCGATGGAACAGCACGGTTTGCCGTGCAGGGCAAACAGCAAACCATCGAGGTTCGCTACGGGGAAAAATACCGCGAGGCGGTGGTCTATGCCCCTCCCGGCAAGGAGCGCGCATTCATCTGCTTTGAACCGATGAGCAGCATCACGAACGCCTTCAACCTGGCTCATCGCGGCCGATACGATCACCTCCAAAGCATTCCGGCGGGCGGAGAATGGATCGAGACCTACTCCATCCACCCCAGCGGATTCTAGCCGGCATTTCTCACCACGTGGCGAGGCGAAGTGGGTGAGAGGGCCGCCAGCACGAGGTGCGTGCCGGGCGGAGGAAAAAGGCGCGCGCAGGCGTACTTGTCTGTACATCGAGCACGGCAAGCAAGCGCAACGAAGTCCTGGCGGTCGTATCGCGTGCTTCGGCCGTCGGGTGGTGAGAAAGGCAGGCTAGTGGCCATCATGTGCTTCCGGCCGCCTCCGCCGCGCCTCACCGCTTCTTGACAGGTTTGCCCTGATATGTTTTACTGAACCCGCCCTGATCCTTCGCGAGAAGTCACCGTGCCCTGCCACGGCACGGCGTCTTCATCCGCACTCTTTTTTGGTGAGCCGCAAGATCCTGCTCACGAGTAGTGATGTCTTACAAGGAGACCCATTTTGAAAAAGCCAAAATATCTGACTCGCATCGATCAAATCACCGAGTTGAGCGATTCCGAGAAAGATAGACTTAGGCCGGTCCAAGAGAAGTTCGTTTTCCGTACCAACGACTATTACCAAAGCCTGATCAACTGGGATGATCCAAACGATCCGATTCGTCAATTGATCGTTCCTCGCGAAGACGAACTGGATGAATGGGGCCGCTTGGACGCCTCCTTCGAGGAACTCTACACCAAAGTCCCCGGTCTCGAACACAAGTACCGCGATACGGCCTTGCTCCTCGTGAACGACGTATGCGGCGCCTACTGCCGCTTCTGCTTCCGCAAGCGGCTGTTCATGAATGATAACGACGAGGTGGTCAAAGACGTTTCGAAAGGCCTGGAATACATCCGCGAGCATCCCGAGATTTCGAACGTGCTGTTGACGGGCGGCGACCCGCTGATCATGTCCACCAGCAAGTTGGAGCCCGTGATCGCCGGCCTTCGCGATATCCCGCATGTCAAGATCATCCGGATCGGTACCAAAATGCCGGCGTTCAATCCATACCGGATTCTCAACGACCCCTCGTTGTGGAGGATGCTCGAGACCTACAGCACCACCGAGGCGCGCATCTACATCATGGCGCACTTCAATCACCCGGTGGAACTGACCGCGGTGGCGCGGGAAGGCCTCGATGCATTGCACAAGCACGGCGCCATCATCATCAATCAGACTCCGATGATCCGGGGCGTGAACGATAGCGTCGAGACAATGCTGGAACTCTTCAACGAGCTTTCCTACATGGGCGTGCCGCCCTACTACGTCTTCCAGTGCCGGCCCACCGAAGGCAACAAGGCCTATTCGGTTCCCATCGAGGAGGCCTATCGGATTTTTGTCGAGGCGCAGAACCAGTGCTCAGGCCTCGCCAAGCGGGCGCGTTTCAGCATGTCTCACGTGACCGGTAAGATCGCAGTCGTTGGCCTGAACGAATCGCAAGTGATCTTTCAATATCACCGCGCGGCCGACCCCAAGGACACCGGACGTGTGATGGTATTTCGGCGCAACAGTGCGGCGCATTGGTTCGACGACTACGAAGAAGCTGCGCCCTATCTGCCGCGCAAGGGAGTCGAAAGAGCTTTGCCCGTCTTGCAAGCAGTAGCCGCCCGTTGTTGATCCCCGCCCGTCGCTCAGACTGCTCTCGCGGTTGATCGCATGGCTTCAGGTTGCTGTCGATACCTCGACTGCTTCAAGAAAAGCCCGGCTTACTGCCGGCTGCATGCCTGCCGTCTCCGCGCTCAGCATCGGTGGTGCTGACTCATTGGAAGGCAATGGCAGGCGCGGCAGGACTCGAACCTGCGACCCTCTGCTTAGAAGGCAGATGCTCTATCCGGCTGAGCTACGCGCCCGGAAACTGAAAGACCCTTGTTCTCAGCATGCCATCACTTCCCGCGAGTGACAAGCAACGGCCGAGTATGAATGATCCAGCTTCACGGCGCGGTTGATCGCTTCGAGGGCTTTTTCGTCTCTTGCCGGGTGACTGCACGGGGGATGGGCCATATCCAGCCTGGCCCGCGCCGGCAGCGACCTGGCGTCCGGCTGTTCCCTTGTTGTTCGGCCAAGGCGCTGGAGCGAATTCGGAGAGTCTCCGGACCTTCCGGGTTTCGGATTCACAGGCAACAGAACTGAATGCCCATCGAACTACAGAATGATTCTGAGAAGAAGAAACCCGGGATCGCCAAATTTCTCCGCCTTCCCAAACACACCTGACGAAAGCTGACTCGCACGCTAAGCAACCAACTCGCGAATGACCTCGCCGCCGACATCGGTAAGACGAAACTGCCTCCCTTGATAGGGATACGTCAGCTTGGTGTGATCGATGCCAAGCTGGTGCAAAAGTGTGGCATGCAGATCATTGACGTGTGCTGGTTTGTCAACGGGGTTGTATGAGAATTCGTCGGTCTCGCCGTAGATCACTCCGGGCTTGAGGCCCCCTCCGGCAAGCCAAATCGTGAAACAGCTCGGATGGTGGTCACGTCCGTAGCTGTCGTTGGTCATCTTGCCCTGACAGTAGACTGTGCGCCCGAATTCCCCGCCCCAGACCACCAGGGTTTCATCGAGCAGACCGCGCCGGTCGAGATCATCAACCAGCGCCGCAGAAGCCTGATCGGTATCGGCGCACTGTTGGGCAATTTGATCTGGCAACGACCGGTGCTGGTCCCATCCGCGATGAAAGAGCTGGATGTACCGAACCCCGCGCTCCACCAAACGTCTTGCGACCAGACAGTGGCGGGCGAATGTTCCCGGGATCCGTGCTGACTCGCCGTACTGGGCGAACGTGGATTCCGGCTCGCTTGACAGATCCATCAGTTCCGGGACCGACGCCTGCATGCGGTACGCCATCTCGTATTGGGCAATGCGCGTCTCGATCTCCGGGTCCGCGAACTCTTCACGTTGGATCTGATTCAGCGCCGCCAGGTCATCGAGGAACATCCGGCGACGATTTCGACTCACTCCCTCAGGGTCCGAGAGATAAAGGACGGGGTCGCCCTGCGAACGGAACTTGACGCCTTGATAGCGGCTCGGCAAGAAGCCACTGCCCCACAGCCGCGTGTAGAGAGCTTGGCCAACGCGGGCCTTGCCGCGTGAAATCATGACGATGAATGCCGGAAGGTCTTCATTCTCCGTGCCAAGTCCGTAGGAGAGCCACGCCCCGATGCTGGGGCGTCCGGCAAGCTGGGACCCGGTCTGAAGGAACGTCACGGCCGGATCGTGATTGATCGCTTCGGTGTGCATCGTCCGGATGAACGAGAGCTTGTCGGCAATCTTAGCCGTATGCGGCAGCAATTCACTGACCCAGGCGCCGGATTCGCCGTGCCGATTGAACTCGAACAAAGTCTTCTGGACCGGAAACGTTTTTTGCGAGGCCGTCATGCCGGTCAGTCGCTGACCCCTTCGTACCGAATCGGGCAGCTCCGTGCCGTGAAGCTGCTCGAGCTTGGGCTTGTAATCGAACAGATCGAGCTGCGAAGGCCCACCGCTCTGGAACAGGTAGATGACATGCTTGGCCTTGGGTGCCATGTGCGGCAAACCCGGTAATCCACCCTTTCCCGCAGCGTCCTTTCCCATTAAATGAGCCAACGCTGCGATGCCCAGGCCGCTTGTGCTGCGCCCGAAGAAATGACGTCTGGTCAGATGGGTTGCCCGGTCAGTCGGTTTCATTGCTTCGTCACCGTCTCATCCAGATTCAGGATCAAACCCGCGGTCATGGCATAGGCCGCAAGCTCGGTTCGTTTCACGCGAGTGTGAACCGGACTTTCTCCTTGGGCCAGTAGTCGCGCCGCCGCTTTCGGATCTTCCCGGAAGCTCTCCAGTTGTTTGGCGAATGCCCTCTCGAGGATGTCGGACTCCTGACCACTGGGAGGCCGCGAGGTCGCCATTTCGAATCCGTATGCCAGACGGTCCCTGGGGGTCTCGCCACCTTCCAGGTACATTCGCTCTGCGAACTTTCGCGACGCCTCTACAAACGTCACATCATTCATCAGATTCAGCGCCTGCAAGGGTGTGTTGGTTCGCTCCGTCCTCACCGTGCAGGTCTCTCGCGTGGACGAATCGAAGTTGAGCATCGAAGGAGGGCCAACGGTTCGACGCCAGTAGGTGTAAAGGCTCCTGCGATAAAGATCATCGCCGTCGTCAGAGATGTAGCTTCCGCCGGAAGCGATGTCGATCCATAGTCCCTCCGGCTGATAGGGCTTCACGGACGGCCCACCCGATTGTTCGTGCAGCAACCCTGCCAGCAGCAACGCCTGGTCCCGTACAGCTTCCGCCGGTAGTCGGAACCGCGGTCCACGCGCGAACAGCTTGTTCTCAGGGTCCCTGCTCACAGCATCGCCGATCCCCTTCGAGTCTTGCCGGTATGCTGCGCTCATCACGATCGTCTTCAGAAGCGATTTAACGTCCCAGCCGCCTTCAACAAACTCGACAGCCAACCAATCCAGGAGTTCCGGGTGCGTCGGCCGCTCGCCCTGTGTCCCCAGATTCTCCGGCGTCCGGACGAGACCCTCGCCGAACAGCATCTGCCAGAATCGGTTCACCGTGACACGCGCCGTTAAAGGATTGGCAGGATCGACCAGCCAGCGCGCCAAAGCAAGGCGATCGTTGGCCGCCGACTCCGGCAGGAGCGGCAGGACACTCAGAACGCCGGGAAGAACTTTCTCGCCTGGTTTATCGTATGCGCCGCGCTCGAGCACGAATGTGTCTCGGGGCGGGTCCTTCTCGGCCATGATCATTACGCTGGAGACTCGGCTCTCCAGATCATCTCTGACCCGCTTCAACCGGCTCAGCGCCGCCCACGAAGCCCGTACTTCGCGAGGCCCGTATTTGTCGGCGAAAGCCCACTCGATCTTGCGTTTTTGATCCTCAGTCCGTTCTCCGCTCCGGATCCGTGCGATCTCGCTGAGGTTCTCGGCGACCGCCAACATCGAAGCCTCTTCGCTCTTCAACTCCCGGTCATAGACAACGATTTCATCCATGCTGCCGACGAACCCACTGTCCGCGTCTGCGCCCGCGCCGATTCGAAAAGGCGCTTTCGTCTTCATATCGGTATTGGAATAGTCCAACTCGGCGACCGTATCGACTTCCCGGCCGTCAATGTAGAGCCTGGCGCCTGCAGCGATAAGCGATCCGTCGTACGTCGCGGTCACGTGCGTCCAGCGACGCAGCGGTACGGAAGCGCGTGAACTGACGATGATCCAGTCGTCGATCCGGCTGATCAGCTTGAGCTTCAACTTCCCTTTCTCGATGTTTAGCGTGATGCCCCTGCCGGCGTTCTCCTCATGAGTGTCGAACTTCTCCGAGCGACTCAGAATCACGCCGTCGGTTGACTCCGGCTTGATCCATGCGGCGACACTGAACGCGTCGTTGTAGTCGTAATTCAGCAGCTCCGGCTCTTCGATATGGCCGTGGCCCTGCAGGGAAATCGCCCGGCCGACATGGCCGTCAGCCTGTACGACTTTGCCGGAAACCGAAGCCCCTCTCAGATCGCTTTCAAAATCGAAGCTCGCCGCCAGACCATCGCGAGGAAGCCATTGCAACGGCTTCTTCGAGCGGGTAATTTTACTCTCCCACTTCTTGAAAGCATGGGAGGCGGAATCGAACGTCTCAAGGAATTGCTTTTTGGAGAGAGAGATTTCATCCGAGAGATCCTTCAGCCGTCGAACCTGCTCCCTCGTCGGTGCTGGAATCATCGGGGGAGAGTTGAAGGGTCGCACCACCCTGCCTCGCTCGGGAACGTTATTGAAGTATGCGTAAAGCTGATAAAACTCCTTCTGCGAAATGGGGTCGTATTTATGATCGTGGCACCGCGCACAACCAACCGTCAGACCCAGAAAAACCGTCGACATGGTCTCCACGCGATCAACCACATACTCGACGCGGTACTCCTCATCCACGATTCCCAACTCACTGTTTGTGCGATGGTTGCGGTTGAAGCCCGTGGCGATCAACTGCTCAAGAGTGGGGTCGGGAAGCATGTCACCGGCGATTTGCTCGACCGTAAACTCGTCAAAAGGTTTGTTCGAGTTGAACGCGTCGATCACCCAATCTCGCCAACGCCACATCTCGACGGGAGCGTCGTTTTGATATCCCTGCGTGTCTGCATAGCGCGCAGCATCCAGCCAGCGGCCCGCCATCCGTTCTCCAAAACGCTGAGATTCGAGGAGCCGATCGACCACTCGTTCGTAGGCTTTCGGGGACGTGTCGTCGACAAAAGAGCGTACTTCCTTTATTTCAGGCGGCAGACCTGTCAAATCCAGGCTTAACCTGCGGATGAGCGACCTGCGATCCGCCTCTTTGGCCGGTGACATCCCCTCTTTCTCGAGACGTTCGAATACGAAGCGATCGATCGGGTTGCGCACAAGGTGTTCCCATCGCACCGCCGGCTGGCTGGGACGCGCAGGCGCCACGAAAGCCCAATGAGCACTCCATGGCGCACCGGCTTCGACCCAGGCGCGCAGGATCTCGATCTCCCCCTCAGCGAGCTTGTCATGCCCCAAGTAGGCCGGCGGCATGCGCTGCGAAACATCGTCGCTGACGACACGCCGCAAAGCCTCGCGCGCCATGTTGCGCGCCTGATCTTCGACATCAAGCCGCAGGTTCGCTTGCCGCTTTGCCGCGTCAGGACCATGGCATGCGTAGCAGTTGTCCGAAAGGACAGGGCGGACGTTTCGATCGAAATCGACCGCGACCGCCGGAACAGCGGCTATAAGCAGCAGCAAAAAAACGGCGAGCTTCGGCAATCTGCACACAGTATATGAGGCGTATATGGGAAAGTCACACCTTGGAAAACTGCTTCTCGAAGCACAGTCGCCTCACACGGAGCGGCTCATCGCTTCCAGGGCATGTTTATCCCTTCCCGGGTGAGCGCAGACGAGTCGTCACTTCGGTTGTAAGCAAACCGGTCCGGGAGACAGCATGGCCACTCTCGGCAGCCGTAGCTGCGTTAGAACTTCAAAGGCCGATACGTCTGCGTTGCGTACTTCTCCTGGTCTTCGGTCACGACGATGAATTGATTGACGTCGACATCTCTGAATACCTGTGTTCGGTCGGAAGTGGGCCAATAGATCTCCAGAGACTGAATCGACTCGGCACGGCCCAGGCCCAAGTGCTGCCGCAGTGGGTTGGCTCCGAAACTTCCTCCGCTGTTCACCCACCTGTAGATCGAGCGCTTATTGCCGTCCTCGATGATGTCCGCGCGAATCCGCGCGCCGATACCGGACCTGTTGGAGGTTACGCCGACAAGCTTGACAACCAACCAATGGTTGTCAAAGCCCGGATTCTCGAACAGGGCATTGCCGAAAACGTCTCCGGCATAGGCGCCGCCCAACTCGGTGAAGATGTCCTGATCACCGTCGTGATCGAAGTCGGCAAAGGCCACGCCGTGGCCCTTCTGCAAATGACCCAGGCCTGCCGCCGTGGTGACATCGACAAAGCGGCTCCCGCCGGCATTCCGGAACAGCAGGTTGGGCATCAGGCCTTCGTATTCCGGATAGCCGGTTCCCAAATAGAAGTCGAGGAAACCATCGTTGTCGAGATCACCGAAGTTCGATCCCATGGGCTGCGTGATGCGATCCAGGTTGACGTCGTAAGCGACTTCCTGAAAAGAGCCCTTCCCGTCTCCCTGGTAAAGGCTGTCGAGCTCGGTTTCCATCGCCGGAAGGCCGAAGTAGTGAGACGCCACATCCTCCACCCGCCGCTCATACCCGGACACGAACAGGTCAAGGCTGCCGTCATTGTTGAAGTCCCAAAACCACGCCGGGAAGCTCTTGAACGGGTAGCTGACGTCAGCGTCCGCGGCGACATCCGTGAACGTGCCGTCGCCATTGTTGTGATAAAGGCGATTGGGTCCGCCGAAATTCGACACGTAGAGATCGGGGTAGCGGTCGCTGTCGTAGTCGCCCCAGACGACGGCCTTGGCAACGTCATCGTTCGTCACACCGGCGAACCCGGCGACATCAGTGAAGGAGCCATCGTTGTTATTGCGAAAAAGACGGCAAGCGAAGACCTCATTGCCAACGTAGAGGTCAAGGTCGCCGTCATTGTCGTAGTCAGCCCACCCGGCAGTCTGCGTGGGGTAATGCGCCACTCCCAGTCCGGCATCGAAAGTGACGTCGCGAAAACGCGCTTTGCCGTCGTTCTGCAGAAGCGAGTCGGGATACCGTCCGGACTTTCCGAGCCAAGCGCCACGAAGGACATAGATATCAAGATCTCCATCGTTGTCGTAGTCGGCTTGGATCAGGTTCAGCCCACCGAACAGCCCTCGAAATCCGGCCTCGACGGTACGATCGGTGAAGGAGCCGTTTCCATTGTTGCGGAAGTAGCGAAGCTGCCCGCGGGGGCTCCAATCCGAGACCACGATGTCGAGCCAACCGTCGTCGTCAAAGTCGTCGGCGATAGCGCCGCCGCTCAGGCTGACCGTATTCAGCCCCAGGCTCGGAGCAACGTCTCGGAACCGAGGGAACTCCTGCCCGGATTCGAAGCGCTCGGGAGGTACGAGAAAATCCGGTGGAACTTTCGAGGGATATTCTCCCACCGTCATGTAAGCGAGGTTCAACAGCCAACGCGCGGCGATGTGCTGAGGCCGGCGATCGAGAACCTCCATCAGATATTGGATGGCCGATCGAGCACCGGACTGTTCCCGATGAACCCCGCCGCCCCGAATCGGCAGAATGCAACTTTCGGCATTGCGATGTGTGAGACAGTTTTGGATTTCTCCCAGACGCAGGTAGGCAACAGCGAGTTGGAAAGCCGGCTGAACAAGGTTCTTGTCCGACAATTCATAAGCCTTCAAAAGATGTGCAACAGCCTGTTCGTTTCTGCCCAAACGCAACTCATCCTTCCCCACAATCAGGTGCAGGCGTGCTCGTTGAGCGGCCGGGGCGTCCGCGGGAAGGACTTCGAGCTGCCCGCGTTCACGGGCATGCAAGGCGTCCCCCGTATATTCGTTTTCCCGGGAACTCAGATCGCGAATGTCATCGAGCAACTCCAGCATGCGCTGATGACTATCGCCCGAAGATCTGTCCTCGTCAGCCGAGATCGTGGATCGAGCATCGCCGCCGCTGTCAGCAGGTTGCGCCAGCAAGGAGAGGGCGCCGATCACGGACCCCCACAGCATCACTCTGGTCAGCTTGTTCAGGAAGGCCGTCATTGAGCGGCGCATCGGAGAGCCGTTGATCCTCGACTATTCTACATCGCGACCTGTCGACGGCCCCCCGAACTCCCAGTGATTGCGGATGTTCCGAGTTGTGGGTCGTCAAAGACGGCTCCGACAACCCTCGTGATCAACTGATTCTCGGAAATGGAGACGTGGAAAACCAGTCAGGAGCCTGACGGCCGGGCTCGCGACAGACGTTCGCGCGGTCCGGCCGGTCCCTGCTCCGCAGGCGTGTTGTGTTGCATGATGACCTTCCACTTCCCATCTTCTTTCGTATAAGTCATGGTGTAACGCCCGCGGTGGTGTGCGTTCCCGCCATCCCTGGTTTTTACATTTACTTCGTACTCTCCCCACGCGATGCCGGTGTTTCCAATCACACGGTATTGCATGTTCTGTGGCTCGAACCTGGCCTCATGAGTCTTGCCGAAGAAGCGTTCCCAGTCCAACTGGCATGCCGCCTTGCCTTCCTTGCCCGAAGTCGGGCCACAGGAATAAAACGAAAGCGCCTTTTCGTGAACATCGGCCAGGAAGCCGTCGATGTCTCCGGCGTTGAGCGCCGCCACGGCAGACTCGAAACTCATTCTGAGCTGAGCCGCCTCGTGATCCTCGCCAGTCGCCGGCGAAATCAGCAGCAGAACTGCGAACAGCAACGTTCCCCATCTTGTCATGTGAAGTCTCCTTGCCATTCCGACTCCAGCTTACTTTGGAATTGCCCCGAATACGACTCCGATAGTACCACCAGCAGGAAAAATCCAGTTGCGCAGGCAGCTCGGCGGGCAAACCTGTTTAACGGAAGAGCGCAGAAGAAAAGGCCAAGATCGACTCTGGCGCGATCCTCGTTGTGAGAGAACTCGCCTCCAAACTTGGACTGACAATGAGCGTATCCACGATGTACACACTTCGTGCTTTAGCCTTGCATTTCTCATCACATGGCGAGGCGAAGTGGGTGAGAGGGCCGTCAGGACGAGGTGCAAGCCGGGCGGAGGAAAAAGGCGCGCGCAGACGTACTTTACGGTTCACCGGCCGTTAGGCATTTCTTCTGGAGCAAACTAGGCCCCCTGCCCATGCTTTTCACGAATCACGAGACACGAAATACGAATCACGGCCTTTTCCCGCGTGCTTCGGCCGTCGGGTGGTGAGAAATGCAGGTCAGAACCGGCAGTGAGCCAAGCCGCGTTTCTCAAGATATCGCTGATGATACTCTTCGGCGCGGTAGAAGGTTGACGCGGGTGTAATTTCCGTCACGATCGAGCGACCGAAGCGCCGGGAAAGATCGAGCGCTTCCTTGGACTTTCGAGCCGCGCTTTGCTGCTCCGGTGTATGAAAGAAGATCACGGAGCGATACTGTGTTCCCACGTCGGGCCCCTGTCGGTTCAGCGTCGTCGGGTCATGCGACTGCCAGAAAACGTCGAGCAGTTGCTCGTAGCTGATCTCGGAGGGCTTGTACTCCACCTCGACGACCTCCGCATGTCCGGTCAGGCCGGTGCATACATCCGGATAGGACGGATTCGCAAATTCACCGCCGCAGTAGCCAACGGCGGTCGCAGTCACGCCATTCAACTCCCGGAACGTCGCCTCGACGCCCCAGAAGCAACCGGCGCCAAAAGTGGCTTTTTCGCGTGAGGGGATCCCGTTTGTTTCAGATGGCATGATGGCGCTCCTGGGCAGTTGTGTCTCGCGTCTATGATAGCGGCTGAGGGGACGAAGATACGGCAGCACCAAAACACCGCCAAGGCCCCGGTTTAGCGGGAAGCGTAAGGGCGGCTTGGCTTCCGCCTTCAGGAAAACTTCGTATTTCAAAAACTCTCTACCACCGCTCTGTCACGCCGCTTGACCGTTCCCGAGTAGAATCGGACCATGCTTACGCGACGAAGCTTTGCCGCTGCTCTGGTTGGGGCGGCTACGGCACGGGGGGCTGGGGAGCGGCCCAATGTTCTTTCGATCTCGGTAGACGATATGAACGACTGGGTGGGATGCCTGGGGGGCTATCCGGGTGTTCGGACTCCCAACATCGATGCGCTGGCCCGCCGCGGAGTTCTGTTCCGCGACGCCCATTGCTCGTCGCCCGTCTGCAATCCCTCGCGGACAGCACTGATGACCGGCAAGCGGCCCTCGACAACGGGAGTGTATCGCAATAATCAATACTGGCGGCCGGCGCATCCTGATATCAAGACGTTACCCATGTTCTTCCGCGAGAACGGTTACCATGCCGCCGGCGCGGGGAAGATCTTTCACCATGTGGCGGGCTTCAATCCGCCGGATCAGTGGGACGATTTCCAGATCCAGGAGTTCGACGACCCCTGGTATCGGCGTCTCTCCTACTATCCCTGGATCAAGAAGATCCCCAATCCACCGGGACATCCCTTCAACGGAATGGCGGGCGACAATTTCGCCGGCGAATTCGACTGGGGTGTTCTGCCGAACCGCCCTGAACGCACGTACGGCGACATGGCGGCGGTCCGGTACGGCCAGGAGTTCTTGAAGAGGGAGCACGACAAGCCTTTCTTCCTGGCCGTGGGACTTTGGCATCCGCACATCCCGCTGTTCGCGCCTCAGAATTACTTCGACCTGTATCCGAAAGAGGAGGTACGCCTGCCTGAAGTACCGGGGAACGATCTCGACGACATCCCTCCGATCGCACAGAAGTGGGCCGCCGTGCGCCGCGCCGAACATGAACGCATTTTGCGAGAGGGCAAGTGGACGGACGGCGTGCAAGCCTATCTGGCCTGCATCAGCTTCGCGGATGCAATGGTCGGATATGTGCTCCGGGCGCTCGAGGAAAGCCGCTATGCGGAGAACACGATTGTCGTTTTCTGGAGCGATCACGGCTGGCACCTCGGTGAAAAACGCCATTGGCACAAGAGCACCCTGTGGCAGCGCTCGACTCACGTCCCGATGATTTGGGCCGGTCCGGGCGTACATCACGCGGGCTTGGACCGCAAGCAACCCGTCGAACTGCTCGACATCTACCCGACGCTTGCGGACCTGTGCGGGCTCCCCAAGGCTCATGACCTCGAGGGAGCAAGCCTGACTCCGCAGCTCCGCGACGCCGGGGCCAAACGCCGCCCTGCCGTGACGACCTATCTGCCAGACAATCACGCTGTCGTAACCGAGAAATGGCGTTACATCCGTTACGCCGACGGGACGGATGAATTGTACGATCGCGTCAACGATCCGAACGAGTGGGACAACCTCGCCGGAGAGCCGCGCTACGCATTCTTGAAGCAGCGACTTGCCTACTGGATGCCGGAGACGAGCGTGCCGGAAGTGCCCGGCCGGGATGCCTACGACTTTGATTTCGACTCCTATACCTGGACGAAAAAGTAGGAGTCCACAGCAGCCGCGAGAGCGGATACCGCCCGGCATCGATGAGCCGAGACCGGCGATTCCGCTTCAACGCCAGAAAGCGTAACCCAGGCCCAGCAGCGCGATCATCACGGTAGCCAGCAGGCAAAGCACCATGGGTCGCAAGCCGCCGGTTCTCAGAGCTCGGAACTCCGTGATCAGCCCGATGCCGGCGATCGCCGCCGTGATAACCCATTTGCCGGCCTGACCAAGCACCGCAGCGAGATCCAGCGTCCGGTCGCCCGCCCCAAAGACAAACCGATCAGCCATGTGCAGCGTGACTTCCGGGAAGAATCCCATCGTCCTCAGGAATGCCATGCCAACGAAAAACAGCACGAACGCCGGCATCAGTCGGCGGTAGTTGACAGTCGGCGCGACAAAAACCGACTCCTGGCGTCGATAGCGGGCGTACAGCACTCCGATGACGAAGACCAACGGACCGAGTAGCGAGATGCGTGTCAGCTTGACGATGGTGGCGATTTTGCCGGCGGTCTCTCCGTCAAGCTGATGCGCAAACCCGGCGGCGATCACTTGAGGCGTGGCATGGATGGCCAATCCGCACCATTCGCCGTATATCTCAGGCGACAACGACAGTAGAGCCCCCGCGAAAGGGAAAACAAACATGGCCAGCGCCCCAAGCAAGTTGATCGATGCAACGGAGATGGCGATGTCCTTCTCTTCCGACTCGACGACCGGAGCCAGCACGACGATGGCTGACGTACCGCAAATAGCTGTTCCCACGCCAATCAACAAGCCTTGACCCGATTCCACGCGGAGGAGGCGAGCCAGGAGCCGCGTGAAGAAAATGATGCCCACGATCAATACGATGGCCCCCAACAAGACTCGGAAACCCACGCGGATCAGGTCATAAAAATCAAGACCCGCGCCAAGCAGCACGATGCCTATCGGCAACAGCTTTTTGATGACGAGGTCAACACCCGGCTTCAAACCGGCGCCCGAAGGAAGCATATTGCGAATCAACAGCCCGAGTAGCAATGCCAACAAGACGGCACTCAGCGGATGGGTGCCGTTCAGAGTGAAAGGCGCGAACGGCAGGGTGTGCAAATAGAACGCCAGCCAGGTGAGCACAGCGCAAGCGGCGATGCCCCGCCACGCCGGCGCCGCCGGCGCCGACAGCTTCTTGCGGAAGCGGTCTTCGAATTTCTTTTCTCTCGTGCTGAGATGCAAATTGCAGGTTCCCTAAAGCTAAAGCAGACTGCCGCCGGGCCCGGCGTCATCCCTGCGGAAGTACTCTTCGACGCTGAAGTAGCGGGTGCCCGTGTCACAAAGGATGGTGACGACCGTATCGCCAGGTGAGAGTTGTTGCGCGAACCGGCGGGCGGCCAGGACGTTCGCCCCCGACGAGATGCCGACGAGCAGCGATTCCTTGCTTGCCAGAAGTTCCGTCATTTCAAACGCGTCGCGGTCTTCGACGGTCATGACATCGTCAATCACGTCGCGGTTGAGAATGCCTGGTATGAACCCCGCGCCGATTCCTTCAATGGCGTGGGGCGAAGGTTGCTTGCCGCTCAGCACGGCGGAGACGGCAGGTTCGACGGCAATGACCTTGACAGCGGGTATAGCCGCTTTCAGCACCTCGCCGGCGCCGGTGATCGTCCCTCCCGTACCGACTCCGGCCACGAAGGCCGTGATGTCGCCGCCTGTCGCATCGAGGATCTCCGGCCCGGTGGTCTTGCGATGCATCTCGGGGTTGGCCGGGTTCTCGAACTGCTTGAGTTGGATGCAGCCCGGATTCTGCTCGACGATCTCAGAAGCCTTGCTCACAGCGCCGGACATGTCGTTGTCTCCAGGCGTCAGCACGACGCGCGCACCGTAGCGCTTGACCAGTGAGCGCCGCTCGAAACTCATCGTCTCAGGCATCGTAAGGACGAGGTTGTAGTCGAACTTGGCGCACAACATCGCAAGGCCGATGCCCGTATTGCCGCTCGTCGCCTCTACGATCGTCATACCGGGCCTGAGACGTCCGGTAGACTCCGCGTCACGGATCATGCTGAGCGCCGGCCGATCCTTCACGCTGCCGCTGGGGTTCAGATATTCGAGTTTCCCCAGGATCGTTGCTCCTCCCGGAGGTGACAAAGCATCCAAACGCACCATGGGAGTGTGCCCGATGAGATCAGCTACCTGGTTGTGGATCCGCTTCGGCATGTACGTCCGAACAGCATCGCACATGGCGCTGGCGGAGCGTGGGCATGCGCTACAATCTCTCGCGATGAAACGTTTCGTGGCTCCACTCGCAGCATTCCTCGCGCTCGTCCCGGTGCTCGGCGCCGGCGGTGAAATCCCTGATGTCGATCAGCGCAAGGCGGTGATCCGACACACCGACATGAAATATTCCATGCCCCGGTATGACTCGCTCGATGCATGGAAAGAGCGCGCTACCTTCTTGCGGAAGCAGGTGAAGTTTGCTTCCGGGCTGTTGCCCATGCCGAACAAAACCCCGCTCAACTCGCAGGTCTTCGGCCGGATCGAATACGAGGGCTACTCCATCGAGAAGGTGCTGTTAGAGACCTGGCCGGGATTCTTTCTCGGCGGGAACCTCTATCGTCCGCTTGGGAAGAGCGGCCCTTTCCCGGGAGTCGTTTCTCCCCACGGCCACTGGCGCTACGGCCGCTTCGAAAATTCGGAGAGAGGCTCAGTGCCGGCTCGTGGCGTCAGCCTCGCCAAGCAGGGTTACGTTGTCTTCACCTACGACATGATCGGCTACAACGACACCGCACAGCTTCCCCATGGCTTCGAAGGTCCCCGCGAGCATCTGTGGGGTCTCGGGATATTCGGCTTGCAGACTTGGAACAGCGTACGAGCCGTAGATTTTCTCGAGTCGTTGAGGGACGTCGACCCACAACGAATCGGAGCCACCGGCGCATCCGGCGGCGGGACGCAGACGTTCTTCCTCACGGCAGTTGATGATCGTATCCGATATTCAGCGCCGGTGAATATGATCTCGGCCATCATGCAGGGCGGCTCCGTCTGCGAAAACACGGCGAACCTGCGCATCGACACTCACAACGTCGAGATTGCGGCTCTTATGGCGCCCCGGCCGATGCTGATGGTCTCGGCCACAGGAGATTGGACGCGCAACACCCCCACAGACGAGTATCCTGGCGTGCGGAGCGTCTACAAGCTGTACAACGCGGAGCTGCAACTCGAACAAGTCCAGATCGACGCGCCGCACAACTACAATCGGCAGAGCCGCGAAGAGGTATACAAGTTCTTCGCGAAGAAGGCCCTCCCTGCGCCGCCGGACGACCTGACGGACCATGGGATTTCCATGCGTGGACTACAAAGCCTCGTAAGCCTTTGGAACAAAGAGTTGCCGCCGCACGCCCTCGATCAAGCCGGCTTGATCCGTTCGTGGATCGGCGAGGCCCAAAAGCAGACCAGGCAGCTCATGCCCTCCGACGCCGCCACGCTCGAGAAAGCACGGAAAGCCTTTCGCGAAAGACTCGGTCTTGCATTGATGGCGAGCATGCCGAATGCAGAGGCATTGATCGTCAAAGAGACGGAGCCGCTGACTAATGGAAAGATGCTGCTTGTGGGCCGGGAGGGGAAAGGAGATCGGGTGCCGGGAGTGATCTTGCAACCTCGCAGAGCCAATCCGGCGGTGCACCCGACTCTCATCGTTCATCCCGAAGGTCTCGCCTGGGTGCTGAGTTCTTCCGAGAGTCGTGACGGGCTCGTGCAGGGTTTGCTGTCGCGTGGAGGCGTCGTGATGGGCATCGACGCCTTCCAGTCGGGGCGGTCGCAAACAACTGTTGAAGCCTCCGAGGATCGTGGGCGCAAGATGCGCTACTTCACCACTTTCAACCGCACCGACGACGCCAACCGCGTGCAGGACGTTCTTACCGCGATCGCCGGGCTGCGCAAACTGTCGGGGCGAGAATCCCTCAACCTGGTTGGGATAGGACAAGCGGGCGTCTGGGCGGTATTCGCCCGAGCGCTGGCCGATTCCAAAGTCGTGTTGCTGGCGGACCTGGCCCGCTTTGACGCCACGTCCGATGACCAGTATGTGAATCACTTCTTTGTCCCCGGTATACGCAGAGCTGGAGACTTCCGAGGCGCCGCAACACTGCTGTCAAGCGGAAAGGCAGTGTTGCACAACATCTCGAACGCCTTTCCCAGCGAGTGGCTCGCGAAGAGTTTCGATGCAGCGGGAGCCCCGGATCAATTGGTCATCCAGCATCCGCCAGTGACCGAAGCCGAGATCTTGGCAACCCTTGCGCCGACGGGCCGACGCTAGCCTGCATGTCTCACCACGCGGCGAGGCGAAGTGGGTGAGAGGGCCGTCAGGACGAGGCGCGAGCCGGGCGGAGGAAAAAGGCGCGAGCCGCTTGGCGCGCGCAGGCGTACTTGAACTGTACATCGAGCACGGCAAGCAAGCGCAACGAAGTCCTGGCGGTCGTATCGCGTGCTTCGACCGTCGGGTGGTGAGACATGCAGGCTATGGCCGAGTTCTTCCGTCCTACTTGGCGCAGCCCTCGTAGACACGACTCGCGACAGCACGGATGGACTCAGGATTCACCTCGCGCACCGGACCCGGCCTCCAGATCAGCAATCCTCTTGTCGAATGACGATACGGTCTTGTCCAATTCGGGCAGCCGATTGTAGACAGCCGTACATCGCAGCCATCTGAGATTGTCGATCGAGGGTGCTCCGGAAACCTTCCGGCCGTCAGGTATGTCCTTCCCGACTCCGGTCTTGGCGGTCATCAGCACGTTGTTTCCGATCGTGAGGTGGCCGGTCACCCCGACTTGACCGGCCAGCATGCAATTGTCCCCCAGGGTGGTGCTTCCGGCGATTCCGGACTGTGAACAGATGATGCCGTTCTCACCGATCGTGACCGCATGGCCAATCTGCACCAGGTTGTCGATCTTCGTCCCCTTGCGGATACGTGTTTCGCCGACCGCCGCACGGTCGATGCAACTGCCGGCCTGGATCTCAACATCATCTTCGATCACGACCTTGCCGGCTTGGACGATCTTTTGATGGGTTCCGTCCGCTCGCTGCGCAAAGCCGTAGCCGTCAGGGCCGATGATCGCCCCGTTCTGCAGTACGACACGATCGCCGATTTCACAGAACTCGCGGACGACCGCGTTCGAGTGAGCCACGAAATTGTCGCCGATGCGCGCGCCGCGGTAAATCGTGACATGGGGATGAATCACGGCGTTGTCACCGATGACCACGTCTTCACCGATCACCACATACGGTCCGATGCTTGCGTTGGAGCCGATCACTGCGGAATCAACGATCACCGCCGATGGGTGGATGCCGGTTTCCGGCACGGGCGGCTGATAGAAGAGTTCCAGGGCACGCGCAAAATCGAGATAGGGGTTTTGGGAAATCAGGTAAGTCGAGCCGCCAACGTCCGGCTCTTCTCTTACGATCACCGCGGCCGCGCGTGTCGTCTTGAGCAGCCGTTTGTAGCGAGGATTCGAAAGGAAAGTCAGCTCCTCGGGGCCGGCCTCATCGAGCCCGGCAACACCTTTGATTTCGACTTCGGCGTCGCCAGCGATGCGGCACCCGAGTCGTTCCGCAATCTCTTGTAGTTTCATTGGAAGCGAGGAGTGGCTCCAGTGGATCAGGCCAGCCAGAAGGCCCCGCTCGATTGACACGGGACCTGTGCCTCCGCCGATCCAAGCCGCTCAGGTCAGGAGAGTTCCTGGAAGTACCAGCTCAGAATATCATCGCCCCACAACGCGACCGCGATCGCTGTTGCGCCCAGATACGACCCGAACGGCAAGGCGTGGTTCCAGTCCTTGCGGGCCAGCAGAACCATCGCGATCCCCACGACCGATCCGAGTAACGAGGCGAGTATCAACGTGAGCAACGTGTCGCCGAAACCCCAGAAGGCCCCGATCATCGCAACCATCTTCACGTCGCCCAAGCCCAGACCCTCGACATGGCGCAGGCGGTAGTACGCCTCGCCCAGCAGGAAAAAAAAGCCCGCTATCAGCAGCGAGGCGGCGAACGACTCCAGCACCGAGACGAGCCCGGGGGAATACTGCTTTTCGAGAATGAGCAGAAACAGCCGCGAGGCTTCGCCGTCGAGATAGACAAGTGGGCTGATTGCCCAACCGACGATCAGTCCTCCGATCGTAAGTTCGTCCGGAAGGATGTATTCCCTCCAGTCCGTCACGACAAGCACCAGCATCATCGAAACGAACAAGGCCAGCTTCCAAGCGATGGGGTCAACACCGTAACACCAAAAGATGAATGCATAGAAAAGGCCGTTGAGCAACTCGACGACAGGGTAGTGCGGTTCGATCGCCGCCCGGCAATACCGGCAACACCCCTTCAACACCAGATAACTGAGAACCGGGACGTTGTCGTACCACGGAATTGTCTTCTCGCAAGCGGGGCAGCGGGACCGCGGCCGCACCACCGACTCGCCGCGCGGCCAGCGATGGATGCAAACGTTGAGAAAGCTCCCAACCAGCAGGCCGCAGAGGAAAGCAAGCGCCAAGCTGGAGATCAGCGGAAGGATCACACGATTGGTAGGGGACGGCGCACGACAGATTGATAAGCCTCTTCCGTGCGCCGCACCATTATATCATCGGTAAATCGGCCCAAAATCTGCTGAAAGGCCCTGTCCACACACCCTGCATTCAGTTCAGCGTCCTGGCTGATGCGCCTGATCGCGGCGGTCACAGATTCCACGTCGTTGTCTACCAGCAGTCCCGTCCGCTCATCGATCACAATCTCGGGAAGGCCGCCGACACGGCTGGCTATGACAGGCTTTCTGTGAGCCATCGCCAGCAAGACCGCAGACCCCAACCCCTCGCTTTCCGACAGATAGGCGAACAGATCGGCCTGATCCATATCGCGTTTCAAGTCCGCCGACAGAATCACCTCAGCTCCGAGTTTCTTGCAGGCTTGCTGCACGATGTCCGATCTCTTCAGGGGGTCATCGATTTGGGGCGTGAGGACATGCAACGGTCCGCCCGCGTTGCGCGATGCCACGGACGCCTTGTCCGATACCAGCTCGCGCCGCTCAACGCTGTCATAAACCACCGATATCTTCCCCTCGGGGATGCCTGACTGCAGCAACACCTCCAGAACATGCCGGGACACGGCGAGGTACTTCTGCGCTCGCAGGTACTTGATCTTCGAAAAGATGCCCTTCTTGATGGGAAAGGCAACACGCCGAGACACCACGAGAGGCTTACCCCAGCAGAATTGGGCCGCGAGTGCGTGTCCTCGGCCGTCGTGGGCGTGCACGACATCGACAGTGCGTGAGAGCCTCCAGAGAGACCCCTTCATCACGGGCGCGCCCGGCCAAGCTTGTAACGTCTCACCTCGCGCCAAAAGAGTCTGCTCGTGCCCGCGCGCCTCCAGGCCCTGTAACAGCATCAAGAGTTGACGCTGTCCGCCCCTCAGGCCGGGACCCGTATCAATGTGCAGGATTCTCATCTGCCCGAGTTCAGAGCGCGCGCCTTGGCGTACTTCAAATAGACGTACCGCGATGCGGTGTAGGCGATTGCGAGTCCGTGAATGCCGTCCAGAAAACCGAACTGCAGAACGAATGTCCTGATGAATGTCCAGGGCGGGTCGATGAGCAGGCGGCTGCAGCCGACCTTCTGTCCGCATTCGGCGATTTCACGCGCCGCCAAATCCGTATAACGATCCAGCGACTTCAGGTGGCTTGCAAAGCTGTCACAGGTGTAGTGCAGCAGGTCGCCGCGCAGTTCCCCAATCGGTTCGTGCGTTACGACGGACTCATGAATGAAGTCGCCCACCCACTTTGCCTTCCGGCGGTCGTAGAGCCGAATCTTGCGATCCGGATACCAGCCTGAATGATTGATCCACTTCCCCAGGTAGTGGGCCCGCCGCGGAAAGCGAAAAGCCGCGACCTCAGGAGAACTGCTCCTGACCCGCAGGATTTCTTCCCGCAAGCCCTCGCTCAAAACTTCGTCCGCGTCCAACGAGAGTATCCAATCGTGCGAGGCTGCTTCCGCAGCGTAATTCTTTTGATCGGCATACCCCGTCCAGTCCCGATGCAACACTCTGGCTCCCGCATGCCTGGCGATCTCGACAGTGCGGTCCTTCGAGCCGGAGTCGACGACCACGACTTCGTCGCACCATGCGAGCGATCCCATGCTGCGCGGCAAATTCTTCTCTTCGTTGAGCGTAATGATGGCGCCGGTAATTTTCACGAACAGCGAGGTAAAGGACGCTCTGATCCTCGCTCTAGCTTAAGGGGTGCCGCCGCTCGGTCTGCGGGATCGAGACTCGCTGTCCGTCGTTGAAGTGAGATGCATACACTCCTTGAACCATCTCCATGATGAACAGGGCGTTCTCCCCGCTTGCGATAGGCTCTCGATCCTCCTCGATTGCCTTGATGAGTTGATGAACGAGATAGTGGTTGCCGCGGGCAATCCAGTCGCTCATGTCGCGTGGCTTGTGCTCGGGAGTGAAATGCCACCTTTCGATCCATGTTTTCTGCCAGGACAGATCGGGGACCTCGGGCAGAACGACGGATGCCGGGTAGACGTACACATCACCCAAGCGGCGGACATGCAGCAAAGCCTTCTCACACTCGATCCGCAAGCCGTACAGCAATCGACCGGGGCGATCCATATTGGCCGTGGAATGGAAAAACCCGTGAACGCCGTTCGAGAATCCGAACGTTGCGGCAATCGAATCGCCCGCGATCGGTCCGACCGGCTCATTCCCCTCACGCCGGTCACGCTCCGTGGCGTCCCGATGCCCGACAGCGATGTGTCCGCTCACCCATCGAGGTCTTCCAGCGAATGCGATCATCATGTCGAACAAGTGTGTCCCGTGAACGGTCAGTTCTTCACCGCCTCCACGGTGATCGTCCTTGGGACGAGCGTACATGCGCAGCAGCTTCCCGTACTTGCCAGCGCGCACATCCCGAATCGCCCTCTGAACCGGCGGCATCCCCCGGAACTGATGGGCCAGCGCGATCTTCACGCCCGCCATGCGGCATGCCGCCATCATGGCGTCGGCGGCGATCAGATCCGGCGCGAAGGGCTTCTCGCAATAAATGTGGCAACCGGCTCCGGCGGCCGCCTCGACCATGGCGGCGCGGTGCGTAACCCAGCGGGGTCCGATGGAAACGATGTCGGGTTTCTCAGTCTCGATCATCCGCCGGTAGTCCGCGTAGAGCCGATCCACGCCGAGGCGTTGCCCGGTTTTCGCCCTGCCCTGCGGATCGTCGTCGGCAACGGCTACCACCTGGACATTCGCGGCTCGCCGGAACGCCGTATCGAGTCCGTGCCCGTAGTTGCCCTTACCGGTTGACCCGATCACCCCGACACGATACGTCTTACTCACCAGTTCCCCTCGTCAGCCCCACACACTCGAAAATGCGGCCACAGGCTCACATTCTGTTACGTACCTCTGCCGTGTGCAAGTCCCAGGGAATCGCTGACTGACAATGCAGTCAATTGAGCTTCAGTTGCTTTTTCTCCTGTGGAAGTGTGAGGGTGTAGTGTCCTCGTTGCCGTTCACCCGTCAACCGGAACTCGGGAGGACCCCATGAAATCCACGTCTGAACGAATGTACCGGCGTGGCCCTTACGGTTGTCGAATCGATTCTCTTCTGATGCGGCCGCTCCTGTCCGCACTGTTGTTGCTGACACTGGCCGGGTGTTCCGGCTCGGAAGAGAAACTGCCGAACTTCATCGTCATCCTCTGCGACAACCTCGGGTACGGCGACACGGAGCCGTTCGGTTCGACACTGCACAGGACGCCTCACCTGAACCGAATGGCGGGGGAAGGCCGGAAGCTGACCCATTTCTATGCCAGCGCAGGTGTCTGCACGCCATCGAGAGCCAGCCTCATGACAGGCTGCTACGCCCAGCGTGTCGGGCTGCACACGAACCCGCGGGACGGGCAGGTGCTGCGGCCCGTCTCCCCATACGGGATCCATCGCGACGAAACCACCATCGCAGAACTCCTGAACGACAGGGGCTACGCGACCGCAATCATCGGCAAGTGGCATTTGGGGGATCAGCCCGAGTTCCTCCCCACACGCCATGGATTCGACTCCTATTTCGGGATTCCGTACAGCGACGACATGACGCACGAGCGGGGCCGGAATCTGACACGGCTCGAGGGGAACAGATGGCCACCCCTGCCGCTGATGGAAAACGAGGAAGTGATCGAGGCGCCAGTCGACCGCAATTTACTGACGAAGCGATACACGGAACACGCCCTGGAATTCATCGAGGCCCACCAGGACCGGCCCTTCTTTCTTCTCCTGTCGCACGCGATGCCCGGAAGCGAGAGAGTGCCGTTCGCCAGCGAGGCGTTTCGCGGCCAGAGCCGCAACGGGGCCTGGGGCGACGCGGTCGAAGAACTCGACTGGTCGACCGGACAAATCCTCGACAAGCTCGCCGATGATGGCCTGGACGGCCGCACGCTCGTGCTGTGGACATCGGATAACGGCGCCCCGCTGGCCAGCGACTCGAGCAGCTTGGCCAGAGGAAGCAATCTTCCACTGCACGGACGCGGCTACACAACCGCAGAGGGGGCATTCCGCGTTCCGGCAATTGCGTGGTGGCCGGGTACGATTCCAGGAGGCACGGTGTCCGGCGAACTGATGAGCATGATGGACCTGCTTCCAACGTTTGCGGCCATGGCTGGACAGCCGTTGCCGACGGATCGCGTGATCGACGGAATGAACGTCGGCGACGCGCTCCTTGGCTCCGGTTCGGCGCGCTCGCCGCGCCGGGAGATCTACTACTACCAGCGAGATGAACTGCAGGCGGTCCGAGTCGGCCCCTGGAAACTGTTCGTGCCGCTGGACGAGCCCAATCGCCGCCACCCGCATTTCGGCGCAAACGACTCTGGACGACCGATGCTCTTCAACGTTGTCGACGATCCCGCGAGCCAAGTAGACCTGGCGAGCGCCAAGCCAGACATCGTCGCCCGGCTGTCTCAGGCAGCGGATCGGGCAAGATCGGAACTCGGAGACCGCGCCCGCTCCGGCAGCGGCCAGCGGCCTTCGGGGAGAGTGGAGGCTCCGCAGCCCGTAACCTTGCGGCGTTGATCCTGCGAGTGACGGACCGCAGCGCGTGTCCAGCCGCCGACAGGCCTCCTCGGCCCCGAACCGCGCCTCGAAATCGATCAAGTCGCGTGGGTAATCCTCCAGCAGCCCGCATACTACATCTTGGGGCTAGCCTGCATTTCTCACCACGTGGCGGCCGGAGCACGCGATACGACCGCCAGGACTTCGTTGCGCTTGCTTGCCGTGCTCAACGTACTGTCAAGTACGCCTGCGCGCGCCAAGCAACTCGCGCCTCGTCCTGACGGCCCTCTCACCCACTCCGCCTCGCCACGTGGTGAGAAAT
>JAPPLB010000157.1 GCA_028819575.1 Bryobacterales bacterium | reverse complement strand
TCGTCCTGACGGCCCTCTCACCCACTTCGCCTCGCCGCGTGGTGAGAAATGCAGGCTAGACCCCCGACGTTGCATTCAGGAAGTCAGCTCCCTTTAGAGCTCTCGACGCTGCCCGCACATCTCCTCCCTCTTGTCACGCATCGACAGCAACTCGACCTCCTGCTCGCAGAGCTGCGACGCATGGTTCTGTACCTGCTGTTGTTGCCCTCTCAAGGACCGCAGACTGGAAATATTCCGGCGCAGCCGATCCTTGTCTTCGACCAACTCCTTGATCTGTTGAAGCAGCGTTGCGACCTCTCGATCGATGTCCGCAATCTTCCGTTTCCGATCAGCGATCGGTCTGAGCTTTTTGCAGCCGGCGGCGATCAGCTACTTATTGCGGATAAATAAAAAACTGGTCATAGGTTGAGTTCGCGATGCTCAGCGTGCGAGAGCATTCTTTCTCTTCCGAAACCGGGAACTTGACGGTTTCTCCTGTCGCCGGCTCGCTACACAGCTATCCGGGCGAGACTACAGCCTTCTCGGAGTGCTTGGCGGCGCTGCAGCCGAACCGACGGCGTTACTGAATCGTGCTCGCTCCCTGAATGCCTTGATCGGCGGGTATCAGGTTGCGGTTGATATGGCGGTCCAGGTTGATCACGTAGGTCTCCTCCGCACCGATCAAGACCGGAGAATGCGTGGCCGCAACGATCCGGAAATCCTTCTGGTCAACCAGTTCCTTCAGCATCTTGAGAGTGCGCCGCTGATTCGACGCCGACAAGGCCATTTCCGGCTCGTCGAGCAGGAGAACCGTGCCATTCGGCAAGGTCGGGAACAAGTCCTTGAACATCGATAGCATTACCTGCCCGTGACTGGCGGTGTCGATGAATTCCCGCATGGCCGGGTCATCTTTGAACATCTCGGATTGCATGCGGGGATTATGCAGTTCAGCATCAAACAGCAAGACCTTGGGCCAGTCCAACCCCTCCGGCTTGTCCAGCCGATAGGAGAATCCATCTACGTTCTCCGCCCTGAGCGCGCGGTAGATCGAGTGCAGCAGCGTTGATTTGCCGGAACCGTTCTCGCCTTCCAGCATGATCAATGGATGGCTCAGGTCGACGATCATCGGCATATGGAAATCGAGACCCATGAAAACGGGGTGGCTGAGAATCTTGAGGAACATGGCTTGGAACCCGGTGATCGTCTGGTTCTGACCCAAGCATAGCAAGCAGGAACTCCCGAAGGCTCCGCTTTCGCCTTGGAGAGTCTTACTTCGCCGCCCGCACCCTGAGCCGCACTCTGGACTCCCAATCAATCTCCGTACTACCTTCTTGCGGACGGTTATCGATCACCAGGATGCCGCCCTTCGCGGCCTGTTGGTAGCGGGCTCGCGATCTGTTCACACGCACCTCGTAGGAGCGGCCCTCCTCGAGACCCACGACATAGATGGCCTTCCCCTCGGGGACGACTCGATTGAACGAAAGCGGCGGCTTACCGAAAAGCATCGCCCCGCCCGGAAACACCAGAGGAGCCTGCTTGTCTGTCGGCTCGATCATGTGTTCCTCTCCTTCGGCCACAATCAGAAGCCGGCCGTCGAAGTATCCGGCCCACAGGTCTTCTTCCTGCCAACCCATACGGGCGTAGACACGGCCTTCAAACTCGTCATGAAACACCAGCGGCGCGGAGAAGTAACTCAGTCCCGGCAAGTACGGGTTCACCCACAGAAACTCGTATACGGCTCCGAAAGGCGTGTACAACGTGTACGCGTCATGCCGCACCCAGCCTTGTAGAAACTGATAATCCGAGAGCGTGTTCTCGTAAGCGACGAAGACCATCGCGGCAACCCGATTCAATGTTCCTTCGATGACCGCTTCGGACCTGTCGGTCTCGACGGGTAAACGGAATATGCCTTCCTCAGTGCGATGGGGGCGTGGCAACACCCTCAGCATCAACCGTAATGGAAGAGCCCGAAAGAAATCTGACGCCTGGCCCCAGATTTCGATCTCGAAGTTGCGGCGCGCCACGTGGGAAAGCTCCGCCAACGCAACCAGCTCCGCGCTTGCTTGGAGCAACTCTCCTTTTTTCAGCAGCGGCAGCAGACGTTCTTCCCAATGGTCTTTCATCAATGTCTGGACAACGCGTTCATAGCCAACGTGGTCTTCCCCGACCGCAACAAGCGCCATGACGCCGCTCCGGACCCGCTCAAGACCGATTTCGTTCTTTCGGGAAAGACCTTCTGCGGCTGTGAAGAGCGCCTGGGCCAAGCTCCTCTTTTGCTTGTCCGACAGCAGTTCGTGGCACCAATCAAAGACCACCGCTCCCAGACGCAGATGGTCAGGCTTCTCGAACCCTCCCGAGTCCGCCTCGCCGGCAGCCCAGACAATCGCCTTCCGGCCTGATTCCTCATCGCCCACAACTTGAAACAGCAACGCTTGCAGCAGGGGCTCCTCGGGAAATACGACGTCCGCCCGGACGAGTCTTTGGAGATTCCGCCAACGCTCGGACTGCCGCTCGACGTCCTTCCGCAGCCGACTCAGCCGCCGCCCTTCCAGCCAGAGCCGCGGATGTGATGTGTAGACCTTGTAGTCCGCCTGCGCGAGGAGCAGAGAAGAGACAAGCAGGCCAAGTGTCGCAATCGAGAGGAGCCGCTTCACCCTCAAGCTATTGTACGAAGGGCGCTCCCAAGCCAACTGATCTGAAACATCTTCCTGTTCAAGCCGCATTGACGATGATCCGAATGTTTCCCGCTGGAATGACCCGCCCGCTTCGATCAGCTCGGCCCGGGTCTATAGTCCGGTTCGCGCAGGTCGCAGCTGTCCGGAACCACGATCGAACCCATCTTCGCGAGGTTCTTCATGTCGGCGTGATTGAGTTTTTCGAGCATCACGAGTTGCGCCGGCCTGCCTTCGCGTTCCTTTTCCGGAAATATTGCTGTTAGCGGGATTCGGCGCTCCGCAGGAAGATGGCAAGGCCGGTGCGGCCGGGGGGGAGAGTGCGGCCCGCGGAAACGTGTAGATTCTTCGTGGCGGGGCAGTTTCTACGCGTCGGCCGGCAAGCCGGAGTGATGTAGAATGGGGGTGCCATTCTCGGGGAGTGACAACATGACAAACGATGGATCTCGGCGCGATTTCTTCCGCGGTCTCTTTGGAACGGCCGTCACGGCAGCCATGGCTCAGAGTGTGCTGGCGCAGCGCTCCAGCGGCGACGGCATCCCGACCGCTAGGCTCGGGCGCACCAACGAGCAGGTTTCGATCATCTGCCTTGGTGGTTGGCACATCGGAGCCGTAGAGGACAAGAAGGAAGCTCACCGCATCATGCATCGCGCGATCGATGAAGGCGTCAACTTCTTCGACAACGCCTGGGACTACCACGACGGCGGCTCCGAGGAAGTGATGGGCGACGCGCTCGCCTCCGGCGGACGCCGCAAGAAGGTCTTTGTGATGACCAAGAATTGCGAGCGCGACTACGAGGGCAGCAAGCGCAACCTCGAAGATAGTCTCCGCCGTTTGAGGACCGACTACATCGACCTTTGGCAGTTCCACGAAATCAACTACGACAATGATCCCGATTGGGTCTTCGACAAAGGCGGTCTCGAAGCGGCCCTGGAGGCAAAAAAGGAAGGCAAAGTCCGATACGTTGGTTTCACCGGCCATAAGGATCCGCGCATCCACCTCAAGATGCTCGCGCAGCCCTATGACTGGGACACTTCGCAGATGCCCATCAACATCATGGACGCCCACTTCCGCAGCTTCCAAAAGGATGTGGTGCCGGTCTGCCTGAACAAGAATGTAGGCGTCATCGGCATGAAGAGCCTGGGGGGCTCGCCGACTTCACCGCAAGGCCGCATACCCAGTCAGACGAAGATCAGCGCTGAGCAGTGCATCCGCTACGCGCTCAGCTTGCCGATAGCGAGCCTCTGCGTGGGCATCCGCTCCATGAAAGACCTTGAACAGGATGTCGGCATCGCGCGGGGCTTCCAGGCGCTCTCCGACAGCGACAAAGAGCAACTCATTCAGATGGCGGCCGGCGAGGGAGGAGACGGACGTCACGAGATGTTCAAGTCGACCAACCACTTCGATGGTCCGCATCATCGATTGCAGCACGGCTTCGCCCTCGACGTTTGATACCCGGACGCGGGCGGCGATCACTTGGGCCGGCGAATGTGAGTCCGGCATTTGCCCAGGCTCTGTTTCGACTCCATCTCGCCCACCCACAGCAGGAACCGCCACAATTCGCGCTGTCGGGTCCACATGAAGTTCCAAAACCGGCCAAAGTCCACTGCATCCGCCTGCATACCCCAATACGTCTCAATTCGCCAGCGGAGATAAGGGCTGGCCCAAGGACGAAAGCGATGTCCTCGTGTCGCTTTCCAGAGGAATCGGACAATCGCCGCTGCTTCGTTGAAACGCAAGGAGCTACTGGCCGTAGTAGCCGGGACGGTGCCGGACCTTGTACCGCTTGGCCTTGCCGGTCAACTCGACTCGCACACGCCGGAATCCTGGTTGAGTGGAAGCCTGCGGCGTGTAGGCAAGGATGTATTGGCTTCGAATATCCCGCGCGACCTGCTGCGTGATGGCGTGGACTTCGTCGACGCTGGCCGGGAAGTACGCCGCGCCTCCTGTTGCGCGTACGATGTGGCGAATAGCACGGTTGGCCCGCTTCGCCTCTCGGCGATCTTCTTCGCTCAGCAGGCCGACGGCGTAAATCACGGTCTCGGTTTCCTGCAATCGCCGCACGAGCCGCTCCAAGGTGGCGCGGCTGGCATTGTCCGCGCCGTCGGTGACGATCAACAGGACTTGCTTGTCCCGCTCGGCCTCTTGTTCGAGATAGTCCAGCGACATGCTCACCGAGTCGTAGAGCGCCGTTCCGCCGCGGGAATCGATTCGCTGCAAGCCATCCTGCAAGCGGGGCAGATCGGAAGTGAAAGGAGTATCGAGGAAGGCTTCGTCATTGAAGTTGACGATGAACACTTCGTCTTGAGGGTTCGACGCCTTCACGAAGTCCAAGGCGGACGCGTTCACCTGGCGGCGTTTGTCGAGCATGCTGCCGCTGTTGTCGACCAGAATACCCAGTGAAACCGGGACATCTTCGCGCCGGAAAATTCGCAGTCTTTGCAGAACGTCTTCCTCGAAAACTCGGAAGCTGTCCTCTCTGAGATCGGTGATCAGCCGGTTATCCCTATCGAGCACGGTCGTGTGGAGGACAACGAGCCTCGTCTCCGCACGAATAATGAGACCGGTATCGGAATCGTTGCGGATCGCCTTGGAGTCCGTCTGCGAACTCAGCGGCGCGCCCATAGCACTGAGACAAACCACAACGGCGAGCGAACGTACCGCCCTAAACCGGAGATTCATTCTTGACGGGTGCCTTTCTTGCCGGCTGAATACCGTGTTTGGCCCCTGCCAAGGGGCGTTCATCGGGTGGGGGCGTAGTAGCCCTGGCGGTAGTGGGTGCGCAGACGCGGCATCCCTCGGATCTTCTTGATCTCCACCTTCATACGCCGCCACCGGCCGTCCTTCTCCTGATTGATGGGGACGTAACCCAATACGTACTGGTTTCTCAACTCGACGCCGATCTTGGCGGCCACGTCGGGCAATTCATTGAGATTTTCAACCGGAAACTGCCGTCCGCCGGTTTGCTCCGCGATCTCGGTCAACAGGCTCGGGCCGTTCAGTTCTTCCGGGGTTCGCCCTCGCGACGATATCGGTTCGAAGATGCCGATCGCATAGATCTGGACATCTGCCTCGCGCACCAGCCGCTTGATCTCGCGTTCCGTGTAGCGGCTGCTGTTATCGCCTCCGTCGGAAATCACCAACAGCGCCTTCTTCGTATGCCGCGCTTCCTTCATCCTCGTGATTGAGAGATAGACCGCGTCCAGCAGCGCCGTGCGGCCCTTGGACTGCGTGAAGGTCAGGCGGTTCTGAATATCCTCGATCCTGTCTGTGAAGTCCGTGATGAGCTCCGGGCGATTGTTGAACTGCACGAGCAGGAATTCATCCTCCGGATTTGATGTCTTGAGAAACTGCGCGACCGCCTCGCGCGCTTTGCTCATCTTGTGGCCCATGCTGCTGCTGGCGTCGAAGACCAGGCCCAGCGACAGCGGAGCGTCCTCCATACCGAACTGGGTAATATCCTGCTCGGCCTTGTCTTCAAAAATCTTGAAGTACTCTTTCTCAAGACCCGTGACGAGTCGGTTCATCGGGTCAGTCACGGTAACGCTGACCAACACCAGCTCAACATCAACCTTGATGTTCGCGCCGGACGGCAACGGTTCGAGATTGGGATCCGGGATGCGCGGCTTGACGCCGACGTTCGCATCAGCGGCGAAGATCGGAGCGGCTACGAGGAGAGCAACAACCAAGCAGACGGGCAACGCATGGTGCGAACATGCGTTGCAGTGAGGCAGGATTGCCAAGAGCTTGTCCTTACCCGCTTCAATGAATGGCGTTTTCCCGTTGCAGGCGCCTAGATTTTATCACAGGCATCGAGGGCGTGCTAGACTTGTGCAAAGGTGTGTGTGGCAAGGAAGCGCCGGCTTGATGCAGCGCTCCCCGAGTCCCCGAAACCCCCTTCCCGCATGGCCGGCTCTCGAGGCGACCCGTCCGTCCACGAACGACACCATCCCCGCCACCTCGATTCCCTGATGCACTCGGCCCCGCCGCTCCTGAACCTCATCTTGCGGCTTTGTCGATCCGGGCGTCACGGTTATGCTTTCATTCCTGCTGGAGAGGTCCATGGGCTCCGTTAAAAAGTGCATCTTCGTGACCGGCGGAGTTGTTTCTTCCTTGGGCAAAGGCATCGCTGCTGCATCACTGGGCTGTCTGCTGGAAAGTCGTGGACTGCGCGTCACCCTGCAAAAGTTCGATCCCTACTTGAACATCGATCCGGGCACCATGAGCCCGTTTCAGCACGGAGAAGTGTTCGTCACCGACGATGGAGCGGAGACCGACCTTGACCTCGGCCACTATGAGCGCTTCACTCACGCACGCCTGACCCAGGCCAACAACGTCACCAGCGGCCGCATCTATGAGCGCATCCTCGCGAAAGAGCGCCGCGGAGACTATCTCGGGAAGACCGTTCAGGTGATCCCGCACGTCACGAACGAAATCAAAGCCAGCGTCCGCAAGATCGCCACCAACGACGTTGACGTCATCATCGCCGAGATCGGTGGTACCGTCGGCGACATCGAGTCCCTGCCTTTTCTCGAAGCCATTCGACAAATGCGCCACGAGTTGGGCCGCAACAACTGCGTGTTCGTCCACGTAACGCTTGTCCCCTGGATCGCCGCCGCCGGAGAGCTGAAGACCAAGCCCACACAGCACAGCGTCAAGGAGTTGCGCGCAATCGGGATCCAGCCCGACATCCTGCTGTGCCGCACCGAGACCGACCTTTCCCGCGAACTCCGCGAGAAGATCGCGCTCTTCTGCGATGTCGACAAAGATGCCGTGATCGCCGCGCGCGATGTCGATTCCGTGTATCGAGTGCCGATTCATCTCGCGCAACAGGGAGTCGACGACATCGTCTTGCGCCACTTCGACATGAGCGATCTGCCCAAACGAGAACTGAGCGGCTGGGAAGACATGCTCGACCGCATGCGCCATCCCGTCGACGAGGTCACGATCGGCATCATCGGCAAGTACGTCGACTATGAAGACTCCTACAAGAGCCTCAAGGAGGCGTTGCTCCACGCCGGCCTCGCTCATCAGCTCCGCGTGCAACTCCGCTGGGTTGAGGCCGAAGGCATTACCCAAGAAACCGCCCATCATCAGCTCAGCGATCTCGATGGTATTCTCGTCCCCGGCGGTTTCGGCATCCGCGGCATCGACGGCATGCTCGAAGCGATCCGCTACGCCCGCGAGCAGGAAGTGCCGTACTTCGGCATCTGTCTCGGTATGCAGACCATGGTCATCGAATACGGACGTAACGTCTGCGGGCTGGAGAGTGCGCACTCGACCGAATTCGATCCCGGCACGCCGGTCCGGCTATTCTTCAAATTGCGTGAGCTGAAAGGCATCGAAGACCTTGGAGGCAACATGCGGCTGGGCAGTTGGCCCTGCAAGCTGGAGCCGGACAGCTTGGCGGCCAAAGCCTATGGCTCACCTCAGATTCATGAGCGCCATCGTCATCGCTACGAATTCAATCGCGATTACGAAGAAGTCCTCACCTCCCACGGCATGAGAGTAACGGGGGAAACTCCAGACGCGATGTACGTGGAAATCTGTGAGCTTCCCGGCCACCCGTGGTACCTCGGATGCCAGTTCCACCCCGAGTTCAAGTCGAAGCCATTGGAGTCGCATCCGCTGTTCTCGTCGTTCGTCGGAGCGGCTTTCCGCCATCACGGAACGCGCGTTCGTAACGAGCAGGTCCGCGAAGCCGAGCAATTCCTGCGCGTCCGCGTATCATGAGTCGCTCCACCCGCGCCGGGCCGCTCTGAGTGCGACCCCATCTCCGCCGAAGGCGCATACTACAGACTCGAAACCGAATGCCTTCCGTTGACATCGGCACCTTTTCGATCGGAGACCAGGCGTCTCTCGTGCTTATCGCCGGCCCTTGCGTCATCGAGTCGGCCGAGCACACTCTGGCCATGGCGCAGGCTGTCAGACAGGCTGCGGCCGGCGCGTCGCTCCCCGCAATCTTCAAAGCTTCGTACGACAAGGCCAACCGTACCAGCGTCGATTCCTTCCGCGGGCCGGGTCTCGAGGACGGACTGGCGATTCTCTCCGAAGTGACGAGGCTAACCGGTTTGCCCGTCCTGACCGACATCCACGAAGTGGCGCAGGTGGAGCCTGTCGCGGAGGTCTGCGATGTCCTCCAAATCCCCGCTTTCCTCTGCCGCCAGACCGACCTGCTCATCGAAGCAGGCCGTTCGGGCCGTGTCGTCAACATCAAGAAGGGCCAGTTTCTCGCTCCCTGGGACATGCGCTTTGCCGCCGACAAGGTCGCTTCCACCGGCAACAATCGTATTCTTCTTACCGAGCGCGGATCGAGCTTTGGCTATAGGAACCTCGTCGTTGACTTCCGATCACTTCCGGCCATGAGGAATCTTGACTATCCCGTCGTCTTCGACGTCACGCACAGCCTGCAGCTTCCCGGCGCACAGAAAGGTGCAAGTGGGGGTCAACCCGAGTTCATCGAAACGCTGGCCTGCGCCGGTGTCGCGGCCGGCTCCGATGCGCTCTTTCTCGAGGTTCACGACGCTCCGGAGAAGGCGAAGTCGGATGGGGGCAACGCCCTGCGTCTCGACCTGCTGCCGCCGCTGGTCGAAAAGGTCAGCGCGTTGGCCAAGCTCGTTCGAAGCTGGTAGTTGCACGACTATCGAGCGAACCCTTGCGGGGTGCTAATGTCCTTGACGCCGGGCCGTCGAAAGACCGCCGCTGCAAGCTGGAGCGGCAGCTCATGGCAAACCGTTTGGACCTGGATGTACGGCGGTCTTTGGGCAAAGGGCGGCGCAGTGTCGGATGGAATAGCAAAGGCTTTGTCCATTGCATGTTGGCGGACACTTTTTCCTGTTGCTCCCCGTCGGCGTCTCAGAACTGGAAACGGACTCCCAGCTTCATCGCGATCGGGTCGAGAGCGGCGATCACGCGTTCGGCGTCTCCGGTTCGCAGCGAGAAGTTCGTGACCGCGTTCGAGTTGAAGAGGTTGTAGAGGTCCAGCATCAGAGTGAGCCTGTTCTTGCTCTCGGTTCCGACGTCGAACGCCTTGTCCAGACGGATGTCGGCAATCGTCACGTTCTCCGAGCGGTTCTCGGACAAGTCGGTGAGAAAGATCGGCTGGTTGGTGCCGGTGCCCGGGATGTCCACCCGCTGGATCAGGGCATACGGCCAGCCACTCTGATGCCGCACATTTGTTGACAGGCCGACATGGTACGGCAGCGTATAGCGGGCGAGCAGGCGGCCACCCCAGTTGGTCGTCTCCTGCCTGGCATCCACGTCGAGGCTGTGGTTCTGCCAGATCCGCTCATGTCCCCCGGAGCCGACGACGAGCGGGTCGGCAAAAAGCGGGCTGCGCGATTCGCCCGCAGCTGAGCGGAACTCGTTACGCCACTGGTAGTCGAAACTGGCTTGCAGCAGGAAACCGCCGGTGAAGCGCCGGTTTGCCGCCACCTGGACCGTGTCGTAGGAGGCTCCCATGCCGGGGAAGGTGGCGATCCGGGTGTCGACGAGTCCTGCCACGTCATCCGGCACGCGCTGGACGCTCAGTGGTGTGCCGCTGAGCACGTTGAGCGGACATTCCCAGTCGGGGTCGTCCGTGCACGCGATGCCGCGTCCGGCGAGCAGCGCGGTCTGCTGCGGCCTGTTCCAGATGCCGCTGTCGCCGTTCAGGTCCTTGCGCACGTAAGAGACGCGGACGGAGGTGTCAGCAGCCAGCTCGTGCTCCAGCGAGACGTTGATCTCGTCGACATATTCCGTCGCCAGCGCGGGGTCGACCGGTGTTCCTTCGGAGCCGAGCTCCATACCGGTGGCGCCCTGCTCGTCCAGCTTGTCGCCCAGTTCGTCCGGGCCGTCGTAGATCCCGTTGGCGTTCGGATCGAGGAAGGTGTGCCGGACCCACGCCGTGCTCGCCGGATTCGCGCCCTCGTGCGAGTCGGCCAGATTCAGGTAGTAGCGGCCGAAGTGTCCCTTGAGCACGGTGCCCTGGGCCGGCGAGAACGCCACGCCCAAGCGCGGCGCCCAGGTATTCCAGACGACGTTCGTCCTGCCTGTGGCGGTGCCGCTTGGGAAGAAGTCGGCGAGGAAGGGGCTGGAAACCGCGTCGATGAAGTAGGTGCGCTGCTGCTCGAAGCGTACGCCCAGGTTCAGCGACAACCAGCTCACCGGCCGCCACGTGTCCTGTAAGAACGCCGCATGGTGCCGGTTACGGTTGTCAGAAGCTATTTCCCCCTCGGCCGGCATGTTGAAGAGCATGATCCGGTCCACGTTGAAGGGGCGGTCGTTCGCGCTGTCGTCCAGATAGCGGACGTGCCCGGAATTGGCGTTTGAACCGAAGCGGCTGCTGTCGATCTGGAACTCGTAACCCACCTTGAAATCGTGACTGCCGCCGAGATCCGGCACGTAGTGGTTCATGCTCACAGTGGCCTGCGGCTTCCAGCGGACGAACGTGAAGGGTGGCGGGCCGTTGGCCCCGGGGAACCAGCCGGCGCCGCTCAGGCGGCCGGTCGCCGTGTCCAGGCGAGGCGGCTGCTGTACCGGATCGACCTGCGGCACCATGGGCCAGCCGAACCCGAAGTGCTTGATGGCGGAGGTCATGAATGTGCGGTGGTTCCAGACTCGCTGCCACTCCGCCTTGTGCGCCCAGCTCCAGCTCGCCTGCGCCAGCACGGAGTCCGGACCGACGTCCGTGGACAGCCCGCGCTTCGGTTTCTCCTTCAGTCCCCACTGTGTGTAGCCTATCAACCGGTCCCTGTCGGTCAGCCGCACGGTCACCTTGCCGCCGAACCCATCGAAATCGCCCAGGTCGGTGGCCACGGACCGGTCCACCCCCGACACTGCCTTGTCAATGCGAAAGTGGTTGTAGAACGCGTAGAACCAGGCGCGGTCGCGCACGATCGGCCCACCGATGTCGGCGTGGGTCTCGAAGAACAGCAGGTTCGGGTTTCCGGTGTATCCGCGAGCCTCCAGGTCGGCGTCGGTGTTGTCGCCGACGAAGCTCTCGTGCTCGTAGTCGCCGTGGAACATGCCGTGGAAGTCGTTGCCGCCGCTCTTCATGGTCATCATGACGAGCGAGCCGGGAGCGGTCATCTCCACGTCGGCGCCGGCCGCCGTGGTCGTGAACTCCTCGATGGAGTAGTAGTCGAAGTAGAACCCAGTGCCGCCATTGCCCTCAGTCGTGTCCACGCCGTCGGCGAGAATCCGGTTCTGGTTCCGCACGCCGAAGCTCTCGTAACCGGTCTGCTGGCTCTTGTGCGAGCCCCCAACGTCGAATCCCCGCATGCGGACTCCCGCTGTTTGGCTGAGCACCGCCCAAACATCGGTGGCGGACGGCACTTCCTGCAACTCCGCTACGCCGAAGTCGTTGACCAGCGCGGTCGTTTTGATGTCCACCACGGGTGCATCGCCGGAGACCGTGATCGTCTCCTCCACGGTGGCCACCTCGAGCACCGCGTCGATCCGGATCACCCGGTTGCCCTCCACCATGACGCCTTCACGGACGACCGTCCGGAATCCCGGCAGCTCGAACGCGAGGTCATAGGATCCGCGCCTGAGCGCCCGGAACCGGTACGACCCGTCGACGAGGGTAGCCGCGGAGAGGGGAGCGATGAGCGACTCCCCGGTGATCGTGACCGTCGTGCCGGGCACGGCGTAACCCTGGCCGTCGACAACAGCGCCCTCGATGGCGCCTGACGTTTGAGCGGCCGCCGGGCCGGCGGCTGATGCCAGCACCAGCGCGGCGCACCTGAGGCAAGACCGCATCGTCCCGCTCCGCGAAAGGGTCCTTATCGGTCCGCTGGATCGTTCGTCAACCATCATTGTTCACACTGGAGTCGACAAGTCCGCATGACGAATCTTCCCTTGGCGTGAGTCATTGCAGTCACTGCGGCGGAAGCGGTGCACCGGCGCGGACAGCGCGGCCGACCAGCGCCGTGGGGGTTCGGGCGTTGATCGAGGCGAGCAGTTGACGGTCCTTCGGCACGGAGATTTCCCTGGTCTTGCCCTTGATGGCGGGGCAGCGCTCGCCATAGTCGTCCCATGAATTATAAAAACGGCACTTCAAACTTGGCGGCGCCTCTCGTGGACATCTGAGACTGCAAGCGGGACCAACCCGGTAGCTCTCCGTACGATCAAGGGTTCACCGTTGCTCTTCTTCGAGCTGCTTGAGATACAGCCCTTCGAGCCGCTCGACCTCGGAAAGGAATCCTTCCGGATCCACGAAGGTGTCCGGACTGTAGGGCTGCCCGGGCCTGTGTTTGGAGTGCAAGCCGTATTGCGAGCCGTGCGCAGCAACCCAGACGTCGATCTCCATGGCCTTCTGCCTCCGGAAGGTCTTCGCAAAGTCCTCGGCAAGGCCGTGATAGGTCGGGTTCACGACCAGGCGTTTGCCCGGGTTGATCGTCCCCATGTTTGCGATCACGACACGGTAATCCCTGCTGTTTTCCCGAACCGTCATGGTGTAGCTGACGCTGCCGGCCGTGTGGCCCGGCGACTCGACCACTTCGAGCCTGCTGCTCCCAAGCTCGATGGCCTCCCCGTCGGCGATGATCTTGTCGACCTCGACCGGATCGAACAACACCTTCCCTCCGAAGTGAGCGTCGCTGAAGCCGCCGTCTTCAAGCACGGGCGCGTCGCCTGCCGTGGCCCACATCTCGGCTCCTGTTGCCCTCTTGATCTCGGCCAGCGCCGCGGTGTGATCCCAGTGTGCCTGCATGGTCAACAGGATCTTGATGTCGTCCATGCGGAATCCGACCGATTCAATGTTCCGGCGGATCAGCGGCGTGGATTCCTTGAGCGCGGTGTTGATCAGGATGTGACCCTCGTCGGAGGTGACCAGGAAGACGCCAAGGTCATAGGTCCCAACCGCGTACAGGTTTCCGATCACGCGGTGACCCGGGAAAGGGCGCGTCCATCCCACCGGCTGAGCCCCGAGAGGCGCTGCGGAGAGTGCCAGAAAACAGGGAATGACAATACGGAGCATGCCTCAAAGTATGGCGGTTTCGGCACCCGCCCGTCGGGAGGCCCATGAATTTTTTTTGAGCGATCCACACTGCTTTTCGGGCAGCGGACAGGGCCGGATCAGGCCAGGTTCTCGGGACCGAACGCTGTCGGCAGCAGCTCAGCCAATGAGAATGTTCTCCGGTAACCTTCCAGACCCGCAATGTGAATCGAAGCGGACAGTTCGGCAAATTCACGGATGCGCTGTCGGCAACCCCCACAGGGAGTGCAGAGTTCCGGGCCGCCGCCTACGATGGCGATCTCCTTGATCTCGCGGCCGCCGGCGGCGATCATGACCCCGATCGCGCTGGCTTCGGCGCACTGGCACATCGAGTAGGCTGCATTCTCGACATTCGCGCCGGCATGCACCGCGCCGGTCTCGTCCCGGATCGCCGCGCCAACCTTGAATTGGGAGTAGGGAGCGTGGGCTCGTTCCCGCACGGACATAGCCGCCTGGATCAGCGATTCGATGGAGCGGCTCCTCATGGGTTTCCTGATTATCCTATGGTGAGTCTGGCGCCCGAAGGAAGCGCCTCCGAGGTGCGGCCCGCGTCGAGCACCCGGCGGACAACGTCGGCTCGACTCTGTGGGTTCCATCTGGCATGCTGATGGATGTTCACCAGATCTTCCTTGCGGGAAGCTGTTTTCTCGATATCTTCAGTTTTCCCGGTCGGGACCGGGTGAACAACCTTGGAGAGATCACAACTGATCTGAAACATTCTCCTGTTCCAGCGGCGTTGGCACCGGTCCGGATGTTTCCTGCTTGAATGATCCGCGCACGGGCGGAGGAAAAACTGGCGGCATGTCCCGCTCATGTGCGGAGCGTTGCAGCCGGATCGTGTACAGGGGGGATCGAGGGTAGAGGTTCCTCGCGCTTTTCCCTCCGCTGAGACGCGCCGACCGGAGACAAACATGGCGAACCTTCACATCGTTGCAATGATCGGCAGCCGCCGCCCGGGCAACGCTACGGCCAAGGCCCTGGCTGTCACGGTGGACGAACTGCGTCAGAATGGCGGTATCGAGGTCGATGTCGTCGATCCCGCCGGCCTCGACCTTTGTACACCGGGCGCCCAGGACCCCGAGCTGGTCAAGATGCTGCAACAGAAGGTCACCGCCGCCACCGGCGTCATTCTCGCTACGCCCGAATACCACGGCTCCTACAGCAGCGTCATCAAGCTGCTTATCGAGCATCTGGGGTATCCGTCGATGCTCAGCGGCAAGCCCGTCGCCCTGCTCGGGGTCGCCGCCGGAGCCATCGGAGCCATCAAGTCGCTGGAACACTTGCGCAGCGTCTGCTCCCACGTCGGCGCAATCGTGCTGCCGGGCCCCGTTTCCGTCGCGAGCGTGCACCACGCCTTCGACGCCGAAGGCAACTGCACTGACCCCGGAGTCGAAAAGCGTCTTCGCGGCCTCGCGCGCAACCTGAACGACTACATCCACCAGAACATCTGTCCTCGGGTCGCTCTCGAACAAATGGTTCGCGAAGGCTGAGGCCCGCTCTCTCGCAAGGACGAAAAGATCGCCGGGAAAGCAAACCCTTCTCGGTTGAGCGCGCTTTCGCTCCCTTGAGAGCGGCGTGCGCCGGGCCGGTTATTCGTTCGCTGCCGCTCCAGCGCTGAGCAGGTTCGCGAAGATGCGATAAGCCCCCGGCACACCCACCGGCAGTTGCCGGAACCACGAATAGCCGGTGTAGATGTAAACGCCCTTGCCATAGCGCGCGTACAGCAAGCCGCCCCTACGCGGCGGTTCGCCCGGATCGTTCGATGCGAGCAGGGCGTCATACCGCGTGTCC
The DNA here is from genome assembly GCA_028819575.1 of Bryobacterales bacterium. Classification (GTDB taxonomy): domain Bacteria; phylum Acidobacteriota; class Terriglobia; order Bryobacterales; family UBA6623; genus JAPPLB01. Next base: position 14,727 of record JAPPLB010000157.1, on the reverse strand, counting down.
CACTTCGTCATGAAATAGAGCCCGCGCTCCTGCACCCAATCCTCGAAGTCCTTCTCGGTGATGGCATTGGGCCGCTGCAACAGAATATGCCGCGGCTGCAACAGACGCACGGGCGCCCGTTCGTCGCTGACCCGTTCGCGCGAGGGCGTGAGCGGAAACGGAGCCAGCAGTAGCGGTGGTCCGCGCCGGGACAGCGTTTCGTACTGCACGATGAGCGTGCCGCCGTTCTCGACGTAGCCCAGAAGCCGTTCCTTGGCCGCCAATACGCCCGGACGCGTACGCAACGCTCTGATGCCCAGAACTATCGTGTCGAAGGAACTCAGCTCCCCGGACGTCACGTCTTCATCGGACAACAACGTCACTTCAGCTTCAAGTTGCTCGAGCGCTTCGGGTATCCGGTCTCCCGATCCCATCACGTACCCGATGTTCTTCGCTAGCAGTTTGACGTCGACTCGTTCGACGCGCATCTCCGCGCGCGGAAAGACGACCTGCAGCGGAATATGCGGATACTCGATCTCGCGAACGCCGTGGTTGATGGTCCGGTCTCCGAGCTTCACGTTCGCGACCACGGCGCCTCCCGTGGACTTCTTCGGAGGATGCAAGTCAAACACGAGAGTCGTCCGCATGCCGCGCCGCTCGAGTCGATACGGCAGCGACGCCGGCTTGGCTATCCAACCTGTGGGAACGGACAGCGAGACGGAGCCCTCTGCATTGTCTGTATGGCTATCCAAATCGACTGCGACAGTACGGGGTTGCGCGTCGGGGAAAATCCGACTGCTGTTGTCAAGGTTTACGGCGACGGCCGGCGCCACTTCAACGCGGCGGGTACGCTCACCCTCCGTCGGGTCGATCCAACGAAAAATGACGTCTCGCCTGACAGTGAACTTCACGCCGTCCGGCCCCTTGAGATGAAACAATACGCTCAACGGGGGCGGTGACTCGGCTTGGCCGATCATGCCGGGATCGTCTATCTGATAAGAGTTGCCGGTGACCGGCCGCCGCAGCCAGGACGGCTGAGAATACTCCGCTTCTTCTGGAATCGAGAGGCGCACCGTTTGCTGCACGACCTCGTTGGACCGGAGACGGCGCGCCTCAATGGGCACATTTCTCGCGATCGTCCCTGCGGCCTCTGCGCCTTCCCAGTACAGCCATGCGCTCGATCGATTCATGGCCGAAAGAGTCAACTCGACCTCTGAGCCGGGCGTGACATCCCAGCGCTCCGCCGCGGCGTCGATCCAAAGGCCGCTCGCCAGCTCGATCGCACGAACCATCTCCTGCTCTTTGCGACGCGCCCACGGGCCGTCCAAAGCCTTGACGGCTTGGTACGTCCGGAAAAGACCCTCGATCACGGCATCCCGGTTCCCGGTCTTGTTGGATGCGAGTACCTTCGCCAGAAGAATCTTCACGCGCTCCGCGCCCGGCACCCGATCCCAAGTCGTGTCGATCCGCTCGAAGAGATCTTGTTCGGCCTTCTCACCTGCCACATATCCGAAGAACGCCGGTGCGTCCCCCTTGCGCTGCCGGGTCCCCATGCCCTGGCTGCGATGCATGCTCCGGGCGACGCCGCCGATCTCTGCGTACGAGGCTCCCAACTCGGGGTCGTACTCGCCCGTATTGATTCGAATACGGTCCGCCCGCAGGGCTTGCATTTCCTCCTGGGCGCGCGTGAACAGTGGCGGGCTCCAATAGAGGCGCGTCGCCTGCCAGGGTTGCAAACCCTGCTCGATCTGCTCCGGAAAGCGTCCCGGATCAGCCGAGGCCTCGTACGCCTCGCGGGCCAGGTGGCCGATCGCCGTGTGATGGCCGTGCCCGCTGCTCGCGTCGGGCGAGAACCGCGACAGAATGACATCCGGTCGAAATCGGCGAATCACCCGGACCATGTCGCCGAGGACCTGCTCCTTGCCCCACAAAGAGAGCGCTTCCTGGGGTGATTTGCTGTAGCCGAAGTCAATCGCGCGCGTAAAGAACTGCTCACCTCCATCGAGCCGGCGGGCGGCAAGCAGTTCCTGTGTTCGGATAATCCCCAGCAACTCGGCTTGTTCCGGGCCAATCAGGTTCTGCCCTCCTTCGCCACGGGTCGCTGAGAGGTACGCCGTCCTCAAGTTCCGTCCGCGGGCGAAGTAGGCGATCATCGTTTCCCGCTCGTCGTCGGGGTGTGCGCCGAGGATGAGAATGCTGCCGAGCGTGTTCAGCCGATCGAGAAGCTCCCGCAGTTCCGAAGCACCCTGCCAGGGTCGTGACGGGCCGGCCAGGGACGGAAGGACCAATAAGCAGACAAAGAACGCGGCCAGGACCGTGCGCACGCAGGAGCACGACAGCAAACGGTAGCGGCGGAGCAAGCTGCATTGTAGCGTCCAAGGAATCAGTCTAGACATGCCCAATGAACTGGTAGGCAACCCCGGAAACCGGCAGTGTGGACCTCCTCCCGCCCCCGGGTTCATTCTCGATCCAGTCCTCGACCTGTTGGGAAAATCACTCCTTCGACAGTGAGTCTCAGGTTCCCATGGGTTAGCCTGCATTTCTCACCACCCGACGGCCGAAGCACGCGATACGACCGCCAGGACTTCGTTGCGCTTGCTTGCCGTGCTCAACGTACGGTTCAAGTACGCCTGCGCGCGCCAAGCGGCTCGCGCCTCGTCCTGAGCCCCTCTCACGCACTTCGCCTCGCCACGTGGTGAGAAATACAGGCTACTGCTTGGTCATGGGAAGACATCGAGACCCATCTCTCGACATCCGGCGGCGGAGCTTCCTGCCGTGTGCGAACATCAAGGGCGGAGTCTGGTTTTTTCAGGGAACATCCCGCCCGCCATCGCTCAAGCTCCCCGATGCGCATCATCACCTGGAACGTCAACGGCCTTCGCTCCGTCGGCCGCAAGGGTCTGCTCGCGTGGCTCGAAGCCGAGAAGCCCGACATCTTATGTATGCAAGAGACGAAAGCGCACCCGCAGCAGCTCCCGCCCGAACTCGAAGACCCCGACGGCTACGACGCCTTTTTCTACTCAGCCAGGAAAAAAGGGTATAGCGGCGTCGCCACCTGGATCCGCAACGATAGCCCGGCGACGCTCAAAGCCGAGCCTGTTGCCAGGATGGGCATCGACCGCTTCGACGAAGAGGGCCGCGTGCTCATCACCGAGTTCGACCCCTTCACGCTTCTCAACTGCTACTTTCCCAACAGCCAACGCGGTCTCGAGCGGCTCCAATACAAGCTCGACTTCTACGATACTTTCCTGCACTATTGCAACCGGTTGCGGCGTCAAGGGAGACGGCTGATTATCACCGGCGATTACAACACCGCCCACAAGGAAATCGATCTCGCCCGCCCCCGGGAGAATCGCAACAACTCCGGCTTCCTGCCGGTAGAGCGTGAGAGTCTGGATCAGTTCGTAGCCCACGGCTACGTCGACGCCTTCCGCCTCTTTCACGGCGGTGCGGGCCACTACACCTGGTGGAGCTATCTGTTCAACGCTCGCGCCGCGAATATCGGCTGGCGTATCGACTACTTCTTCGTAAGCGATGACCTCGTCGATGAGGTTCAGGACTGCACGATCCTCAGCGAGGTCGAGGGGTCTGACCACTGCCCCGTTTCGCTCGAACTACGCGGATGAAGCTGCCCCGGCGGCAGGCCGCAGGATCAGATAAGCAACCATGCTCAGCACCATTCCCGGGATGATCTCATAGAGGTCTCCGCCATATCCCAGTACGCCCCCCCAGACGATCACCCCCGCCAGCCCGGCCGCCATCATACCAGCGGCGGTCGAAGTATTGATCCGCCACTGCATGGCGCGCACCACGACCAGCGGGCCGAGCGAGGCGCCCAACGCCGACCAGGACAGCGTGACCAGCGCAAATACGTTTTGGCTGGCAAACAGAGCTATGAACAGCACGACCGTCGCCACCAGCAGCGTCGCGAACTTCGATTTGACGTAGGAGTCACGCCACGAAGAGAACAAGTCCTGAGTCAGCGCCGCCGAGCAAGACAGCACCTGCGAATCCGCTGTCGACATCGTCGCCGAGAACAAACCCGCAAGAACCAGCCCTACCAACACTCCGGGCAGGTATGCAGCGGCCAGCGTTGGCAGCGCCAATTCCGCATCGAAAGCACCCACATCGGGTATCAGGATGCGGCAGGCGAACGCGACGCCGTAACACGCAAACGAAAACAGCAAGTACCAAACCAGATAGATATCCCGCGCCTTCGCGATGTCCCGCCCCGAACGGATCGACATCATGCGGACCATAATGTGCGGCTGCCCGACGACCCCGATGCCCGCCCCGAACCAACCAAAGATGAAGAGTGCGAAACCAAAGCGCGGATCGGGCGGGCTCAGGCTGATCAGTTGCGGGTCGATCGCTTCCAGTTTCGACCACAGCCCGCCTAATCCGCCGACTTCCACCAGGGCCAGAATGAACAGCAGCCAAATCGCTATGATCATGTTGATCGATTGCGCGACGTCCGTCCAAATGGAAGCGCGAATGCCGCCGGCGAAGCAGTAGATCACCACGATCACCGCGCCCACGATCGCGCCCACAGCGTACGGCCAACCGAAGAGTACATGCAGCGCCTTGCTGCCGGCATTGAGTTGGGCCGCCGCATACGTTCCCAGGAAGGTGATCGTAACCACAGCTGCCGTCGCTCGAACCAGGCTCCTACGGCCCGGCAATGCCGCTCCGAGAAACGAGGGAATCGTGCGGAAATGATCTGCCTCGCTTTTCTCACGCAGACGCCGATGGATCCAAAACCACATCAGGTAGTCCCCGAAGATCCAACCGAATATGATCCAGATCGCAGACAGCCCCATCGTGTAGCTCGTTCCGATCAGGCCGATGAACATGAAACCGCTGTTGTTGGTGGACACGGCGGACATCGCCGTGAACCAGGGACCGATGCTGCGGCTTGCCAGCAGGTAATCGTCGGTAGTGCTTGTCTTGCGGCGGGAAGCGTATGCCCCGATCAGAGTGAATCCAATCAGGAAGGCAAGGAAGCTGAGGATTACAGGATTGATCATGTGCGGGACAGAGGACTGGCTCGCCTTCGGGGATTGACTATTGTAGCTGCCGGTTGCCCAGCGGCTTGGTGCTGATGTACATGAAGGCAATCCCGATTCTTGGGGGTTGTTTCAACAGAAAGCGATTTCGAGCGCCTCTTCGGATGGCGGTTCCTCGTCATCGTGACATGAGTACAACCGATTGCCGGGGTTGTGTCGATCTGTTTACTCCTTGCTCAAATGGAACGATTACCAATCTGTAAACCTTTAGCCCCGGCATGGGGAGACGCTCAAAGCGTGTAGCAACCTGCTTTGACCCGCCACCGGCCTCGTCTCATATAATCAACTCGTAGTTCCCTTCCAGCCGCGGAAGTCCCCGGAGGGCGCCGTCTGTGTCCCAGGATTACCTCGAAGTCCGAGGCGCCCGTGTCCATAGCCTCAAGAACATCGATCTGCGCCTGCCGCACAACAAGCTGATCGTCGTCACGGGTGTTTCCGGCTCCGGCAAGTCGTCGCTGGCCTTCGACACCATCTATGCGGAAGGCCAACGACGCTATGTAGAATCCCTCTCGGCCTACGCGCGGCAATTCCTGGAGCGCATCGAAAAACCTGATGTCGACGAGATCCACGGCATTGCACCGGCCGTGGCGATCCGTCAGAAGAACAGCACCCGCAACCCGCGCTCGACGGTAGCCACGGCCACGGAGATCTACGACTTTCTTCGTCTGCTGTTCGCACGCGCAGGGCGAACGTACTGTTCCAACTGTGGAAACGAAGTCCGCAAAGATACCGTCGATGAAGTCGCCAGCCGCATCCTGGAACTGCCGGAAGGGTCGCGGTGGTACGTTCTGTTCCCTGTCCATGGGAGGGTCAAGGACGACCCAGAGACCCTCAAGGGCCGTCTGGCGGACCTTCGGAGTAAAGGCTTCAACCGCCTTTATCAGGACGGCGGCCTCTTCGAGTTCTCAACGCCGGAATCGCTTCTCGATATCGATTTCGAGAAGCCTTTCTATGCCCTTGTCGATCGCCTCTCCATCCGCGACGACCTTCGCCAGAGGATCACAGACGCCGTCGAGACCTGCTATCGCGAATCGAAGGAAGTGGTCTTCGAGCACGCCAACGACTATGGACGGCGACTCTGGTTCAGCGAGCGTTTCGAGTGCCGCCCATGCGGCATCGAATACCTGGAGCCCGAGCCGCGTCTCTTCAGCTTCAACAGTCCCTACGGCGCATGTCCGCGGTGTCAGGGCTTCGGCAACACCATCGGCATCGACATGGAACGTGTCGTCCCCGATCGTTTCAAGTCGCTCGAGGAAGGCGCTGTTGCACCTTGGAGCAAGCCGCGCTATGCCAAGTGGCAGCGGGCGATGCTCGATGCGGCGCGAGGAGCAGGCGTCCGTACAACGGTCCCATATCACGAGTTGACGGTGAAAGAAAGGGACTTCATCGTCCACGGGGGCAACGGCTTCAAGGGGCTCGATGGATTCTGGGCTTATCTGGAGCGCAAGAAATACAAGATGCACGTTCGCATTTTCATGAGCCGATACCGAGGTTATTCCCTGTGTCCTGACTGCAAGGGCGGCCGGTTACGCGCCGAAGCGTTGAACGTCCGAGTCGGGGGAAAGAACATACGAGAGGTGGTGAACCTGACTCTCGAGATGTCTAAGGACTTCTTCAAAACACTCAAACTAGCGGGGCAGCAGGCACAAATCGCGGAGGAATTGGTCCGCGACATCATTCACCGGCTTACCTTTCTCAACAATGTCGGCCTGGAGTACCTGACGCTCGACCGGCTGGCTTCGACTCTTTCCGGTGGCGAGTCGCAGCGGATTCAGTTAGCGACGTCACTCGGCTCACGGCTCGTCGGAGCATGCTATGTGCTCGATGAGCCGTCGATCGGACTGCACTGCCGTGACACCGGACGGTTGATCGGCATCCTCAAAAGCCTTCGCGACATTGGAAACACGATCCTCGTTGTCGAGCACGACGCCGACGTGATGCGAGCCGCGGATCATATCGTCGATCTCGGCCCCGGCGCCGGCGAGCTCGGGGGTGAGGTCGTTTTTTCCGGAACGGCGTGCAAGCTGCTCTCGAATGGCGGACCCTCTCTCACAGGCCACTACCTGCGCGGCGAAAGGACGATTCCCGTTCCCAAGACGCGTCGCAAGGTTCGCCCCCGGAGGCAAATCAAGTTCCAGGCAGCTTACGTTCACAACTTGAAGAACATCGACGTCGCTATCCCTGGCAACCTGCTGACGGTTGTCACCGGCGTTTCCGGATCCGGCAAATCCACCCTTGTCCGCAATGTTGTTTTTGATGGCCTGCGCGGCCTCAGCAAGGGCGCCGGCAGAACTGACTCCGACGGCGAGTTCCAGAGCCTGCCTTGCCGCAAGATCACCGGACACGCTCAAATCGAGGACGTCGTCTTCGTGGACCAGTCGCCCATTGGCCGCTCGCCGCGTTCGAACCCCGTTACGTACGTCAAGGCTTTCGATGCAGTCCGTGGGCTCTTTGCCTCGACGCCGCAAGCCAAGCGCAAGGGCCTCACGCCCGGCCATTTCTCCTTCAATATCCCCGGCGGACGTTGCGAAACCTGCCAAGGCGACGGGACAGTCACTGTGGAGATGCAGTTTCTGGCCGATGTCCCGCTGCTTTGCGAAGACTGCGCCGGCAAGCGATACAAGCAGGAAATCCTCGACATTCGTTACCAGGACAAGAACATCGACAACGTCCTTCGGATGACGATCGACGAAGCTCTCAAGTTCTTTATTCGTTCGCCCAAGATTACTCACAAGCTATCGCAGCTTTCCGAAGTCGGCCTGGGTTATCTTCGCCTCGGCCAGTCGGCGACCACACTTTCGGGAGGCGAGGCGCAACGAGTGAAGTTGGCCGGCCACGTTGCGCAATCGAAGTCCGACGGGACGCTCTATCTCTTCGATGAGCCGACGACCGGTCTCCACTTCGACGATATCCGCAAGCTACTTGCCGCCTTCGACAAGCTGCTCGATCACGGTGCAACCCTGCTCGTCATCGAGCACAATCTCGACATCATCAAGTCGGCCGATTGGGTGATCGATCTCGGCCCGGAAGGCGGCGATCGTGGCGGAGAGATCGTTGTCCAGGGAACACCCGAGCAGGTAGCCAGGACCAAAGACTCTCATACGGGACGACACCTTGCCCGCGTTCTCAAAGTGGCTGAGACGGCTGGACAAGGGAAAAGTTCCCTTTGATGGGACGTAAGCTCTCTCCAGTCGGCGGCGGGGCGTCATCTGCCCATGGCGCCTGGAACAACTCCGGTTGGCGAAGCGGCGGTGGTAATCTGAGGAAAGAGTCTTCCACGCCGGGACGGTAGCTCAGTTGGTAGAGCAACGGCCTTTTAAGCCGTGGGTCCTGGGTTCGAGTCCCAGCCGTCTCACCATCTGACTCTCCTGTTTCCAACAATCCCGAGATTCGCGTTGATCCGGGTTTTGATCCAGGTTGTGCAACCCGTCCGTCAGCGCCATTCTTCGGCACGCTCGGCGAAGATCGTACCGCCGCTATCTAACCATTCTGCGAATCCGATGGTTCTGTTCGCGGTCAGGCCGCTCTCCGGGTTCAGCAACTCGTAACAGGTTGTCCATTCGGTCCCGATCGAGAAAACTGAGGGCGCCAGACACACCGATCGACCTCTCCTGATGCAGTACGAAACTGGGGCGGGATGCTTTCGATCTTTGGACCTTCCACTCCCCAAGGCGATACCACTCAGGTGTCCACGAAGTTCGACTACGGCTCGCTTATGATAATGGCGGCCATGGCACTGCCCTTCTTTCGTGCCATGGGACTCGGGAACCAGTCAATGAAGTTCGCCAATCAATTCAAGAGGATCGTGCTGTGCACAATCGCTTTCCTGTCATTTATCAGGGTCGCAGATGCCGCAGTCGACGTGCTCGGCGTAATGTCGGCGGAACTTGATCGCTCCATAGAGGTACTTTCCGAAGAGAGCCCTCCGCTCTACTTCCTCAGCTACGAGATCACACAACAGGACCGAGCCTCGGTAGTTGCTTCGTTCGGTGCGGTCTCTCAGAATTCGCGAGGTGAGGATCGTGTCCTCGACATTGATCTTCGTGTGGGCGACAAGGACCTGGACAACACTCATCCAACCGGCAGGGGATTCGACTTCCGGGTACGGTCTCGGACACAGGTACCGGTATCCGACCCCGAAGCGCTCCGAACCGTCCTCTGGCTTGCGACGGACAGAAAGTACAGGCAAGCAACCGAGCGGCTTTCCCGGGTTGAAGCGAGCGTCCGGATCAAGGTGGATGAAGAAAACCGGGCTGCCGACTTTTCCCCGCAGCAGGAAGTGGAATTCAGGGAGATGCCACGGTCCATCACGATAGACGCCTCCGGGTGGGCCGAAAAGCTCAAGCGGTACTCAGCGCCGTTCGCCGAGGCCGATCACATTTACACCGGTTCAGTGAGCTTCTCGACCGTGGCTGAGACACGATGGTACGTCAACAGCGAGGGGACCAGGATCAGAACCTCGCGCACGTCGTACCGGTTGGGCGTTTTTGGTTCGACGAAGGCCGAAGACGGGATGAACCTGCCCCGCTATGAGCAGTTCTTTGCTTTCAACGAGGACGGCATGCCCGACGAAGAGACAGTTATGGAAACCGTCAGGCAGGTTATCGCCGATCTCCAGGCCCTGAGAGTCGCACCGGTTGCTGAACCGTACAGTGGGCCCGCCATTCTTTCCGGGCGTGCCAGCGGTGTCTTTTTCCATGAAATCCTGGGTCACCGTGTCGAGGGTCACCGGCAGCGCGAGGCCGACGATGCCCAGACCTTCAAGGACATGATTGGCGAATCGGTGCTGCCCGACTCTTTCTCGGTCGTGTTCGATCCGACCATCCGCCACGCCGGAGGGACCGATCTCGCCGGCTCCTTCAGGTTTGACAACGAGGGAGTCAAAGGCCAGCGGGTGGTGGTTATCGACCAGGGCTTACTGCAGGGGTTCCTCATGTCTCGCAAACCGATCGAGGGGTTCTCCGGTTCCAACGGCCACGGGAGGAAACAACCCGGGTTCGCCGCTGTGGCGAGGCAGTCGAACCTATTCGTCAAAGTGGAGAAGCCGCTCTCGGAAAGCGAACTCAAGACAATGCTCCTCAAGCGGTTGCGGGACGAGGGCAAGGAGTACGGATTGCTCTTTGACGCCATCCAGGGGGGCTTCACGTTCACGGGCCGGCGCCGGCCGAATTCATTCAATGTCCTCCCGACCATGGTGTACCGCATCTACCTGGACGGCCGTGAGGAACTCGTGCGCGGAGTCGACCTGATCGGCACGCCGCTCACAACATTCAGCAAGATCGCAGCAGGCGGAAAGGAAAGCGCCACGTTCAACGGGGTTTGCGGTGCGGAATCGGGAGGCGTCCCGGTCAGTGCGATCTCACCTCCGATACTGGTCTCCCAGATTGAAGTGCAACGAAAAGAGAAATCCCAGCAACGCCCGCCTATTCTGCCAGCACCCTCGGGCCTGGCGCAGAGTGGGCGCCTGTTCGCTCCGGGAGGCCTCCAATGAACTGCACGCGGATCTGCACCCTTTTCTTATCGCTGTGCATCGCATGGCTCCCGGCCGTCGCGCAGCCCAGCGTGGTGATGCAGGCGATGAAGGACGAATTGTCTCGCAGCATGAACGAACTGCGGCTAGGCGAACTGGAACAGCCGTATTTCGTCTCGTACACCGTTCAGGAGGTCACAACGACTGGCGCCACAGCATCCTTGGGCGGTCTCTCCAGAAGTGGAGAGAGTGCAAGTCGAACCCTGCATGTCGAGGTCAGGGTCGGGGACCGTGATCTTGACAACACCAACTTCTACTCCCTACCGGACTTCACCTCGATCGAGGATATTTCTTTCGGTCCTGCTTTGCTGACCCTGGAAGACGACTATGAAGAGCTCCGTCGCGCGATCTGGCTGGCGACGGACCGCGCATACAAGGACGCTCTCGGGCGGATCGCGAAGAAGCGCGCTGTGCTCCAGAACGAAACCGTCGTCGAGGAAACGCCGGACTTCAGCATCGAGGATCCGTACAAGCACGAAAGCGGCCCGGCTTTTCCCGCTGCGGAGGCGGACACTGTCCGCACGTTGACAATCGGCTTGTCGGCTCTGTTCAAGGAGCACACGGATATCCACGTCTCTTCGGTCGATTCACGTGCGCGGAATGTTCGTATCCAGTACGTGAACAGTGAGGGATCGTCGTTCATCCGCGATGATCCCACTGCCATGGTGACCGTAAGGGCAGGGACACGAGCTGGCGACGGAACGGAGATTTCCGATTCGTTCACTGCATTTGGCCGCATTTGGGCCGACCTCCCTGGCCTTGACGAGCTGGCCGAGCAAGGGCAGGCGCTGGCCGGGCGGCTCGAGGCCCTTCGGCAGGCACAGGTATTCGAACGCTACGCAGGTCCCGTGCTGTTCGAGGGGCAGGCAGCGGCGGAACTGGTGCGCCAAGTTCTGGTTCCACGGCTGCTCGTCCAGAAGGCTCCCATCACGGACGACCAGCGGACGCGTCGTGTAGGGGACCGCTTGACCAATCCGTTCCAGGACAAGCTTGGCAGTCGAGTCCTGCCACGATTCCTGGCAATAGTGGACAACCCGGCGCTCAGGCAAAACGAGCAGGGCCCGCTATGGGGAGGCTACGCGGTAGATGACGAAGGTGTCCCCGCCCGCGAGACGGTGCTCGTCCAGCGCGGCATGCTCAAGACCCTGCTGGCGACTCGCAATCCGATAGAGGGAATCCCTCAGAGCAACGGCCATATGCGGGCTGGGGGTCCGGCCCCGTCCAACCTCCTCCTGAGGTCCAGTAGTGGTCTGACGGCAGAGGAAATGACCGAAGAATTCCTCGCCTTGCTTGAGGAGAGGGAGCTGGAGTACGGCATTGTCGTGAGACGGCTCCAGGAACCAGGTGCGGGCCGGTTCCAGGCAAGACGGGGCGGCCGCTCAAGAGGAGGCCGGTTGATCAGCGCGGTGGTCGCGGTCAAGGTCTTTACAGACGGCCGCGAGGAACTCATTCGCGAGGCTGTGCTGACTGGGCTGTCGGAGAGCAGCTTCCGAGATATCGTCGCGGCGTCCGAAGCTCTTACCAACCACACCATCCTGTTCCGGCATAGCAGTCCGTCGTTCGGCCCATTCGGTTTCGCGATGCCTTCCCGCCGATCGGGGATCATGGCATCCCTGGTCGTCCCGTCTCTCTTGTTCGAAGACGTGTCGGTACGTCGCCCGCCGGGTAATATTCCGCGTCCACCCGTCGTTGCGAAACCTGTGTCGGGGAAATAGTTGACAGGGACAGCGAGCCTCAGCCTGCCTCGCAGGCGTGCATTCCAATCTGTACGACACCGGGCCTATCGATTGCCGAAAAGCCGACATGCTTGGAGCGTGAGTTCTCCGTTGCATGTTCGGGAAAATGTTGACTCTCTTGGGTTTCGCGTTAGCCAATCGAGCGTCGAAGGCACTTTCTGCGAGCGGGCCTCAGGCACCGACGGAAGCACGAAACTCGCTCCTTTCCCCCGAGCCGCTGGACGATGTGAGAACAAGGAGCAGGGGTGCGACAAGGGCGCGCGTGATCGCCGACATCGTTGTTCGGAACGCACCTCCGAAAAGATTCGATTCAGCTCATTTGTGGCGCTCGCTACATTGACGAGCTACGCCACCGCGCGGCCGTTATTCAAATTCGGCGAGACCGATTCCTTCCCTCGTCTCGTCAGCCGCGAGCTTTACGACCGAACGCAACGCCTCGGCTTCGGTATCCCCTTCCAGCCGGCGCAGCCTGAAATGGTCGACCTGCCGGTCCGCTCCAGTCCCTTCTCGAACGATTTCTTTGGCATGGCGCAGCTCGGCAAGACATCCGAGGGCTTGGGCATCGTCTGCGAGTTCTTCGATCAGCAGGGCCGTGTAATCATCGATGTCCATTCGCCCGCCTTGCTCGGGATCGCCGAGGAAGGCCATCACGCCGTACCTCTGAGCAAGCCAACGGTTCTCGGCGATGATCTCGATGGGCGGGTCCTGTGGCAGAGCACCCTCCTCGTCCCGGCGAAGCAAGTACCGGACAAGCGATGCGAAAAGGGCAACGATGCACATTGCGTCTTCGACGCGCGTGCAGATGTCGCAGATACGCAATTCCACTGTTGGAAAGGACCGTGACGGCCGGATGTCCCACCACAACTCACTGCCGTCCTGTATGAAGCGCATTCGAAGGTAGTCGTTCACCAAGTCATCGAATTCGTCCCACGAGGCCAACGCATTCGGCAGACCTGTTCGCGGCAAGTTGCCTACCAGGTTCAGCCTGTACGACTTGAAACCTGTCAAGCGACCCTCGTTGAACGGAGAGGAGCCGGAAAGAGCGTGGAGCAGCGGCAGGTAGCGCCGCAGGGCCGTCATGATGCGCACTCGCGAATCCCTGTTGCCGAACCCGGCATGAATGTGCATTCCGCCAACGAGGAACCGACGCAAGGATTCCTGAAACGCGATCACGAAATCGCGGTATCGTTGACCGGGAGTGACCACCTGCGTCTCCCAAGAAGCGAACGGATGCGTGGAGGTTGCCAGCACTGACGCGCCGTGCTCTTCGGCTGTCTGGACCAAAATCCGACGTGTTTCGCAAATGGCCGATCTTAATTCCTCGACCGACGTGCAGACGCAAGTGTTCGTTTCGATCTGTGACTGCAGAAACTCGCGAACGAACTTGTGCCGTCCGGTCCTTTGATGGCAGGCCTCGTAGATGCCCTCATCGGGTTCGCGGAGCAAATCGCCGGTCTCCGGATCGATCAGGAAGAACTCCTCCTCGACTCCAAGGGTAATCGCAAGTTTGTCGTTATTTCGCCGCTGGGTCACTTTCTCTCCGTCAAGCGTCTTCCGGTGAGAACCGCATGGCTCAAGCCAGAAGCCGTTCGAACGATATCTGAATCTGCTGGCCGGCCGACAGAACCATCGCCCGGACGAGACGAGAGGCGATCCTCTTGCAATCGCATTCCCCTCGCCTTGCACCATCCATTGTTGGCACATTTTCGCAGAGGAACCTGGACTGTTTCCGAATTAGCAAACGCTTCCAGTATGGACCGATCGCGGTGCAAAAGTTCAGACAGCCCGACAACGATGATCGTTTTGCGTATGACCGTGCGACTAGCCTGCATTTCTCACCACCCGACGGTCGAAGCACGCGGTATGACCGCCATGACTTCGTTGCGCTTGCTTGCCGTGCTCAACGTACTGTTCAAGTACGCCTGCGCGCGCCAAGCGGCTCACGCCTCGTCCTGACGCCCCTCTCACGCACTTCGCCTCGCCACGTGGTGAGAAATGCAGGCTAGTTCCGCCCCCGCCCCGCTGCGCGGTGCGGATCATTCGAGCAAGAAACATCCGGTTCGGTGTCATGGCTGCTTGATTCGGACGATGTTTCGGGTTCGCTTTTCATCCGTCTGCCTGCGGGTCATGCGGAGAGGCGGGCAGGCGCCCAGAGGGCACCTGCGCGCTCCCAGGGAGACCGCTTGATCCGGGGGATGTTTCAGGTCAGAGCATTTTCAAAGATTTCATAGTTCATAGCCGCAGTGGCGGAAGCAAGCTTGCATGTGGTGCGGAGTGACAGCAGCGAGGGCATCGGCAAGGCATGTTTCGAGCGCGGCCAGCGAGCGGGCCTTGGCGCTGCGCAGTTGTTGCTTGACCTGTGCCCAGCACGCTTCGATGGGGTTGAAGTCGGGCGAGTAGGGTGGCAGATAGAGCA
>JAPPLB010000098.1 GCA_028819575.1 Bryobacterales bacterium | reverse complement strand
TCCTGACAGCCCTCTCACGCACTTCGCCTCGCCACGTGGTGAGAAATACAGGCTAGCCAAACCTGGGTATTCGAGAGTGCGCGGAAAGAGAACCCAACCGGCGACACAGGGGCTGGCCGGAAAAAACTGAACCCCGGGCGCATACCAGAAAGGCAGAGGCGTACCCGGGGCGTACGTTATGACCGTATCGCGACAAGGGGGGGAAGTCAAGTCCTTCCTCTCCATCGGAAACGTTCTGGAAGACCTGGAGGCATCATTTTCTCCAGAACGCATGGGCACGTACCTCAGAGCCGTGCAGGGAGACCGGGAGAAAGCACTTCATCTCTATACCTGGAACACGGCTATCAGTGCCGCGTTCTATGGACCACTGCAGGGTCTGGAGGTCGCTTTGAGGAACGCAATGCATCGGCAGCTCGCCGGACGCTACGGTGCGGCTTGGTACAACAACCCTGCGGCTGGACTTGACTCGGGGTGTCTTGTTCGGATTGCCGACGCGAAAACCGATGTAGCGCGCACCGGCCATACAGAGGAGCCACCTCGGGTTGTGGCTGCGCTCTCCTTTGGCTTCTGGATTTCGCTGCTTGGCTCCGGAGGTCGCATCAATTCTGTTGGGCGCAAGGCGAACTATGAGATGACACTCTGGAGGCCGGCGCTTCGTGGAGCGTTCCCCAACTGCACGTCACTGACACGCAAGCAGGCACACAAGCCGCTGGATTGTCTGCGAAAGCTGCGAAATCGGATCGCCCATCACGAACCGATCTTTGCAAGGGACTTGGCCAATGACCACCAGCACGTTCTTGATGTGACCGGATGGATTTCGCCGGGAGTGCGGATGTGGATCGAACACCATAGCCGAGTCCCCACACTACTCGACACCTTGAACTACGGAACGGACGTTCACTTTTGAGATAAGGAACGTTGCCTCTGATTCGTGACATGCTCCGCTCGACTCTGTGCGTGTACGTGCGGGAAGGATGGACGGCACCGAACCGGATCGTCTTCCCATCATTGCGCTTGAAAATGCTCTGGGTGGCCACCCCAAACACCTGAAGCACAGAAAGTACAGTCCTCAGTCCAGTGTTGTGGCGAAGGGCTGCTGAACCAATATCCGGCCGGGCGCAAGACCAGTGGAAGGGGATTGTCGTACCCTGAGGAGGAGCCGCATGTCGTCGAATCCTCCTCCGCTGTTTCCGCCACGGGTTATCCGTTACCCGCCGCAGGTCTACGAGACGAGCACGAACGGGGGGCACGTCCCCGATCAGCCGCGGCTCCGGCCTCGTCAGCGAAAGATCTGGCTCCACCTGCTGTTGTTTCTGCTGACGGTGGCCTCGACGACGCTGGTGCAAGGACCTGTCTACTCCGTTTGCGTGCTGAGCATCCTGACGGCGCACGAATTCGGTCATTACTTCGCCGCCCGGCACTATCGAGTGCCAGCGACCCTGCCTTACTTCATTCCCTTCCCGTCGTTTCTGGGCACTCTCGGGGCAGTCATTCGGATGTCGCCTTACATTCCGAACCGCCGCGCTTTGTTCGACATCGCGGCGGCCGGCCCGGTGGCGGGGTTGGTTGTGGCTTTCCCGTTGAGCTTTCTCGGCATCTATCTTTCCGAACAAGTACCGATGCCGGAGCAAGGGGCAAACTGGATCAACTTGGGCGACCCATTGATCTTTCGCGCCATGCAATGGCTGATTTTCGGTTCTCAACCCGACGAGGTCGCCCTTCTCCTGCATCCGGTTGCGTTCGCCGGCTGGGTCGGACTTTTTGTCACGGCTCTGAACCTGCTGCCGATCAGTCAGCTCGACGGAGGGCACATCAACTACGCGCTGTTCGGCCGCCGGAGCCGGATGGTGGCAATCGTCGCCTTTATCCTGCTGGCGATTGTCACAGCGATTCAGGGATTTCAGTATCTGATCATGCTGATCCTGCTATTGTTCATGGGGATCGGCCACCCCCCGACCGTGAACGATGCTGTCGACCTCGGACGAGAGCGGCGGCGTATCGGGTTCTGGCTCTGGGTGATCTTCATTTTGTGCTTCACCCCGGCGCCGTTCCGCATGTAGGGCAGTCGTATAATGTCGCTATGAGAAAATCGATCCGATGGTTCACCCTGGCTTGCTTGTTCGTACTTTCCTTGCCCGCCGCCAACAGCGTTCACGATTTCACGCTCGACTCGATAGACGGTGAGGCCACTTCGCTCGGCGACTACAAGGGCAAAGTGCTCCTGATGGTGAACGTGGCGAGCCGCTGTGGCTTCACGCCTCAATACAAAGGGCTGGAAGCGCTCTACCGCAAGTACAAGGACCAGGGGCTGGTGGTGATGGGCTTCCCGGCCAACAACTTCGGGGGCCAGGAGCCGGGCACGAACAACGAGATCAAGGCCTTCTGCTCCCGCAACTTCGACGTGAGCTTCCCGATGTTCGGCAAGATCTCGGTCAAAGGCACGGATACGCACCCGCTGTATCAGTTCTTGACGGACAAGTCGGCCCACCCGGAAACCGGCGGCGAGGTGCCCTGGAACTTCACGAAATTCCTGGCGGATGGTGATGGCAAGGTCATCGGCCGTTTCGCCCCGGATGTCGTGCCCGCGAAGATCGCTCCTGCGATCGAAGCCGCGCTGAGGTAGGCAGGCAAAATCGCACTCGCGGCGACTTGCATTTTTATCGACAGCCGGGTCCCTTTGCACGGACGCCGGAGCGCTATTCTGAAAAAATCGGCTAACCTGCATGTCTCACTACCCGACGGTCGAAGCACGCGATACGACCGCCAGGACTTCGTTGCGCTTGCTTGC
>JAPPLB010000019.1 GCA_028819575.1 Bryobacterales bacterium | reverse complement strand
CCTGCGCGCGCCAAGCGGCTCGCGCCTCGTCCTGGCGGCCCTCTCACGCACTTCGTCTCGCCACGTGGTGAGAAAGGCAGGCTGGATCCGCGACAGGAGCATGATCCGGTCCGCGGTTTGACGGCTTCCGGCCCCATCTGCTAGCTTGACGGTTGGCTTGCGGATTGTTTCGCCGCCCCTTCCTGTCTGCAATCCCATATGTGTAAGGGCCGTCCGGTCGCCGGCTCGTTGCCGGGCGAACGAATACCCCTGTGGAGGAACTAACGATTGGCAGCAACCGATAGGCATCTGTTCACCTCCGAGTCCGTCACCGAGGGACATCCCGACAAGCTCTCCGACCATATTTCCGATGCCGTCCTGGATGCGGTGATGGCTGCCGATCCGCGCGGTCGCGTGGCCTGCGAGACGCTCGTCACGACGGGGCTCTGCGTCGTGGCGGGAGAGATCACGACCAGCGCCAAGCTCGACTTCACGAAGATCGCTCGCGAGACCATCCGTGAAGTGGGTTATACGCGGCCCGAATTCGGTTTCGACTACCAGAACTGCGCGGTCGTCAATTGTCTTGACGAGCAATCGCCTGACATCGCGATGGGCGTCGATCCCGGCGGCGCGGGTGATCAAGGGCTCATGTTCGGCTTTGCCTGCGACGAGACGCCGGAGCTGATGCCGGCGCCGATCATGCTCGCCCACAAGCTGGTGCGCAAGCTGTCGGAAGTCCGCCGCGACGACGAGCTCGACTACCTTCGGCCGGACGGCAAGTCCCAAGTCACGGTCGAGTACGTCGAGGGCAAGCCCGCCCGCGTTGACGCCGTCGTCATCTCCTCCCAGCACAGCGAAAGCGTCGATATCGAAAAGCTGCGCCGCGAGATCACCGATCACGTCATCCGGCCCATCATTCCGGGCGGAATGATTGACGCCGATACCAAGTTCCACATCAACCCCACCGGCCGCTTCGTTGTGGGTGGTCCGCACGGCGACACCGGCCTGACCGGCCGCAAGATCATCGTCGATTCCTACGGTGGGACGGGCCGTCACGGCGGCGGTGCTTTCTCCGGCAAGGACCCGACGAAGGTCGACCGTTCCGCCTGCTACATGGCGCGGCACATCGCCAAGAACATCGTCGCGGCCGAGCTCGCACAACGCTGTGAAGTTCAGCTTGCCTACGCCATCGGCGTGGCCGACCCGGTTTCGGTAATGGTCGATACCTTTGGTACGGGCAGCGATGACACCAAGCTGTCGGAAATCGTGCGCAAGGTGTTCCCGTTGACGCCGAAAGCCATCATCGAATACCTGGATCTGCGCCGGCCCATCTATCAGGCGACGGCCGCCTATGGACATTTCGGCCGTCACGAGGATAGTTTTACCTGGGAGAAGACCGACCAGGCGCAAGTGCTGAAGTTCGAAGCCGGTTCCTAGACGGTCAAGGACGAACCAACGGTTCCCGAGAGCTGGCGAGGTTCCGCCAGGACCGGCAAGCAGGTCAACGGATCGCCGCTCGAACTTGACTCGAACGTGAAGCTGGCCACGAAAAAATAGCGAGGGAAAATAGAGATTCGAGGCGCAAATGTCAACAGCTACGGCAACTCCCGGTGATGTCAAAGACCGCTCTCTGGCCGAGGTCGGCAAGAAGCGTATCGAATGGGCCTTCCAGTGGATGCCCGTTCTCGGCTCCATCCGCAAGGAGTTCCAGGCGGCCCGGCCCCTGCAGGGGATTCGCATTTCCGCCTGCCTGCACGTGACGACGGAGACCGCCAATCTCATGATCACGCTGCGGGACGGTGGCGCGGACGCGGTGCTGTGCGCTTCGAATCCGCTGTCGACGCAGGACGACGTGGCCGCCTCTCTGGTCGAGGACTACGGTATTCCGACCTATTCGATCAAGGGTGAGGACAACGACACCTATTACGCCCACATCCAGGCCGCGCTCGACCACAAGCCGCACATCACGATGGACGACGGCGCCGATCTCGTGCACCAGCTCCACACCGAACGCACCGAACTGGCCGACGGCGTGCTCGGCGGCACCGAGGAAACGACCACCGGCGTCATCCGGCTGCGCGCGATGGCGAATGACGGCGTTCTCAAGTTCCCGATCGTGGCCGTCAATGACGCCATGACCAAGCACTTCTTCGACAACCGCTACGGCACGGGCCAATCGACGATCGACGGCATCCTGCGCGCCACGAACGTGCTGCTGGCCGGGCTCAACGTCGTGGTCGCCGGCTATGGCTGGTGCGGACGCGGTGTCGCCAGCCGCGCCCGCGGGCTCGGCGCCAGCGTCATCGTCACCGAAGTCGACCCCACCCGCGCCCTGGAAGCCGTGATGGACGGTTTCCGGGTCATGCCGATGAGCGAGGCCGCCGCGGCCGGGGACATCATCGTCACCGTCACCGGCGACAAGCACGTCGTCGGCAAGCATCACTTCGAGAACATGAAGGACGGCGCGATCGTCGCCAACTCCGGCCACTTCAACGTCGAGCTGGACCTCGAAGGCCTTGCTTCCCTCGCCGCCTCGCGCCGCACCGTCCGTGAATTCGTCGAGGAATATACATTGCACAACGGCCGCAAGGTGTTCGTGCTGGCCGACGGACGACTGGTCAACCTCAGCTCGGCGGAAGGCCACCCCGCGGCCGTCATGGACATGAGTTTCGCCAACCAGGCTCTGGCAGCCCGTTACCTGGCGGAGACGCACGGCCACTTGGCGGTCGGCGTCCACAGCGTGCCCGAAGAGATCGACAAGAGCGTCGCCCGCCGGAAGCTCGATTCGATGAATGTCCGCATCGACACTCTCTCCGACGAACAAGAGCAGTACCTCTCAAGCTGGCAGGAAGGCACTTAGCTTCACCGAGCCCTGTCCGCCAACGGGGTAGATCCACCCCGTCCGGCATGGAGATCGCCCTTACCGGCGTCCGCGCGCCGGAGCACGTCGGCGGGTTTTCGAAAAAAAACGGAACAGGAAGGGGCTGTTCCTACGTCTATCTCTGCAGGAGAAGCGTTTCCGAAGAAAGAGGAAGTGGAAGATGAAACGATTTGCTTGGTTTGCGATCGGCGCAACCCTGGGGGCCGCCGCCGCCGTGCTCTATGCGCCCCGGAAGGGGAGTGAGACTCGGAAAGTGATCCGGGAGAAGAGCGAAAAGAGCTTCAAGCTCGCTGCCGAGAAGGGCAAGCAGGTTGGCGGACAGAGCTGGGCCGCGATCAACCGCGGCGTCGATTGGGCCGAAAACGCAACGGAATCCGTCTCTCGGAAGGTCAAATCCATCGCGGCCTGACGAGTTGCCGCTGCATCGATTCCAGGACGGGCTCACGCCCATGCCTTCGGACACGGCGTGAACAGCTTCAGGCTTTCTCAGCCCCGGGCTTTCCGTCCTCGACCACAAACGAGGCCCGGGTGGAGATCGATCCCCCGGGTTTCTCTACGAAATCCATCACGCGGTAGTCCGCCTGGAACATCTCGGGCGTGATCAGGCAGCTTACGTAACCGCGCTGATTGTTGAAGAACTTCACGAAAGGATTCTCGGACAGAATCTGTTCCGTGTCTTCGCGCACATCCGAGCCGTCGCCGCCCGAACTGAGGGATGTGCCGATAAACTCGGTCGCCACCGGCGCGGAACCGGGATCATTCAGGTCCTCCGGCAGGTTACAGACCCAGTGGTTGTGGATGTCGCCGGTAAGCACGACGGTGTTGTCGATCTTGGCCTCTTTCAAGAATGACAGGAAGCGGCTCAAGCCCGCTGGATAGGCGCCCCACTTGTCCATGCTGTATCTCTTCTCCGGACCAGCGAAGCGGTCGAGCGGCGCCATCATCACCTGCTGCGGGATCACCTTCCAACGCGCCTGCGTATGCTGCAGGCCCTTCAACAGCCAGTCTTCCTGTTCGCTGCCGAGCATCGTTGCATCCGGATCGAAGACCTCTTCGCAAAATGGTTTGGTGCCGTCGCCGCAGGGCTGATCGGTCCGGTATTGGCGGGTGTCGAGCACATCGAATTGCGCAAGATCGCCGTAGGTCAGACGTCGATAGAGACGCATGTCAACGCCCGCGGGCAACGACGAGCGCCGCAGCGGCATGTTCTCGTAGTAGGCCTGGTAGGCCGCTGCCCGGCGGGCCAGAAAGGCTTCGCGCTCCATCGGGCCTCTCTCTTCGGGGATATCGGACGCATAGTTGTTGTCAAGCTCGTGGTCGTCCCACGTCACGCTCCACGGGAAGGCCGCGTGCGCGGCTTGCAGGTCGGGATCGGACTTGTAGAGCGCATAGCGGTTGCGATAGTCCTCCAACGTCATGATTTCGGGGCTGTTGTGCAGTCGCGGCTGCCCTTCCGCCGGCGGTCCTTCGTAGATGTAGTCCCCCAGGTGGAAGACGATGTCGAGATCTTCCGCAACCATGTGGCGGTAGGCGGTATAGTAGCCGCTCTCGTAGTGCTGGCACGAAGCAAAAGCCAATCGCACATGATCAAGCTCGGCATGAACCGCGTCGGCTGTCCGCGTGCGGCCGCGAGGACTTTCCTCCGACCCGGCGCGAAACTCGTACCAGTAGTGACGCCCCGGATCCAGGCCCTTCACCTCGACGTGCACCGAGTGCCCCCACTCCGGTGATGCCGTTGCTGTCCCCTTCTGGACCTCCTGCAACATGTTCGGGTCCGAGGCCAGCCGCCAACTCACCTCGTACGACACATCGGGAGGCAGCCCGCCGCCGTTCAGCGGGTCGGGAGCCAACCGTGTCCAGAGCACGACGCCGTCCGGAGCGGGATCGCCGGACGCCACTCCCAGCGTGAACGGGTTCGTCGAAAACCGGGGCTCCCCCGCACCGCATCCGGATAGCCCCGCTAGCGGCAGGGCGGCCAGCGACGCTCCGCCGATCAGGAAACGCCGGCGATCAAGCCGCCGGCGGTGAATCGTGTCGAGGAATCCGGTGTTCATCATTCTGCTCCGCACGTCCGAAGGAGGGTTCCAACGGACTTCTGTGCCTGGTCTGCATTTCTCGCCGCGTGGGAGGCGAAGCGCGTGCCGGTCACGAGACATGAATCACGGCAGTCTTATCGCGCTCTTCTCCCGTCAAGTGGTGAGAAAGGCGGGCTGGTTCTCTGTCAATGTTACCTTGTTCCCTGCGGACGCCGAGGGGCGTCCGTTCAGGAATCAGTCGGATTCCCCTTCCACAACGCTCGCCTGACGAGGTTCGACCTTTGCGCTCCGCTGCGAAAGCCGGTTCCCTGCCCTATGCCGCAGCGGCCCGGATGCAGGCCGCCGACAACTGGTGAACTGGTCGAGACGTTTTCGAGCTTCAGACGGATCGTCGAAAAGAAGCGGCGAAAGCGTAGCGAATACGTCCCCGCCCATGAACTCGACCCGCGATCACTTTTCCGCCCCAGGCCTTCCACGCAGTCCCTTTTCTCCGAACAGCATGTCACGCGGCTTGCTGTCCTTTGCGTCGAGGTAGTCGACAAACAGGCTCCGATAGGAGTCGACGACGTAATCCTCTTTTGAGAAGCCCAAGCGCTGAGCGGTCCGGTCGATCCATTGCGGCGCGCCCTCCAGCTCCAGGTAGTCCCCGATCGGTGTTTCGTCAATCAGGATCTTGCCGCGTTCCCTCGGCTTCCGAAACTCCGTGCGGAACTTCTCGTACCGCCAAGCGGGTTCGAAGTCAAGGGCCTCGATGATGCGCGCGAGTTGAATCGGGTCGTCCGCCGTGATCTCGAATTCCTCGAGAATCTTGTAGTCTTCCTGGTGTTCGATGGGGATCTTGACGGTGAGCTTGCAGAGCTTACCCGCTTCGCGGACCCGCAGCAGGCGGCCCGTCGTCAGCCAAACGTTGCCGCGCCGATCGTAGACCGCATTCCTCTCATGATGACGTTTGCGGGATACACGCCATCCGAAGCGGCGCAGAGAGGCCCGGGTGCGCCCGACGCCGGCAATTCTCAGCTTGACCTCGATCTCCCTCATGACACATCTCGGGGAACCTCTGCAATCGGCAAGCCGGCCTCGCGAGCAAGACGCCTCGCCGGCCGGCCCGGCTGCTCCGAGCGGTCAGCTGTCTCGATCGACCACCCACTCGGTCACCGAGTAGAGAGCGCGCTTGTAATTCGAATCCGGCAGAGTGGCCAATTGCGCCACCGAAGTCTCGATGTAATCGAGTGCGCGTCCCCGGACCCGTTCGATCGCCCCGTACTTGTGAAGCACGTCGAGAACCGCAGCCAGCGGTGTCCGCTCGTAGGCTCGGTCTTCCATCACGTGCTGCACCATGGCGCGTTCCTGCGAAGTGCACTGTTTGAGAGCGAGAATCAACGGCAAGGTCACCTTGCCATCTCGCAAGTCGCTGCCCACGGGCTTGCCCAGCACGCGCTCCGAAGCGGTGAAATCGAGCAGGTCATCAACAAGCTGAAAGGCCATCCCGAGATTCCAGCCGTAGTCGCCGAGACGTTGCTCCTGTTGCGAGTCCGCCCCGGCCAGAATCGCCCCCAAGCGGGCGCAGACCGAGAACAGATAGGCCGTCTTGCGATGAACGAGCGACAGGTGCTCGTCCTCGGTGACCTCCAGGCGGCCTACCCATTCGAGTTGCATCAACTCGCCCTCGACCATCATCTGCGTCAATTCAATCAGTAGGTCGAGGATGTAGAAATTGCGCTCGCGCAGGGCCAGATTGAAGGCCTGCATGTACAGCCAGTCCCCTGCCAGGACGCTTGTTTGATTACCCCAGCAGAGGTTGATCGACGGCTTTCCGCGGCGCGTATCCGCCTTGTCAATGACATCGTCGTGCACCAGCGTCGCCGTGTGGATGATCTCCACGACCGCGCCAAGACGGATCGCCGCGTCACCCCGATAGCCGCAAGCGCCCGACGACAGCAGCAACAGCGCTGGGCGCAGGCGCTTGCCGCCGCTCTTCTGGAGGTGGTGACTGATTGCCGTGACGGTGTCGACGGAGCAGATCGTGTCCGTGCCGATCTCTTTTTCGACTCGCTTCAGATCCGTGGCGAGCAGGTTCTGCACCTCTCGACGGGATATCGACGGTGTATTGATGGTGGGCATGCGCGGGGGGGGAAGAAGTGAGAGACTAAGTTTATACTCCAAAGCCGGATGCAGGCAAACCAAAGAGATCGCAAAAGTTACGCGTGGTTTGCGCCGCAACCTGCTCGTACCCTACGCTTTTCAATTCGGCCAGACGCCGGACCGTGTGAACTGCGTAGCACGGCTCGTTGCGGCGGACTTTTCGATAGGGCGCCGGCGTTAGATACGGGGCATCGGTTTCCACCAGAATCCGCTCCAGCGGAACCTGTTTCGCACCGGCCCGAACGTCGTCCGCTCGACGAAAGGTAAGCACTCCTCCGTACGCCACATGAAAACCACGCTCGACCGCCTGGACAGCCTGTTCCTCGTTGCCGACAAAGCAATGCAGGAGACAACCCTGTTCGCCTGAACCTGAGTATTCGTCCAGCAGCGTGAGCGTCTCCTCCCACGCATCCCGCTCATGGATCACGATCGGCTTGCCGGCCGCCAGGGCAATCTGCATCTGGCGGACGAAGACTTCCCGTTGCCGTTCGCGAGGCGAGTTGTCGTAATGGAAGTCCAAGCCGATCTCGCCGACCGCGAGCACCTTCGGGTGATCGATCAACCGTCGAAGATTCTCGAAAGCGGCTTCGTCGGCCTTCGCCGCGTCGTGGGGATGAATGCCGACCGTTGCATAGACCGGCTCGTATTCGTCGGCCAGGCGGATCGCGGCTTCGAGGTCCGGCGGTCCGTCTCCCGTACCGATGGAGAGCACCGCGCCAACGCCCGCTTCCCGAGCCCGCTCCAGCACCTTGTCGCGATCCGGCGCAAAAGCTCGATCATCGAGGTGGCAATGGGAATCGATGATCAAGTCAGAACACCCTGCCCCGGATACAAGTTACTGATTCCACGCTGTTTGAGATTTCATAAGCGTGCGCAGGAAGATGCCGCAAGAGACCGCGCAAGCCGCAAGAATCAAGACACGGGAACACCTGTCCCCTTGGTTTGCGGAACCTGCTCGCGGCGAACCTGAAGCCACTCCATGTTATATTACCCGTTGTGATTTTCATGGCCGATGCCTCAATTCCTTCCTAACCGCTACCGAGGAAAGCTCATCATCGTCGAGGGCATCGACGGTTCCGGAAAGTCTACACAGCTCGCTCTCCTCAGCCAGTGGCTGCGTTCCCAGGAGATCGCTGTCGCATTCAGCGAGTGGAACTCATCGGAACTGGTGCGCGGCACGACCAAACTGGGCAAGAAGAAGCAGATGTTCACCCCGACAACGTTCAGCCTCATCCACGCGACCGACTTCGCCGACCGTTCCGAGCGCTACCTGGTTCCGATGCTGAAGGCCGGCGCCGTGGTCTGCGCGGACCGTTACGCGTTCACGGCTTTTGCCCGTGACGTCGCCCGCGGCGTAAGCCGTCGTTGGGTTCGCAACCTGTATCGTTTCGCGGTGCGGCCGAGCATCGCGTTCTATTTCCGGGTGCCGCTCAATGTCGCCCTGGATCGCATCCTGGGTGGCCGAGCCGCTCTCAAATACTACGAAGCGGGCATGGACCTCGGTCTCAGCCGCGATGTCGAAGAGAGCTTCCGCGTTTTTCAAAGCCGCATCCTCGACGAGTACGAAGCGATGGCGCAGGAAGTCGGTTTCCACGTGATCGACGCGACAGGGTCGATCGAAGAGCAGCAGCAACAGATGCGCAAAGTGGTCCACAAGCAGATCGGCGAGAGCCTGAAGGACGATGTCCTTCGCGTACCGGTCGGGAGAGAGTATGGCTTCCAGGGCACCGCTCCAGTTCTATGACGAGCCGCTTCCCGGCATCGACTGCTCGGAGCTGCGGGGCAAGCTGATTGTCATCGAAGGGCCGGATTCCGTAGGCCGCTCCACCCAGATCGCCCAGTTGAGGTTCTGGTTGGAGCAACAGGGTCACGCCGTCATCGATACCGGCATGGCGCGCTCAGCCCTGACCCAAAGGGGCATTCAGCAAGCCAAGCAAGGGCATACCCTCGGCCCGACCACGATGACGCTCTTTTACACGACCGACTTCGCCGACCGTCTCGAGAACGAAATCATCCCCGCCTTGCGCGCCGGCTTTGTCGTGCTCACCGATCGCTATATCTTCTCGATCATGGCGCGCGCCATAGCCCGCCGACAGGACCGCAAGTGGATCGAACAGGTCGCCGGTATCGCGCTGGTTCCCCACGCGATCTACTATCTTCGTGCGGAAATCGATGACCTCGTCGCCCGTGTCGTGGTCGGCCGCGGTTCCTTTGAATATTGGGAAAGCGGTATGGACATTCCGATCGGGCGCGACCGCTACGAGAGCTTCATCAAGTATCAGCAGCGCGTCATCAAGGCACTCGACGAAATGGCCGAGCGCTACGACTTCACGCGGATTGACGCGACAAAGCGGCCCGACCAGATCTTCCGCCTATTGCAACGCTCCATCAAACGGATCATCGGCCATGAAGGAAGGGTCGACGGCGCCGACCTGGCCATCGTGTAAGAGACGCAGCGGCCACCCGCTACAGGCCTGCATTTCTCACCACGTGGGGAGGTGAAATGCGCGAGAGGGCCATCAGGACGAGCCGCGAGCCGCTTGCGCGCGCAACATGGCCTTTAAGGTTTTTCACGAATCACGAATCACGGCCCTTTTATCGCGTGCTTCGGCCGTCGGGTGTTGAGAAATGCAGGTTAATGGGGGCCAATCCTCAGATCCCTGGCACTGGAAACTGCGTGCACATCTCCTCCACTTCGTTGCGGACCGAGGTGAGTGCGCCTTCGTCCCCGTGGTTCTTGAGCGCCTTGACCATCCAGGCAGCCAACCGGCGCATCTCACCTTCCCGCATGCCCCGCGTCGTCGCAGCGGGTGTTCCGAGACGGATGCCGCTCGGCCGGAGAGGAGGGTTCGGATCGTCGGGAATGATCTGCTTGTTCGTTGTGATGGAAACGGCGTCAAGGGTCTCTTCCGCCACGCGGCCGTCGATCCCGAAGCTCGAGACGACGTCGATCACCATCATGTGATTCTCGGTCCCGCCGGTAATCAACTCGGCCCCTGCCTCCATCAGGGTTTCGGCAAGCACCTTGGCGTTGGTGAGGACCTGCCGGCAGTACTCCCGGAATTCCGGTTGTTGCGCCTTTCCTAACGTGACGGCGACGCCCGCGACCTGGTTCATGTGCGGCCCGCCCTGCAGGCCGGGAAAGACCGACTTGTTGATGTCTCTTGCGAATTTCTTCTTGCAGACGATCATGCCGCCGCGGGGACCGCGCATGCTCTTGTGCGTGGTCGTGGTAACGAAGTCGAAGCCGGCGTCGCAGGGATTCCTCATTACGCCGCCGGCGATGAGACCGCCGATGTGCGAGACATCGGCCATGGTGAGCGCGCCGACCTCATCGGCAATCTCTTTGAACTTGACGTAGTCGTAGTCGCGCGGATAGGAGGAGTAGCCGCAGAGCACGATCTTCGGCTTGGCTGCGAGCGCTGTCTTGCGCAGCTCGTCGAAGTCGATACGGCCCGCTTCCTCCGGGAAGGTCTTGTAGCGAATGAAGTTGTAGATCTTGCCCATGTGCGAGACCGGAGCGCCGTGCGTCAGGTGGCCGCCATGAGAGAGGTCCATGCCCAACACCGTGTCGCCCGGCTCCAGGAACGCCATGTAGACAGCCTGGTTCATCGGCGAGCCTGACAGAGGCTGCACATTGGCGTACTCGGCCCGGAAGAGTTCTTTGGCGCGCCGGCGGGCTATGTTTTCGATGATGTCGGTGTATTGCTGTCCGCCGTAGTAGCGGCGGCCGGGGTAGCCTTCGGAGTACTTGTTGGTGAAGACCGAGCCGAGGCAGGCGAGCACCTCCGGATAGGTATAGTTCTCTGAAGGAATCAGCTCGATCCCCCTCCTCTGACGCGCCTCCTCGCCGAGCATGGCGTTGTAGGTCTCGGGGTCAGACTGCTTGAGCAGGTCGCGGTGGGTGGTCATGGGTTTGCTTCTCCAACAAAAAAGCCCGGGATCGCCATTGACGGCGCCCAGGCGAACGGCTGTGTGTCACGCCGCGCTCCGTCGTGGTCGGTTTCACTCCCACTCGCCAGTGGCGCGGCTCGGTTTGCAAGGTAATCCCCAGTTATACTCCGCGCAACATGCGCGCGCAACTGCGAACGAAACGCCGGCAACCCGATCGGCTGCCGCAGCGGAGACCTCAATGGCCCGTGCTATGATTCATTCGTTTCGGGGGAGGTTCGCACACCATGCAACGACGCCGTTTTCTCTATCAGACGCTGGGGGCCTTGGGCTTGAGCGCCGCCTGTTCCGCTCCCGAGCGGGAGCCTGAGGCGGAAGCAGTCTCGCTCAATCCGGCGAAGCTCGATGAGGCGGCGGCATTCATACAAAAACGAGTGGACGACGGCAAACTCCGAGCGGCCAGCCTGACTGTGGGACTCGATGGCGAACGGTTCGCGAGGGGTTTTGGCGATGCCAAGGATGACCCTGACACGATCTTTCTTTTGGCGTCGATCACCAAGCCCATGACCGCCATCGCAATGATGGTTCTCGCCGACCGCGGCGAATTGACCCTCCAGGACCCGGTGCACAAGTTCATCCCCGAGTTCACCGATGGTGACCGCAAGGACATCACCATCAAGGACATTCTTTGCCACACCTCCGGATTGCCCGATCAGCTCCCCGAGAATGTCGAACTGCGCAAGCGTCATGCTCCGCTCGAAGAGTTCGTCGAGCGTGCGATCAAGACACCGCTGCTGTTCAAGCCGGGCACCGAGCAGAAGTACCAGAGCATGGGGTTGCTGCTGGCGTCCGAGGTCGCGCAACGCATCACCAACAAGCCCTTCCGCGATTTCCTCAAGGAAGTCGTGTTCACCCCGCTCGGCATGCAGCACAGCGCGCTCGGGCTGGGCGGCTTCAAGATCCCCGATACGGCGCAGTCTCAGATCGAGGAGGCCCCGGCTCTCTACGGCGGTGGAGACAACAGCAGTTGGGACTGGAACAGCCTCTACTGGCGTGACCTCGGGGCCCCCTGGGGAGGCGCCCATTCCACCGGAAGCGACCTGACGAGGCTGCTCGATTATTTCCTCGATCCCGACGAACGCGTCTTGAAGCCCGAGACGGCCCGCGTCATGCTCGCGAATCAGAACGGAGACCTTCCGGCTTGGGGTATCGGCTTTGCCGTCGCGCCCGGCTCGTTCGGCAAAGGCTGCTCCGACCGGACATTCGGCCATTCCGGCGCAACCGGGACCCTTTTCTGGGCCGATCAAGGGACCGGGCTGACCTTCGTCATGCTGACGACACTACCGGCGCGTGTCTCGCGAGAGACGCTCATCAACCCCGTATCGGACATGGTGTCCGAGGCGGTAGCCGCGGATGCCTGAACAAGGGCGGGCAAAAGGGTTCCCGGCTCATCCCAGGGGTCTGATTCCAAAAACGAAGTAATATTTTGAATTCGAAGCCCTCGGCGCGAACAGGCGCAGCGAACTCTTCTTCGGCATGCTGATGCTGTCGACGGTCGTCGAGATCGATTGGAGCAACGCCGCCATCGCGCCCCCCTCCTTCCTCACCCTGATCACGATCCCTCTGAGCTTCAGCATCACCAGTGGTTTGGCGATCGGCTTCATCTCCTGTACCGTGCTGAAGTTGCTGCGGGGAGAATACCGCCGGATCGGTTGGCCGGCCTGCCGTTGACCGCACTCTTCGTGCCGCGCTTCGTCTACCCGGGCTCGGCAGGCCAGTCGAATCTTGGTTCCGAGAGCAGATAACCTTAGCCTGATCAGCTAAAATCCATGTATATGGCTGATTTCAAACGGAATAAACTTTCTGTTCAATACTTGACAACATCTGACTTATATTTTATTATTCATATAGAGTTATATTGACCCCAAGGAGGGCTTTGAGATGAGTCTGATTCAATTCACACCCAGGTCGTTTGACCGCTGGTTCGGCTCTGCCGACGGCTGGCTCGACGACTTCTTCCACGTACCCGCCACAGCCCGGCAGTCGGAGAGGTTGTTCCATCCCAGCGTCGACATCAAAGAGGACAACGACAAGATCGTCTTCAAGACCGATTTGCCGGGTGTCGACGAAAAGGACATCAAGGTGACCATCGAGGACGGAACCTTGATGCTCAGCGGCGAACGCAAGTTCGAGAAAGAGACGGAGAAAGAGAACTTCCATCGGGTCGAGCGGAGCTACGGCTCGTTCCGGCGAAGCTTCACGCTTCCGGAAACGGTGGACGAAGACAAGGTTTCGGCGAGCTACCGGAAAGGCGTTCTGGAGTTGACGCTGCCGAAACTGAAGTCCAACGGCAACAAAGTGAAGGTGGTGAACGTCAACTGAGTCGCGTTGACGAGTCGCTGCCCGGATGAAATTGATGAATCCAGGAGGTGCATGATGAATCTGATCAAACACACACATCGCGGTATGACGCCCTGGTTCGATGACATCGACCGCTGGTTTGACACGGCTTTTGCCCCCATCCGCAGCGGTCCTCGCGAAGGTGCTTGGAGCCCCAGCGTGGACATCAGCGAGGACGGCGGCAAGATCCTCGTGAAGGCGGACTTGCCGGGCGTGGACGAGAAAGACCTTTCCGTGAAAGTCGCGGACAACGTTCTTGTCGTCTCAGGCGAGCGGAAGTTCGCGAAAGAGAGCGAAGTCGAGAACATCCATCGTCTCGAGCGGGTCTACGGCTCGTTCGAGCGGAGTTTCACGCTCCCGGAAAGCGCCGTGACCGACAAGATTTCGGCCAAATACGACAAAGGGGTGCTGAAGGTGGAGATCCCGAAGATCGTGGCCAAACCGAAGAAGGCGAAGGTGGTCAAGGTCGGTTGATGTGAATGCGGGCGGGTCGTCCTGGCTGCGGCCCGCCCGTCAAGCTTCTCGCGAAGAACCCCCCGATGCTCGGGCGCAGTGACCTGCACGACATGACCCGTTCCCAGCCTGCTTCCCCAGAGCGGGCTCCTTTCGATTGCAACGGAGAGGAATGCATATGATTCGCTTCGACAAGTTCACCCAGAAGGCCCAGGAGGCCGTGCAACAGGCGCAGGAGCTCGCCGCTGCATCGAATCAGCAGCAGATTCACCCGGCTCATCTGCTCATCACTCTGGTGGAGCAAGAAGAAGGCGTCGTGCAGTCCGTGTTGTCGAAGTGCGGCATTCAGCCCGCTGCGGTCGCACAGGAAGCCCGCGGATTGTTGGAAGAGATACCGCAGGTCAGCGGCGTGGAGGGCGGCTCCCATTTGGCCCCGTCGCTGAACGAGGTGTTTCAGAAAGCGCATAAGGAAACCGCGCGTTTCAAGGACGAGTACGTCTCGACCGAGCACTTGCTTCTCGCGATGTCCGCCCTGAAGCACGATCCGGCAGGGCGGTTGCTCAACAAGATGGGCGCCGCTCACGAGCCGATCTTGCAGGCTTTGGTCACGATCCGCGGCACGCAGCGCATCACCGACCAAAACCCCGAGGCCAAGTATCAGGCGCTCGAGCGCTATGCCGTCGATTTGACCGAGGCGGCTCGCCAAAGCAGGCTCGACCCCGTCATCGGTCGTGATGAAGAGATTCGGCGTGTCATTCAAGTCCTCTCCCGAAGGACGAAGAACAACCCGGTGCTCATCGGCGAGCCGGGTGTCGGCAAGACCGCGATCGTCGAAGGTCTGGCCCTGCGGATCGTCAAGGGGGATGTTCCCGAGACGCTCAAGAACAAGAGGCTGGTCTCGCTCGACCTGTCGGCGATGGTCGCGGGAACCAAGTTCCGTGGCGAGTTCGAAGACCGTCTGAAGGCCGTTCTCAAGGAGATTGAGGAGTCCGACGGCAGGATCATCTGTTTCATCGATGAGCTGCATACGCTTGTCGGGGCCGGAGCCGCCGAGGGATCGATCGACGCCGCCAACATGCTCAAGCCGGCCTTGTCGCGCGGCGTGCTGCGCTGCATCGGCGCGACCACTCTCAACGAGCACCGCAAGTACGTTGAGAAGGACGCCGCGCTCGAACGGCGCTTTCAGACCGTGATGGTGCAGGAGCCGGATGTAGCGGACGCGATCGCCATCCTGCGCGGCCTCAAGGAAACGTATGAGATCCACCACAGCGTGCGATACACCGATCCGGCGATCATCGCCGCCGCGACGTTGTCGCATCGCTACATCAGCGACCGCTTTCTACCGGACAAGGCCATCGACCTCATTGACGAGGCGGGAGCGGCCTTGCGCATGCAAATCGATTCCGTTCCGGTGGAGGTCGACCAAATCGAGCGCCGCGTGATGCAACTCGAGATCGAAAAGCAGGCGCTCCAGAAGGAGACGGACCGTTCCTCGAAGGAACGTCTCCACACGATCGAAAGCGAACTGGAGGATCTGCGCTCGCAAGGGATGAATCTCCGTGAGCGATGGCAGTCGGAGAAGCAGCTCATCGATCACGTCAAAGTGCTGAAAGAAAAACACGAGACTCTCCGCAATGAAGAAGAGGAAAGCAGCCGCAAGGGCGATCTCCAGCGCGCGGCTGAGATTCGGTACGGCGAAAGGACGGCCGTCGAGAAAGAAATGGAGCAGGCCGCCGCACAACTCGAACAGCAGCAGACCGACAGCAGTCTGCTACGCGGAGAAGTCAACGAGGAAGACATCGCGAAGATCGTCGCGAAGTGGACCGGCATCCCTGTCGCACGCATGCTTGAGGGCGAGGTGCAGAAGCTCGTTCACATGGAAGATCGCCTGCACAATCGCGTCATCGGCCAGGACGAAGCAGTCTCTCTCGTTTCGAACGCCATCCGGCGGAATCGGGCCGGCCTCAGCGATCCGAACCAGCCTATCGGCACCTTCGTGTTCCTGGGGCCGACGGGGGTCGGAAAGACCGAGTTGGCGCGGGCGCTGGCCGAGTTCCTGTTCGACGATGAGAAGGCAATGGTCCGCGTCGACATGTCCGAGTACATGGAAAAGCACGCCGTCTCGCGCATGATCGGCGCACCTCCGGGGTATGTCGGCTACGAAGAGGGCGGGCAGTTGACCGAGCACGTCCGGAGCAAGCCGTACTCCGTCGTGTTGCTCGACGAGATCGAGAAGGCGCACCCGGATGTGTTCAACGTCCTGTTGCAGGTGCTCGACGACGGCCGGCTCACCGATGGCAAGGGCCGCACGGTCAACTTCAACAACACCGTCATCATCATGACTTCGAACGTCGGATCCAGCGACTTGCAAACGGCGAAGATCGGGTTTTCGCTGACACACGACGGCCGTGGTCAGAACCAGGCGATCCGCACCCGGTTGATGGATGAGCTGAGCCGGACTTTCCGGCCGGAGTTCCTCAACCGCATTGACGACATCATCGTCTTCAACAGCCTCGCGAGAGAGCATCTGGGCAAAATCGTCGAGCTGCAGCTCGGTAATCTGCTGAAGCTTCTCGGAGACAAGAAGATCCGCATCGAGGTCACCGAATCCGCAAAGGATCTGCTGCTCACCGACGGCTATGACGAGAAATTCGGTGCTCGTCCGCTGAAGCGCTCGATCCAGAGGCTCATCCAAGACCCGTTGGCGTTGGCCATCCTCAACGGTGATTTCGGCGAGGACGATGTCGTCATCGTCGATCGTGACAGCGATACAGCGGCCCTGCGCTTCAAAAAGAAGATAGCAGTCGCAGCCTAGGACCTGTTGGACTCTAACGGCGGAGAGATGGTGTTACGGCAACCGGGTTCAAAGTCAGGTGTCTTGAACTCAGGTCCAGTGCAGCAAAGGCGGCTCTATCCTGGTCACAATATACGGTAAGCCCTTTGCAAGACTCGTTTTTTCTCGAACTCTATCGATCTGCAGGCTGCACTTTCCGAACTCCGGAAGGATCACGTCAGCGTTCTGGAACAGGAACCCGGCAACGTCAAGCAGAGTGTGTCGAACATGGCGCGGCTCTGCGCGGCCATGAGCGGCACTAACCTGCATTTCTCACCACCCGACGGTCGAAGCGCGCCAAGCAGCTCGCGCCTCGTCCTGACGGCCCTCTCACCCACTTCGCCTCGCCACGTGGTGAGAAATGCAGGCTAAGTGGATCCTCAAATCAACCGGCCAGCAGCCTGACTGGCGCCTAACCGGCTTTTTCGGATACACGCACTCCGCACGCCGCCAGCATCGCGTCACGCAAACGTTCGCCTTCCATCGGCGCAAGCTTCCCATCGGGACCAGTTGCGTAGAACACGTCCATCGCCTTGCGGCCCTGCGTGTCGATCAGAACGACCTCGATATCGTAACCGCCGGAAGAAATCGTTCGAGCCAAGTCGTACAGCAAGCCGATTCGGTCCTGTGCAGTGACATGAATCACCGTGGCTCGTTGCGACGTTTGATTGTCGATGCTGACGCGGGGCTTGATCCAGGTCTTCGCCGCGGTACGAAACACGGGCTCGCGGGCCTGCAGCAGATCCTTCACCTCAACCCGGTTCTCTGCGACTTTCCTTAGCGTGCGAGACAATTGCAACGACGCGTCCGGGCTCACGTCCAAGCGGTGGTTGGAATCCACAACGATGAACGTGTCCAGAACGAGGCCGTATGCATTCGAGAATGCTTCCGCCTTCTCAATGCTAACTCCAAAAGCCGCCAATCCACCGCACAACGAGGCAAACAGATTCGGCCGGTCCTTCGTTATCACAGCGACTTCGTAGAACGAACCATTTGCCGTCACGCTGACGGCGGAATCCTGTTCGGCGAGCCTCCGACTGAGATTAAAATGCGAACGAATCATTTCCGGAGTACGGGTTCGGAGATAGCGTTCAGGGAAACCCTCCAAAAACTCATCCACGTCCTTGCGCTCGTCGGCTGATGCGGGTGGAGCCAGATAAGTCTGTGAGGCCTCCGGACGGATGCGAAGATCCTCCACATCAGCGGTAAGACGGTTGTACGTGGCGACATAAAGTTGCCAGAGCAATTCTCTTCGCCAGGGAGTCATGGCCGAGGGGTTCAGCGCACGGATGTCGGCGAAAGTGACGAGGGTTAATGCCTTCAAGCGATCGGTCGTGCCCACAATGTCAGCCAACTCATGGATCGTTTCGGGATCACTCACGTCACGTCCTCGCATGAACGCCGACATGGTCAAGTGGTGCCTAATCAGAAATCGCACGGTTTCCCGTCCGGCAGCCTCCATCCCTATACGCTCCATAGCGCGATCGGTCAGCTCGATGCTCCGCTGCGAATGGTCCGGGCCCGGCACACCCTTCCCTACATCGTGGAACAGAACGGCGAAAAAGAGGCGCTCGGGATGCTCCAATTCGACCAATAGACTGCCGTAATCGCGAAGGTTTTCATCCTTGCCCTCTCGCAATCCATGGATGTGGCGCACAGCCCGGAACACATGCTCATCCACGGTATAGCGATGATAGAAGTCACGGATGACGAGACAGTCAATGAGTTTGAACTCCGGAAAGAGTGCAAACAAAACGCCTGTCTCGTGCATGGCGGTGAGCGCGCGGTAGGCGTGGCGCAGCTTAAGGATCGCTGCAAGCATGGGCCATACGTCGGCTCGCGAACGGGCACAGGTTTCAATACCCGGAAGAGCCTCCTTGATCCTGCGCTCCGTTTCAGCCGCGAGCGGCAACCCGTGTCGTGAAACCCAGCGGAACAGTTCGAAAACAAGCTCGGGACGGTCTTTGAGGGCTTGACTGTGCCGAAGATAAATTCGGCCACGCGATACGGGAAAGTAGACATGCGAGAGCCGTGATGAGCGGTCCCTCACGCGCGTCAGCAAGGTTCGACGCGAAACAGCCGCCACCTCCATCATTTGAGTCGCCAGTCGAGAAACAGCACGGACGTGACGGAAGTAGTCACGCATCCAGTCCTCGGTGCGGTGCACCTTGAGAAACGGCTTGGCCAAGCCTGACCGAGAGATACGGTCCTGCATCTCAAACGTCAGCTTGTTGTTATCGCGTCCGACGAAGTAGTGCAGGTAGCAGCGTACAGAGAACAAAAAGCGCTTTGCTTGCATCCACTCCGTGCCATCCTTGTCCGGCAGATGCTCCTCGCTCAACGGCACTTGATCCTGGGTAACGTTGACGAGTTGCGAAATCCAACATGCCAAATGAAAGTCACGAAGCCCGCCGGGGCACTCCTTGATGTCAGGCTCCAGATGGTAGATCGTCTTGCCATGCCGCTGGTGGCGCGCCTGACTCAATTCGACGAGGTTTCTCAGCAAGGCACTCTGCTCGCGAAGATAGAACTGCGGCAACTGTTGGCCGTGGAGCAGCCCAAAAAGCTCCCGGTCGCCGGCTAGGAAACGGCTATCGAGCAGGCTGATGTTGAGTTCGGCGTTCTCCGGAGTGATGGTCGTGCAATCCTTGGGCGTCCGCACCGAATGCGAGACCCGGAGCTTGGCATCCCACAGACCCGCCAGCAGCCTAGCCAGCGCTCCCTCCGACTGCTCAACGAGACGATCGTCGCTGAAGAGTATCAGGAGGTCGACATCTGAATGAGGGAAAAGCTGGGAGCGGCCGTAACCTCCCACAGCAAGGGCCGCGATTTCGCCTTTCTCGACATCGGAGAAACACTCTGAGAAGCTGCGTGTGACGATACGGTCAACTTCATCACTGCGAGCTGACACGTAGGCAAGGCCGTCATTATCGGAAAAGAACCGTTTCTTCTTCAGTTCCCATCGGCTCATTGCCAGGGATATCGAATCCGGCAATGTGATCCTCTCCTCTAGAGAGCACCTACGCCCGTTTCATGGTTGCGGATCCGAACCGCTTCCTCCGTCGGGAAGACAAAGACTTTGCCATCTCCGAGCCTGCCTGTCCGAGCCGCTATGACAATCGCATCGACCACCTCTTCTACACGCTCGTCCATTACGACCGTCTCGAGCTTCACCTTAGGCAGCAAATCAATCTCGTATTCCTGCCCGCGGTAGATCCCCTTGTGCCCTTTCTGACGGCCATGACCACGAATGTCGTAGATCGTCATGCCATAGATGCCGATCTCGCTCAGAGCAGCACGCACGCCATCGAGCTTGAAAGGTTGAATGATTGCCTCAACCCTTTTCATCGAAAGAACCCTTGCGGCCGTGCTTTCCTTCCCCCGAGATCAGCTCGGCGCCCAAGCAAGATCCGCCAACGCCGACGCATCCAACTCCGTGTCACCACGGGCATACCGGTATTGTTGAACGTCTAAAGAGAACGAATGGCCGACTTAGCCGGATGTAAGGCAATGCTATCACAGCACCCTGCGGACCGGATGCGCAATCCGGCGCATAAAAACTTTTGATCGGGGACCTCATAGAGCCTGGTTCTCTCATCAAGAAAGTGGTTCAGTGTCCCCCTTTGCCATCATGACCGAGGAACGGGAATTGATAGTGCAGATCATCGGCCGTCGTCCATGGCGCCGAATCGCAGATCAGCTCATCGCCGCAACATGACGGTGGGATTCTATAATGGGCGCTGCGATGAAGTTCGGTGTAAATACGATGATCTGGTCTGGGGCGTTCGACTCCTCGATCCCCCTGGACAAGATCAAACAAGAGGGCCTCGACGGGATCGAGATCCCTGTCTTCGACGCAAAGGACATAGATATAGCCGTGCTCAAGCGGGCGCTGAGCGACTCTGACCTTGAATGCACGTTCTGTTCCGTCAATCCGCCGGGTAAGAACCCCATCAGCGAGGACGCGGCCGTTCGCGCGGAGACCCTCGAGCATTGGAAGCAGGTGATCGCCACCGCAGGCGAGGCCGGCGTGCGGTTGATCGCAGGGCCGACCTATTCTCCAGTGGGCCATTTGCCCGGACGCCGCCGGAACGACGACGAATGGAAGTGGGGCGTTGACTTCCATCGGCAGCTCGATACTGCTTTGCAGGATGCCGACGCTGAACTTGCAATCGAGCCCTTGAACCGCTTCGAAACGTATTTTCTGAACACGGCCGAGGACACGATACGCTTTGTCGACGAAATCGGCAGTCCGCGGGTCGGCATCCTCTTCGACACGTTTCATTCGAACATCGAAGAGAAAAGCATCCCGCGGGGATACCAGATGTGCGGCTCAAGGCTCAAGCACGTCCATGCCTGTGAGAATGATCGCGGCGTGCCCGGCACGGGGCACGTGGACTGGATTTCGGTTCTCGGGACCTTGCGACAGATCGGCTACGATGGCTGGCTCACGATCGAGTCGTTCAATGGGACGATTCCTCAACTTGCCGCGGCGACGGCGATTTGGCGGGACCTGGCGGAATCAATGGATGACATCGCTTTCGAGGGAGCGGCCTTCCTCAAGCGCGTATGGGAAAAAGAGAATCAGGCATGAAACTTGAGGGGCGCGTAGCGATCGTCACGGGGGCCGGCACTGGCATGGGCCAGGCGATTGCGGAGCTTTTCGCGGCGGAAGGGGCGAAGGTCCTCGTCAACTACAGGGTTTCCAAGGCCGAAGCGGAAGAGGTCGTGGCGAAGATCCGGGACTTCGGGGGTGACGCGGTCACCCATCAAGCCGACGTCTCGCAGGACGCCGAGGCGCGTTCGATGATGCAAGCCGTCGACGAACGCTGGGGGCGCTTGGACACTCTCGTGAACAATGCCGGGTGGAGTAAGGTCACTCCTCACCATCAATTGGAAGAGCTCACCGACGAGATCTGGAACCGCACGCTGAACACCAACCTCCGTGGCGCATTCTATTGCTCAAGAGCGGCAGCTCCCCTTCTACGGAGGCAACCGGGGGCATCGATCATCAACAACACCTCTGCATCGGCGTGGCATGCGACAGGCAGTTCAATCGTCTATGCGGCATCGAAAGCGGCGATGGTGAACATGACGAAGTCATTGGCGCGGGTTTTTGCCCCGGAAGTTCGCGTCAATGCAATCGCACCCGGTCTCGTACGTACGCGCTTCGCGGGCTGGCCGGATTCAACTTTTGAGGAAGGCCCGAAGATCTCGCCGCTACGACGCATCTCCACGGTCGAAGAAGTAGCAAAAGTCTGCTTGTTTCTCGCTGCGGATGCCACCGCGATTACCGCGGAAACGATCCTGATCGACTGCGGCAAAACACAATTGGGCTGAGGGTTGCGGATCAGCGCCTCGGCCTCCCGCACTGTTTGAATCTGCTATGCTGCTCATTCCACCTACGGACCTGCGCCCGCGGCGCCCCGCCAGATGGAGGACCTCTTGGACGAGCCGATACTGAAAATCACCGACTCGCGGACATCAAAAGACTACGCAGCGCCGATCCAGAACGCCACGGTCCGGGCGATGGATCTTCGCCAGATCAAGGAAGACCCCAACGAGTTCGGGATGCTGTCCTACGACCCCGGCTACACGAATACTGCGTCTTGCACCAGCCGGATCACATACATCGACGGTGAGAAGGGCATTCTGCGTTATCACGGCTTTCCGATAGAGAGCCTGGCTGAAAATTGCACGTACACCGAGGTGGCCTATCTGCTCCTGCACGGTGAGTTGCCGACCACCTCGGAATTGCGCAACTGGAACGAAGAAATCAACCATCACACGATGGTTCACGAAAACATCAAGAAATTCGTCGACGGTTTTCTCTACGATGCACACCCGATGGGGATGCTGGTCAGTTCCGTGGCTGCGCTGTCGACGTTCTACCCCGACGCGAAGCGTATCGAGAGCCGTTCGAACCGAAGGTTGCAGCAACTGCGACTGATCAGCAAGATGCCCACTCTGGCGGCATACGCTTTTCGACACAGCCTGGGACTACCGTACGCCTATCCCGACAATGACTTGACCTATACCGAGAACTTCATGAACATGCTCTGGAAGCGGACGGAGCTGCGGTACAAGTCGAGTCCGGTGCTCGCCAGAGCGCTCGACGTGCTGTTCATCCTGCACGCCGACCATGAGCAGAACTGCAGCACGAGCACGATGCGCACGGTAGCCAGCGCGAACTCCGATCCCTATGTTGCAACCGCGGCGGCGGCGGGCGCACTCTACGGACCGTTGCATGGGGGTGCGAACGAGGCCGTCCTTCAGATGCTGGACGAGATCGGCTCGGCAAGGAACATTCCTGAGTTCATTAACCGCGTCAAGGCGGGCGAAGTGCGCCTGATGGGGTTCGGGCACCGCGTGTACAAGAGCTACGACCCGCGCGCCCGGATCATCCGTCAAGTGGCCGACGAAGTCTTCGAGGTGACGGGCCGGAGTCCGAAGATCGATCTCGCCAAGGAACTCGAGCGTATCGCTCTCGAAGACGACTACTTCGTCAAGCGGAAGCTTTACCCGAACGTCGATTTCTATTCAGGCATCATCTATGAGGCGATGGGCTTTCAGCCCGAGATGTTCACCGTGCTGTTCGCGATTCCTCGAACGTCCGGTTGGCTGGCGCATTGGGAAGAGTTGATGATCGACCCGGAACGCCGTATTGCGCGACCCCGCCAAGTCTACCTCGGTCCCGAAGAGCGCGAATTCGTGCCGATCGACAAGCGCTTGGGAGAAGCGCAAAAAGCCCACGCCTAGCCCGGTTTCACTCTCCCCGCAGGACAGCAAGCGGCTTCCTTCCCAGGATTTGAAAACTGGCCAGCCAGCCGGCGAGGTTGGCGAGAACGGCCGTGCCGGTTATCGCAGCCAGGTGAGGCCAAGGGTCAAACTCGAAGCGCACATCGAGCAATTCTTCCAGGAGCAAGCCTGTAAAAGCCGTTGCCAACAAACTGCCCATCAGTCCCGCACTCAGCCCCAGAATCAGGAACTCCACCGAGAAGATGCCTGTCACGCGCGCCCGAGTCGCACCGAGCGTCTTGAGAATGGCCGTCTCGCGCACCCG
This sequence comes from Bryobacterales bacterium, assembly GCA_028819575.1. GTDB lineage: Bacteria > Acidobacteriota > Terriglobia > Bryobacterales > UBA6623 > JAPPLB01. The sequence continues at coordinate 7,187 of JAPPLB010000019.1, read as the reverse complement.
CCGCAGCCTTGTCGCAATCACGCTGGAAGCCAGGATCACGATCCCCGCCAGGACGGTGAACGCTGAAACAAAGCGGATGACCAATGCGATTTGATCCACTATTTCCTGAACGATGCGGAGCACGTCCGCGATGCTGATTATGGTCACGCTGGGGAATTTCTCAAAGGCGGCCTGCTGCAGCTCGGGTGCTTGGTCAGGCGCGACGCGAGCGGAGCCGTAGAAGACGGTCGGTACGTCCCTCAACGCATTAGGAGAAAGAATAAAGCCGAAGCGTGAGCCGGGACGAATCGCTTCGGCGCGATGCAACGCCACAACCTTGGCGCGAACCGGCCCGCTCCCGACCATCCACTCGAGCTCCGAGCCGACCTGGATGCCGAGCCTCTTAGCCGTCGACTCACGTGCTGAGACGAGAAACTCCTCGGGCGTTCCCTCCCACCAACTGCCTTCGACGACTTCCAGAAAATCGGGCATCTTACGTTGCCATGTCAGGTTGCGGGTTGCGCGGTAGGTGCGGCCTCGTCTACGGTCGTAGACTTGCTCCAGCGGCAATCCGTCAATCGATACCAGGCGCGCCGCCACCGAGGGCACGAGGTCGACGTCTCCTTCGACGCCCGGATACTGCGTGATCCATTCCTCCAGCCCATCCCGGTCGGTGTGGGTAATGTTCGTCATGAAGAGGTTCGGCATGTCCGGCGGCGCACTGAGGGCAAGTTGACCGACAACCGAGGCCTGCAAGATATACACCGTCAACGTAAACATCACTCCAATGCCGAGAGCGACCAGCACGACGTTGGCATGGACACCGGGACGATGCAGATTCGCTACGCCATGCCGCCACGAAGGCGACAACTTGCGCGGCAACAAGCGGGGGACGGCCTTGAGAAAACGCATCAGCAGCCGGGCGATGAAGTTGAGCGCCAGAAGACTGACAAGCAGCGCGCCCGCGAACCACGCACCGACTTCGAGCGACTCGCTCAACCAAGCGGCCACCGCTATCAGCACAGCGACAATCAACAGCCCCACCCGGAGGACGGTCCCACGTTTCGCTCGGGCGCCGGGCGGTTCCATATCCCGCCGAAAGACAATCGCAGGGCGGATCTCGCGCACCCCAAGCAGCGTCGGGAGCGTAAACAGCAGCGTTGTCAACACTCCGATCGCCAAGGCCTGGACAGCCACAACCGGCTGCCATTCCAGCCCTGCCGGAACCGGTATGTAATCGGGCAGGAACGATGGAAATCCGACCTGGATGAGCCACCCGAACAGAACCCCGGCCAAACTCCCCGCCAACCCCAGAGCGATCGTCTGCACCATGAAGATGCGTATGACCTGCGAAGAACGCGCTCCGATGCACTTGAAGATCGCAATCGTATCGAGCTTCTGTTGCAGATGGGAATACATTGCCATCGCAACGCCGAGCGCGCCCACGATGAGAGCAACGAGGCTAACCAGACTGAGGAAGTTCGTCGCGCGGTCCAACCCGCGACGAATCGTCGGGTGTGTTTCGCGAAAATCAGTAATGTAGGCGCCCTCGAAAACAGCCCGCAATTCCTCGCGCGCCTTTTCAATCGAGATTCCCTCGGGCGGCAGCTTGAACAGATAGCGCTGAGACGCACGGCTTCCTGGGCGAATGAGGCCACTGCGGTCGAGAGCTTCCCGGCTGAGCATCACGCGGGGACCGACGTTGAATGATCCAGTCATGCGGTCGGGCTCAACCCGAACGACCGCTGAAACACGAAACGTCTCGTCTCCCAGCCGTACTTCATCGCCGATTTCGATGCCGAGACGAAAGAGCAAGTCCGGCGACGCGATTACCGTATCCCCGGTCAAGGCTCCGCTCAGGGGACCCGGTGGATCCAGTTCGATCTTGCCGTAGAACGGATACTTTCCGGGGTCAACCGCCTTGACCACCACCAGTAAAGGCCGTCCGGATGCCTCAGACGACATGGCCGACACGGTTTCGGTCACCCAGGTGCTCTCGACGCCGCGCTCGTTGAGGCTCGAGAGAATCGCTTCCTCCTCCTCGGTCGCCATGTGAAATTCACGAACAGCCAGATCAGCCGCCATCAGCGTTCGAGCATCGCGCAGCAACATCGTGCGGAACGCCCCGCAGAAACCGCGAACTCCGGCGAGGGCTCCGACCCCCATCGCCACCGCGAGCGCGATAAAGAAGAACTTGCCAGGGGATGCCCTTGCGTCGCGCCAAGCAAGACGAAAAGCAGTCTTCCAGGGGAAAGGGACGGTCATTTCAGAATGCCCGGGCAGGCGTCATACGAGCGGTTCATCGGAGGCAATGCGCCCGTCGTGAAGAGTGACCAGACGATCAGCGCGTGCGGCCAACTCCCGGTTGTGCGTGACGAGCACGAGGGTGGTGCCCTCGGAGCGGTTCAACTCGACCAGTATGTCGAGAACGTGTTTCCCGTTGGCACTGTCGAGATTGCCGGTGGGCTCGTCAGCCAATATGAGTGGGGGCCGACCGACGAAGGCTCGGGCGAGCGCCACACGCTGTTGTTCACCCCCGGAAAGCTGCACAGGATAGTGGTCGAATCGGTCGGCGAGGCCGACACGTTCCAACAGCCCTCGAGCTCGCCCAGCGCCCGCGAAACCGTCCCCGGCCAAGTCCAACGGCAACAACACGTTCTCTTCGGCCGTCAGCGTGGGAACCAGTTGGTAGGACTGGAAAACAAAGCCGATCTTGCGTCCACGCAGTACGGCCATATCGTCTTCGGCGAGATCCTGGATTTCCTGTCCGTCAAGAATGACCTTCCCGGCTGAAGGGGTATCGAGCCCCGCGAGAAGGCCCAGCAGGGTGCTCTTGCCGCTCCCCGAAGGCCCCATGATCGCAACGAATTGTCCTCGTTCGACAGCAAAACTGATGCCCCGCAGGATGTCCACTCGGTGGGTGCCGCTATCGATGCTCTTCAGCAACCCTCGAACCTCAAGTATCGGATTGTCAATCGACATAGCGGCGTCGAGAAAGTTTATTATTGCAGCAAGTGAGCCGTACCTTCCTGATCATCGTTTCGTTGCTGCTGCTCGGATGCGATTCCCCTCAAACGGGCAGCGAATCGGCCGGACAGCCACCGGGAGGACCTCCACAAGGCCGCGATACTACTCCAGTCCGGCAAGGGGTCATTGTCGCTTTTGGGGACAGCTTGACCGCTGGTTTCGGGGCCGGCGAAGGAAGCAGCTACCCCGATTTCCTCCAGCGAGAGCTTGACAAACGCGGCTATGCCTATCAAGTCATCAACGAAGGGGTCAGCGGGGACACCACTGACATGGGCATCGCGCGGGTCGAGATTGTCACGTCGTGGAACCCTGATTTTGTGATCGTCGCGTTCGGAGGGAACGATGGGCTCCGCGTGTTGGCGATCGATCGCATGAAGTCCAATCTCCTCCGGATGATCACCGAGCTGCAGAAGGGCGGAGCACAGGTCATCCTCTCCGGGATGAAGCTGCCGCCGAACTACGGCGCGGAGTACCGAAAGTCTTTCGAGCAGGCTTTTGCCGACCTTGCCGAGGAGTTGAATCTCCCTTTTCTGCCGTTCCTGATGGAGGGAGTAGGCGGCGTCCCACACCTGATGCAGGACGACGGCATACACCCGACAGCGGAGGGCAACGAGCGCATGGCGCTGAACGTGCTCGAAGTGCTCGAACCGCTCCTGGTCACAGCCACAGAGACAGCTGCGACGCCGTCATCCTGAGCTGCTCTTTTCTCGTTACCCGAGGGTCATTCCCAGACAGACCTGCGATCAGCGCGAGGGGACAGCAATCATATCCAGCGTGATCGAACGCCCCGCAAAACCGGTCCCTACAACGAGCGCCTTGGAGGCGGAAGGCGGCCGCTGGGGGTCATAGTATTCGGGACGGATCTCGTTGAGTTGCCTGCTCAGGTCATCGTTCGCCGGATAGTAGGTCGCCTTGGCCAAGTGGTCGAGGTCAGTACCCGTCTCGCTGAGGATTTCTTTCATCGATGCGAAGATCTCATGGATCTGCTCGACGCCGTCGGCTCCTTCGCTACCCCAAAGCCCAGAGATATAAATCGTAGCGGGGTGGTAGACCTTGGCGATACGACTGTACACCGGGGAGACACGCTCACCGGGGGGCGACAGGTATTCGATTGGGATGGACTGCAACTCGTCAGGAGAGGTTGCGATCACTTCGATTTCAATGGGGTTGTTGTTCGTCCATTCGATAAAGGCCATCGGCGGCGCCTTACCGTCAAAGAACTTGATGAGCTGGTCTTCAGCGTCGCCCATCTCAGAGATCGGCTTCATGAAACTCTTGACGTGAACGATGTGTTCAATCCCGAGCCCCAGAAACGCCAGCGTGTCTTTGATCTCAAGCATCGTTGCATAAGTGGCTTCGGCGACCGTACCCTTGCGGGCGGCGCGCCCGGCAACGTAAATACGCGTACCGGTGGGGAGCACCCCAACATGATGCGCGCCCTCCTTTCCGGCCAGAGCAGCACTGTTGCGAAGGGCGACAACCCCGGCTCCAGGATCGTCTGACGCGGTTGCCACTGCGTCCATTGCGACGAGCGCGGAGGTGTTCATCAATTCGCTTTCGGCCAAGCAGATGGCCGGCCGGGCGCCTTCGCCGAATCTCTCGACGATGACAGCCTTGACGGGCTCAACGACATCCGAACCAGAAACATAGACGTTCAGTTTCACAACATGTTGAAGCGAGCTTCCCACCGTTTCGAGCGCCTTGTCGATGCTATCGAGCACCTCGTCCGCCTGCTCGCTGGCATCATCACCGCCGATCGGAAAAAACTGAGCCGTATGAGCAAGCGCCGCCCCTGAGGCGATAACGGCGTTCGCCCCGCCGGTCAACTCGTTGACGCCGACGTAACGGACCTCAGGCACAGACATTTCAGGGGCAGAGGATTCAGGCTCTCCGCAACCCCAGCAAAAAAGCGTCGCAATCAGAAAGAAAGCGCCTTGCCGCGCGGTTTTTGATGTCGTCATAGGTTCATCTCTGGGCTGAATCAGTCTTAGGTCAAGGCATGCTTCTTGACAAGTTGTTCCGTAACTTCGGTTCCGAAACCCGGCTTTTCCGACGGACTGTAGAAACCGTTTTCGAATGGGGCTGTCATGGCGTCCATCAGTTCCGTGCCGTTGTCACCGGTGCCGAAGCTTTCAGCCCAGCGGCAATGCGGCGAAGACAGCGCAAGAGGCAGTCCATAGAGACTTCCGCCCCGATGAGGGATGAATTCCAAATTGTGCTCCGCCGCCATAGCAGCGATCCGCCGCAGCGACGTGACGCCGCCGCACCAGCTTACATCGGGCTGGACGATCTCGACCGCCTTTCGCCGGATGAGATCGGCAAAACCGAAGCGCGTATATTCATGCTCGCCGCTGGCGATCTTCGTGCTTTTCACTTCCCGCACCAGCTCAGCATAGCCGGGGACGTTATCCGGCGAAAGCGGCTCCTCGATCCAGAACAGGTTCACTGCTTCAAGCCGCCTCGCCATCTCGATCGTGTAGTCGACCTCGTCCCAACGCGAGCCGCAATCGATCATGAGCGATTTTTCGGGCCCGATGATCTCACGGGCCTTCGTCAGCAGACCTACGGTACGGCGCTTGCCGTCCTCTCCCTCGGACAGGCCATCGCGAATGGGAATCTTGAAATGACGGAACCCACTGTCGAGCGCCTTCTCCAAGTTGAAGCCCGTGGCATAGGAGGCGATGCGTTCCTTGTTCGTCCCGCCAAGCAGACGGTAGACCGGTTGACCTGCCTGTTTGCCGAGGATGTCCCACAGCGCATTGTCGACGCCGCTCAAAGCCATCACAAAAACGCCACGGCGCCCGTAGGCATTCGCGGAGGTGTACATCTGGTCCCAGAGCAACTCGATATTCAGTGCGTTGGCGCCAACCAGCAGGTGACGCAGATGACCATGGATGATCTCCACCGAGACGCTGCCACCGGCACCGAGACCGAATCCAGTGACGCCCTGGTCCGTGCGGATGATTACGACAATAGCGCTGCCGAGTTGCGCGAACGGCCCCCGGTAGCGCCAGCGGGCCGGGTCGAAGTCGGACTTGAACGAGGGAGCGGAGCGCGGGTCGCGGTCCGCCCAGAGCTGCACGGGAAAGGCGTCGACCGACACGATCCGCAAACGTGTGGGTGCGGCGTTCCCGGGTTGGGACGAGAGATTCGCTGTTGCCGCGCCGGCGCAGAGCAAGGCAGCATTGGTCAGAAAATGACGACGGCGCATCATAGGGTGAAGCCGGCATCGTGGCCGGGCGGAGTACAGTCTAGCACTCGACTCTCGACCTGGTTCCATGAGCAAAACCTGTTTCAGGAATTGGCTGAGCGCCTCACGAATGGTCACCACTACGGGAACGGTCAGAGTCATCAGCGCGAGGACCACGCAGAAGACAACCACAACTCAGAAACGCTTCTACTACCTTGTCTGCAGGGCTGACGATTCCAAGCGCAGTGCTGATACGCCACCATCGATATCGTTGATCTGAAGCGTAATTTCGCGCCGCAGGTCCAGTTCGTGCTTGGGTATCTCGAACCGGGCCGCGACCATGCCCGCAACTTTCCCACCCGACGAAACCCGGACACGTTTGACAAGGGGTTCGTTGTCCATCGAGCCCAGAGCAGGAAAGTACTCAAAGAGCCCTTTGATGTCCACCACTCCCAAAGTACGGCCTTGATACGGAATGCCCTGCTGATTGACGATATGCAAGGCTCTGTCGCCGATCATCATCTCGATGCTCGAGGGGTTCTCTGCTTCGAAGTCAACGATTGCGACAGAACTTCGTTCATCCATCGCGAGGGTACGCACTTGCGTGACAGAGCCTTCGAGGCGAGCGCTCTTCCAGAGACTGATGCCCAGCGTGGCCCAGGCGAGAATGCCCGCGCCCAGAATGCCGACGAGTACAAATTGCCAAGGTTTCATCTCAATCAATACGACGCGCGAGAAAGCCGCCCGGTGTCACCCTTTTCGGGCACCAGTCTACACAACGCCGAGGCGAGCATTCCAAGCAGCGGCCATAGTGAGCAGGATTTCCGGGTGTCACGACCACAAATGTCCCCTTGCAGGGCTGCTTCGACGGGCCTCTGCGAGTCATCAGGCGTCACCTAACCTGCATTTCTCACCACCCGACGGTCGAAGCACGCAATACGACCGCCAGGACTTTGTTGCGCTTGCTTGCCGTGCTCAACGTACTGTTCAA
>JAPPLB010000136.1 GCA_028819575.1 Bryobacterales bacterium | reverse complement strand
AGTCCTGACGGCCCTCTCACCCACTTCGCCTCGCCACGTGGTGAGACATGCAGGCCAGCGCGTTGCTCCGCAGCCGCCGGTTCCCGGAACAGGCCCTCAAGAGCCAGTCCGTGAAAGACGAAATCGGCGTGAACCGGATCGCGCTCCTGCGCGAAGGCCAACCGATCTTTCGCGGGGTCATCGGATACGACGCCGGCGTCAGGCTGCGCGCGCGTCCGGAAAACCACCTTCACACTCGCGATAACATAGGCCAAAGCGACTGAGAAACGGGCTCAGGTCCGTTTCGACAGGGGGGATTCATGATCGAGTCGTTTCATCGTTGGCTGATCGAGTCGGGCCTGGCGGAAGAAACTGCGGTGTTCGTTCTCGAAGCCGTCGAGGTCCTTGCGGTCATCCTGCTCGCTCTTGCCGCTAACAAGATCACGAAGAGCATCGTCCTGCGCCTGGTTCACCGAGTGGCTGCTCACACCCAGACCCACTGGGACGACGTGATGGCAAGGCGGCGCGTATTCCACCGTATCTCCCATCTCGCGCCCGCCCTGGTGATCTACGGCCTGGCCCCTGTGGTTTTCATGACACCCCAGTTGGTCGAGTTGGCGAGGCGGGGCGCACAGGTCTACATGCTGCTGGTCGGGCTGTTGGCCGTTGACGCGCTATTGAGCTCGGCCAATGACATCTATCAGGATTTCGAAGTCTCCCGCCGAATCCCGATCGTGGGCTATCTGCAAGTCATCAAGATCCTGCTGAGCATCACGGTCGCCATCTTCTGCATCTCCGTCATCATCGACGAGTCCGTCGTTGCATTGTTCGCCGGGCTCGGCGCACTGACCGCCGTCATTCTCCTGATCTTCAAGGATTCGATTCTGGGGCTTGTCACCGGTATCCAGCTCGTGGCCAATGACATGGTGCGTCCGGGCGACTGGATCGAGATGCCCAAGTACGGCGCCGACGGGGATGTGATGGAAATCACGCTCAATACCGTCAAGGTCCAGAACTTCGACAAGACCATCACGACGATTCCCACCTACGCCCTCATCTCCGATTCCTTCAAGAACTGGCGCGGGATGTCCGAATCCGGCGGCCGGCGCATCAAGCGCGCCATCCCGATCGACATGACGAGCGTCAAGTTCTGCAGCGATGAGATGATCGAGCGCTTCGAGCGGATCCAGATGCTCAAGGACTACACCACACGCAAGAAAAAGGAGCTCTCTTCATACAACCAGAAGAACGACATCGACGAAAGCGTGCTCGTCAACGGACGCCGTATGACCAACCTCGGCACATTCCGGGCCTATCTGGTCGCTTATCTCCGGTCACACCCGAAAGTCCACCAGGACATGACGTTGATGGTGCGCCAACTGCCCCCCAGCGACAACGGCCTGCCTCTGGAGATCTACCTCTTCAGCAACGACCAGGCCTGGGTGAGCTACGAGGGGATTCAGTCGGACATCTTCGACCACATCCTGGCGTCACTGCCGGAGTTCGAGTTGCGGCCATTCCAAAACCCGACCGGCGAAGATGTCCGCGCCTCCATGGGCGCCGGCGGGGTCTAAAAGGACGTGTCTCGTGTTTCGTGTTTCGTGTTTCGTGAAAACCATTGGCGACGCCTGGTTTGCTCCAATAGAAATGCCTGACGGCCGGTGAAGCGTAAAGGCCGTGATTTGTGTTTCGTGACCCGGGAGCTGAAGGAGGCGATCAGGCCGCTACCGCTGCGCGCGCCATGCGGCTGGCGCCTCGTCCTGGCGGCCCTCTCACTCACTTCCCCTCGCCGCGTGGCGAGACATGCAGGCTCATGGGCGCAGCCGGGCTGGAAGTCCTACGTTGACGGGTCGCGGGGCTGCTCGCCGTCTTCGAAAAAGCTCCCCATCAAGCGGAACTTCCTGTAGCGATCTTCGATGAGCTGCTCGGCCGTAAGACCCGACAAGGATTTGAGGTGGCGGTGCAGCGAGTCGCCCAATGCCTTAGCGGCCGCGTCGTAGTCGGCGTGCGCGCCCTCGGCCGGCTCGGTGATGATCTCGTCAATGAGACCGAAACGCAGGAGATCGTCACTCGTCAACTTCAGCGCCTCTGCGGCCTTTTCCGCCTCTCCGGAGTCGCGCCAAACGATCGCCGCGCAACTCTCCGGCGAAATCACGCTGTACACGGCATTCTCGAACATCAGGACGCGGTTCCCAACGCCGAGCGCGAGCGCACCTCCGCTGCCGCCTTCACCAATGCAGACGGCGATGAAAGGCACCGGCAACCCGGCCATTGCGTGGAGGTTCCGAGCGATGGCTTCAGCCTGCCCACGCTCTTCGGCGTGCACTCCCGGATAGGCGCCCGGCGTATCGAGCAGGGTAAAGATCGGCCGCCTGAACTTGGCCGCCAGACGCATGACACGCAGAGCCTTGCGGTAGCCTTCCGGCTTCGGCATTCCGAAGTTGCGGTGAAGCTTCTGCTTCGTGTCACGGCCCTTCTGCTGACCAATCACGACAACGGGCCTGCCACGAAACATCGCGTAGCCGCAGACGATTGCCGGGTCATCGGCAAAAAGGCGGTCGCCGTGAATTTCCTGAAAGTCGGAGAAGACCCGCTCGATATAGTCCATCGAGTGAGGCCTTTTGGGATGCCGCGCCAATTGGACGTGCGCCCATGCCGAACGCGTGTGTACGTCGTTTGACTTCGCAGCTTCGTTCTCAGGAGGCAATGGTCCCGTTTTCTTGTCGCTGGCTGAGGTTGACATTCGAGTCAAGTTTTCGTGGCGATCAGTGATCCTGCTTGTTGGTCTTAGCCTGCATTTCTCACCACCCGACGGTCGAAGCATGCGATACGACCGCCATGACTTCGTTGCGCTTGCTTGCCGTGCTCAACGTACGGTT
>JAPPLB010000176.1 GCA_028819575.1 Bryobacterales bacterium | reverse complement strand
TCGCCCTGACGGCCCTCTCACGCACTTCGCCTCGCCGCGTGGTGAGAAATGCAGGTTAAAGCGGGACTGCATTTTCCTCAACATAGCTGTTGACGCGTCCCGTTCCCTGTCCCGCCAGAACCGAGGGGCCCCAATAGTGGTATTTCTCGGCCCACTCCAATCCGTACTTCCTGCCCAGGGTTCGGTTGTGCTCCAGGGCAAACTCCTTGATGTAGGCGATATCGGCTGACTCGTCATCACCTCGCAGGAGCGGCAGTTGCAGTCCCTTGCCGGCCAGCTCTCTTTTCAGACGCGACCCCCGCGAGCCGCCCGGTCCCTGGGTCTGGCAGACCTGCAGGGATTTCGCCTTGACATCGATCACCGAGGAGATGTCCACAATCCGGTTGACCAACTGCGGACCTCGTGCGTAGTAGTAGGTTTCCCGAATCCGAGACGGCTCCAAACCGGCATCGAAGTGCTCGGGATAGTCCTTGCGTCCGCCCGCCATCCAAAGCGCCGTTTCCACCGCCCGGGCCGTCATCCAATGGTCAGGGTTGCGGTCATAGTGGCCCCAGGTGTCGTAGGTGATGATGGTGTTCACTTTCAACAGCCGGAAAAGGAAGATCAACCGCGCCCGCACCTCGACAATCGAAACGTTGTCCATGCGGTGGTTGCGGTAGCCCAGGTCGTAGACCTTCTTGAAGCCCATCACCCGGCCCACTTCGAAATTGTCGATCTCGTTCGCCTTGTTGGTGTCGGCCAATGTTCCCGGCCCAGGCTTTTCGTCGTTCGTGGTTCGAATCAGATACGCCGTATATCCCTCGTTGATCATCTTGGCAGCCGCCCCGGCGTAGTAAATCGGCATGTCGTCGTTATGCGGCTGGATGGCGGCCAACACCTTGCCCTGGTGCGGAAGGCCCGGCTCGTCGCGCTCGATGTAGAGCTCGGTATCCTGCCGGGCGTGCGTCGCAGGCATATAAACGCCTGTCTGCGCGCCGGCGCTCGCCGCGGCAAGGCCCGCGCTCCCCGCCAGCATCGCCTGCATCCAATCACGTCGTTCCATTGCTGAAACCTCCTCTGTTGGGATCAAGTGCGAGAAATAGAGTGTACCGGGCTTACGCCTGTTGCGGGCCAGCGGCCGGATGTATGCATTGAGCAGACGCTATTAACCTGCCTTTCTCACCACCCGATGGTCGAAGCACACGATAAAAAGGCCGTGATTCGTGAAAAACCTTGAAAGCCATGTTGCGCGCGCCTTTTTCCTCTGCCCGGCTCGCGCCTCGTCCTGACGGCCCTCTCACACACTTCACCTCGCCACGTGGTGAGAAATGCAGGTCAGTGTGTATAATACGCATTTGAGTAGCATAGGCGTCATTCGGAAACTCAAACAGGACGGTTGGGTGCTTCGAAACACGCGAGGAAGCCATCATCATTTCACGCATCCCAAGAAGGCGGGGCGCGTCACCGTGAAGCATCCGACCAAGGACATCCTCAAACAGCCCGTGGTAAGAGTCACGCGGGCGGCGTTACGCGCCCCAGGGCCGATTGCGTAACACTTGGCCGCTCCAGGAACACGGTGCCGAGTTCCCCAAGCAGACGAGCAGAAATGGCGCGTAACCCTTCGGGCGACGGACGTTTGCGGCCGTCGGCTTTGTCGTTCGTCGGAGGAGATCACCCGGATCGCCATCCTCCTCACTTCGCGCCGAACGACCGCAGGAGCCCGCCGCGCCTTCCACGGGACTCTTACCACGAGCTGATAGGGACGCTGCGCAACATCTACCGCCAAGCCGAATGGAAATGGGAGGATCGCTGATGCAATTCCCGATCGTAATTCACAAAGACGAAGAGAGCGGTTTCGGGGTCACCGTGCCGGACCTTCCCGGCTGCTTTTCAGCAGGCGATACGCTGGAGGAAACCATCGAGTCCGCTCATGAGGCGGTGGCCTGTCATCTCGAAGGACTCCTCATGGACGGCGAGCCTGTTCCCGAGAAGACACCACTGGAAGCACACCAAGCCAACAAAGACCACGGGAACGGGATATGGGCCCTCGTCGACATCGACGTTTCCAAGCTGTCGAGCCAGTCCACGCGGGTCAACATCACGATGCCAGCGCGTGTGCTGGCCATCATCGACGAGTTCGCGGCCCGCGAAGGAGAAACGCGCTCGGGGCTGCTCGCTCGCGCCGCGGTCCGCTATATCCAGCAGTCACGGGAGGACCGCTGACATCAAGGCAACCGTTAGGCCCAGCAAACTGATGCGCCCAGCTTTGGCAATGCATTCAAGGCCGTGTTTCGTGATGCGTGAACCGCAGGGCCGGTTAGCCTGCATTTCTCACCACCCGACGGCAGAAGCACGCGATACGACCGCCACGACTTCGTTGCGCTTGCTTGCCGTGCTCGACGTACGGTCAAGTACGCCTGCGCGCGCCAAGCGGCTTGCGCCTAGTCCTGACGGCCCTCTCGCACACTTCACCTCGCCACGTGGTGAGAAATGCAGACTAGAAAAAGAGCGGAGCATGCGGGGGACGGATGTTCCGCAATCACTCCCCGCCCGCACAGGGATTGAAGTCGATCCCGAATCGTGCTGTAATCTGTTACAAGCACGCAGAACACAACCGTGAGAGAGGCTTTCATCACGCGTTTCAGCGGCCTGCCCGGAGCGGTCTTGCAGCCGCGGCGAACATCGTTGCGGCGGGGTCTGGCCGGCGTACTCCCTTGCACGGCTCTGCTGATGGTTCTTTGCGCCGGACAGGTTGACGGCGCTCCGGGAACAACGCCGACCTTTGACGGAGAGGTCGGGCGGATCTTCAAGGAGAACTGCATCGCCTGCCACGGGGATACGTCTCCGCAAGCAGGACTCGATCTGCGGTCGAAGTCGACGATCGTCAAGGGCGGCAAATCGGGTCCGGCCGTAGTGGCGGGATCTTCGGCATCGAGCTTGTTACTGGAAAAGGTGGTGTCCGGCGTGATGCCGCCCGGCGATGCGAGACTTCCTCAAGAGCACATTGACACGCTACGGCTCTGGATCGACAAGGGTGCGCCGCGCGACGACGCGGAGTTGACGAAAGCCTCGGGTCCGAGTGACGAGGAACTGACCGAGCACGAGATCCTGCCCATTTTCCAGATCCGTTGCGTGGCCTGCCATGGCAAGCGGAGGCAGGAGGGCGGCCTGGACCTCCGAACGGTGGCCGGACGGATCAAGGGCGGCAAGTCGGGTCCGGCCCTGATCCGCGGCGACCCCGACGGCAGCCTGCTCATTCAACGGATCGAATTGGGTGAGATGCCGCCCCCGGAACTGCAACTGAAGAACTCGGTCCGTCCACTGACGGAAAACGAGCTGCAAAAGGTTCGGCGCTGGATCGCAGCCGGCGCGCCGGAAGGGCCGCCGAGAGAAACGCTGGCGGTGGATCTGGAGAACGACCCGTTGGTGAATGATGAAGACCGGAGTTTCTGGTCGTTCCTGCCGCCCAAGCGCCCGGAGGTCCCCGCAGTCGAATCCAGCGAAAGAGTCAAGAACCCGATCGATGCCTTCCTCTTGCGAAAGCTCTCCGCGAAGGACCTGACCTACTCACGAGAAGCCGAGCGCGTGCAACTCATGCGGCGAGCGTACCTGGACCTGATCGGGATGCCGCCGACACAGGAGGAAGTCAAGGAATACCTGGCGGACCTGCGTCCCGACGCTTATGAAAGGCTGGTCGATCGGTTGTTGGACTCGTCCCGCTACGGCGAGCGATGGGCGCGGCACTGGCTGGACCTCGCCGGGCATAGCGATTCAGAAGGCTTCGGGAACCACGACAACCCTCGAACGTTTGCATGGCGTTATCGCGACTATGTGGTCCGGGCACTCAACCGTGACAAGCCGTATGACCGGTTTCTGATGGAGCAGATCGCCGGCGACGAGTTGGGCGACTACCGCGATCAGAAAGTGACGCAGGAATTGATCGACCGGCTGGCGGCAACAGGCTTTCTGCGCACCGCGTCGGACCCGACCGACGCTCCCGAACGCGGCTTCATCCCGGAGCGGATGAACATCATTGCTGACGAGATTCAGGTGATCACATCCGCGGTCATGGGCATCACGGTGGGCTGCGCGCGCTGCCACGACCACAAGTACGATCCGATTCCACAGCGGGATTACTATCGCTTCAGCGCGATCCTGCAAACGTCCTACGACCCCTACGACTGGCTGCCGCCCAAGAAGCGGCAACTCGACCTGGCGCTCGACAGCGAGAAACGAGTTGTCAAGGAGCACAACACACCGTTACAGGAAAAGATCGAGCAACTCGAGAAGGCGTTGGCGCGGGAAGAAGGGCCTTATCGCAAAAAGCTGCTCGAAAAGCGGCTCGCCGAATTGCCCGAGGGAGTTCGAGAGGACTTACGGACGCTCGATGAAACACCCAAGGACCAGCGAACAAGCGTCCAGCAGTACCTGGCGCGCAAGTTCGCGAAGACACTCGAGATCACGAGCCCCCAACTGAAGCAGGAATATCCCGAGATCGCCGGCCGGGTCGATCCCATTCAAAAGGACTTGAATGCTACGAAGGGGCAGTTGTTGCCGGAGCCGCACATTCGTGTGTTGATGGATACGGGAGGCGAGTCCTCCGTCTCGTACCTGTTGCAGCGCGGCGATCCGGTGACGCCGGTGCAGGCCGTTGAGCCGGGTGTTCCCTCGGTGCTCAAGGTGGGACTCCGGCCGTATGAAATCCAGACCCCGTACGAAGGCGCGGAATCCAGCGGCCGCCGGCTGGCGCTGGCGAGATGGCTGACGCAACCGAATCATCCATTGACGTCCCGCGTCCTCGTGAATCAGCTCTGGATGCGCCACTTCGGGCGCGGAATCGTTGCGAGCCCGGCGAACTTTGGCCGCTCGGGGCTGCCGCCCTCCCACCCGGAACTGTTGGACTGGCTCGCCACCGAGTTCGTCGCGAGCGGCTGGAGCATCAAGCACATGCACCGCCTGATGATGACGTCGACGGCCTATCGCCAGACTTCACAGACGAGCGAAGCCCTCGAGGCGGCAGATCCCGAAAATGAGCTGCTCAGCCACATGCCGTTGCGGCGCATGGATGCGGAAACGCTCTACGATTCGATCCTGCGTGTCAGCGGACGATTGGATGAGGAGATGTACGGGCCGCCTTCGAAACTGGAAATCAAGGAAAACAAGGAGGTCGTCGCGGAAGGGTCGACCAACGGTTTTCGGCGTAGCCTCTACGTCACGCAGAAAATGCAAAAGCCGCTCACATTGCTGGATGCCTACGATCTGCCCCGCATGACGCCGAACTGCATCGAGCGGCGGCAGTCGCAGGTCCCCACGCAAGCGCTGCAGATGATGAACGGTACGGACGTATGGGAACACTCGCGATACATGGCGGGGCGATTGATGGATGAGATCGGGACGGACCCGGCGGAACAAGTCGAAGCCGTGTTTGTGCGGACGTTGTCACGGCGACCCAGCGCCGACGAGAAGCGGGACAGCCTTGCGGCTCTCAACGAATTCAGCGGCATGTGGATCGAGCGGCTCACGAAAGACCAGGATCCGGCGCCGATGGGGTGGAAGTCGCGTTGGCTGGCGCTGGCGAGTTACTGCCACACGATGCTCAACTCGGCGGAGTTCAGCTTTATCGACTGAGGATGGCGATGAATCAACAGACCGAAGACCCACGATCCCCCAAAAGGAATCGCGGTCCAAGCCGCCGCGATTTCTTCTCGCGGCTCGGGGACGGACTCCACGGAGCGGCTCTGGCGTCGCTGCTGGGAACCGATCTATTCCGATCGAACCCCGCGATGGCCGCTGCTGCCCACGGTCGGGAGGTCTACGATCTCAGTCCGCAACCTACGCATTTCGAGCCCAAGGCCAAGGCGGTCATACACCTCTTCATGAACGGCGGGCCGAGTCAGGTAGACCTGCTTGACCCCAAGCCGGCGCTCGAGAAGTACGCCGGTCAGGTGCCCGTGCGCGAGATGACGACGGACATTACATCGCCCCACGAGTCGGAGGGCCTGCTGCCGTCGCCGTTCAAGTTTCAGAAATACGGCCAATGCGGCATGGATGTCTCGGAGATCATGCCGCACTTCGCCAAACATGTCGACGATGTGGCGCTGATCCGATCGATGTACGGCGGTCACTTCAACCACGAGCCGGCGCTGTTCCTGATGCATTCGGGCCGCACGGTGTCGACCCGGCCGTCCATCGGGGCCTGGGTGGCGTATGGGCTCGGGACGGAGAACCAGAATCTGCCCGCCTACGTGGTGCTCGACGACCCGAAGGGCCTGCCGATCAACGGGATTTCCAATTGGCAGTCCGCCTGGCTCCCACCGATCTACCAGGGCACGCGATTCCGCGCCGAGGGGCCACCGGTAATGAACCTCGATTCACGACCGGAATGGCCCGAGGGGTTGGCCGATGCCGAGCGGCGTCTGTTACGGAAACTGGACGCTGCGCATCGCGCAAAACGTCCTTTCCAACCCAGCCTCGACGGCCGGATTTCCAGCTATGAGCTGGCGGCGCGCATGCAGTTGGAAGCGGGTGACGCGCTCGATGTTTCGCAGGAGGATGAGAAGACCCGCGAGGCCTACGGCCTCAATGACACCCTGACGCACTCCTATGGGAAGCGCTGTCTGATGGCGCGGCGCCTCGTGGAGCGTGGTGTGCGTTTCGTGCAACTCTACATCGAGTCACAGATTTGGGATTCGCATTCGAACCTCGTCAAAGGCCTGCGGTACGCTTGCGGCAAGACCGACAAGCCTGTCGCGGCGTTGCTGGCCGACCTGAAGCAACGGGATCTGCTGGATTCCACGCTCGTGATTTGGGGCGGCGAATTCGGGCGCTTGCCGCTATCCCAAAAGAACGTGAACGCCGAGAGTGCAGGCCGCGATCATGGGCCGCCCGGCTTCAGCGTCTGGCTGGCCGGCGGCGGAGCGAAAGGCGGAACGATCTACGGCGCGACGGATGAGTTTGGTCACGCGGCGCAAGAGAACCGTACCAGCGTTCACGATTTCCACGCAACGATCCTTCATCTGCTGGGGATGAACTTCCGCGATCTGGTCTTCGAGCGCCATGGGCTCCAGGAACGCTTGACGGATCAGTTCCCGGCCCGAGTCGTGGAGGAAATCATCACCTAGCCTGCATTTCTCACCACCCGACGGCCGAAGCACACGATACGACCGCCATGACTTCGTTGCGCTTGCTTGCCGTGCTCGACGTACGGTCAAGTACGCCTGCGCGCGCCAAGCGGCTCGCGCCTCGTCCTGACGGCCCTCTCACGCACTTCGCCTCGCCACGTGGTGAGAAATGCAGGCTAGTCCTGACGGCCCTCTCACCCACTTCGTCTCGCCACATGGTGAGAAATGCAGGCTAGCTACTGCCCGCGGCGGAGAACCGGATAGAACTGCGTGAAAACGTTGTCCGTAGCAGCGTGCTCGTTGTGGCATGACCAGCAACGCTCCTTGGGGTATGCCTCAGCGCTGTCTTTGGCGGAACCGTCCTCGTCAATGAAGTTGAAGTAGGCCCAGCCCTCTTCGAACCGCGATGTGTCTTTCACAGCGGCTTCGACACCGAGAGACTTATCCTGGAAGTGCCCCTGCTGGTTGATCGACTCTCGCGAGCCGGCAGTCAGCACCTCCATCGCGATAATCGTGCGATCAGGGAAGCGGCCCGTTTTCTTGTACTCCCGGTAAGACGACGGATTGATGTAAAGGTTATGGAACTTCGGGTGTTGACGCTTCTCCGCACTCGGCTCGTAGCTCATGCCGAGCGTAGCGCCGATGAAGATCCACTCGCGGTAGCCTTGCGGACGCAACAGCAGATTGTTCTGGGTGAAGCGCGGTTCCACGTCCTGAGCGGACGCGGGGGGCACGGCGAACAAGCACAACACAAATAGCAACGCTAGCGCGTGTATGGGCATCGACGACACTCCCTGCAACAGAAACTGACCCTCTCCGAAGATCCTTGCCGCTATACTGGACTGCGACGGACCCTCCGGCCTGAACGAACCAAGATGCGTGGGGTCCCACTGACTCACGCACGAAAAGAAACGGATGATAGCGAAAACGGGAACTTTGAAACGAACTTTAGGCCGAGGAGACGGCATTTGGCTCAACCGCTTCTGGACGGTACGCCGGCCTTCTTCCGCCGTTCTGGAGCGAATCGCCGAAGAACTCGGAGATGATCTAGCTTTCTTTGACGGCGATCCGAAGGCGGTCATCGCAGTTGTCCGAATGCTCAGTGAGGGTCGCACCTTTCGGGCTTCCGAGCACATCCGAGTGCAGCCGGAAGAAGTCCCCAGCCTCATCCGCAAAGCCAAAGATAAATTATAAAAGGGCTTGACGAATAAAGAGGCGAGGCAAACCCCCGCGACTTCTCTGGTCTTTCTTGTCTGAAATGGGACTAGAACAGTCAGCAGGACCACTGTGCCACTATTTTTTCGCAACGGACCACAACACACAGAGTGACTAGTCGAATCGAGGTTTTTGATGGCGACGGCGACGAAACCGGAATTCATCGAGCGAGATCTCGCTCATCTCATTCATCCCTTGCATAGTCGCCCGACGCACGAGGGCGGGCATGTTTGGGTCGGCGGCGAAGGAGCCGTTCTGTTCGACGCGGACGGCAAGGAATTCATCGACGCGCTGGCGGGGCTGTGGAACGTTGTCGCCGGACATGGCCGCAACGAGCTGGCCGAAGCGGCGGCAGAACAGATGAAACAGCTCGGCTACTGTTCAGGGTACGCCGGCAGTTCGAATCCGCGAGCCATCGAACTCGCGGAGAAGCTGGCATCGATCACATATCCGTCGATCAATCGCTTCTTTTTCACGTCGGGTGGGGGCGAGGCGACGGAAACGAGCATCAAAGTCGCACGGTCGTACTGGAAGCTGCGCGGCAAGCCGGCGAAGACGAAGGTCATCTCGAGGCAGTGGGCTTATCACGGCGTTACGCTGGCAGCGATGAGCGCCACGGGAATCAAGGGTTATTGGCCGCTGTTCGAGCCGCGAGTGCCGGGCTTTACCCATATCCCGTCGCCGTATCCTTATCGATACAAGGCGGCGGACGGAGCGAGTCAAGGCATTGCCGCTGCGAACGAGCTGGAGCAGGCGATTCTGCACGAGGGCGCGGAAAACGTGGCGATGTTTCTCGCCGAGCCAGTACAGGGCGCCGGCGGGGTGCTCGTCCCTCAGGATGACTACTTCAGGCGGATTCGACAGATTTGCGATCAATACGAGGTGCTGTTCGCGGCAGACGAGGTGATCACGGGGTTCGGACGAACGGGCAAGCTGTTCGCGCTGGATCACTGGGGTGTCGAGCCGGATTTGATGCAGTTCGCAAAGGCGATCACATCCGGCTATTTCCCGTTCGGCGGGGTCGGCGTCAATGACGAGATCGCCAGCACACTCGACGAGAGTCCGTCGCCCTGGATGCACGCATTCACATACAGCTCGCACCCGGTGGGTTGCGCGTTGGCGCTGCGGAATCTGAGGATTATCGAAGAGGAAGGTTTCCCGCAGCAGGCGGCGGAGAAGGGTGAATACCTGTTGCGCTGTCTGGAACAGGCATTGGGGGACCACCCGCACGTGGGCGAGGTGCGAGGCAAGGGTCTGATGTGCGCGGTCGAGTTGGTCAAAGATCGATTGACGAAGGAAGAATTTCCGGTGACTGACAAGATTGGAGCGCGGGTCCACGCGGAGACACAGAAGAGAGGCGTGTTCAGCAGGCTGCGGGGAGATGTTTACTGTCTGGCGCCCCCGATCGTGACAACCCGTGATCAACTGGACCGGATTGCTGATGTGCTTAAAGAGTCGGTCGAAGCAGTATTGGGTTGAGCGCCGCCGGTGAATTAAGGGATATGCGAGTTATCAATCGTTTCTTTTGGCCGGCGTTGCTTGCGGTTTCGGCAGCAGCGGTCTCTCCGATTTGGGCGGACGAGTTACAGATCGAGCGTGGACGTGATCTGTTCGCGGAGAAGTGCGCCGCTTGTCATGGCGAGAATGCCAGAGGAGGACGCGGGTCGGATCTCACAACAGGCCAGTGGCGCTGGGGCGGATCGGATACGGAGTTGAAACTGAATATCCGGCAAGGGATTCCCGGTACGCAGATGCCTCCGACGGAGATGTCGGAAGAAGCCGCGTTGGAGATCATTGCTTTCCTAAGAACGTTGTCGGAGGAAGAGCAGGAGCCGGTCACGGGAGACCCGTCAAAGGGGCGCGAGATCTTTTTCGGAGCCGGAGGCTGCGCAGGCTGTCATTTCTTCGGCGGACATGGGGGCCGCCTGGGGCCGGACCTGACAAATATCCGCGACGAGAAGAAGCTGAGCGAATTGCGCAAGGCGATCACGGACCCGAGTGAGAGTCTGCGGCCGGGGTTCGAGACGATTGAAGTCGAGTTCCCGGACGGCCGGATCGTCGAGGGGAGCCGACGGAATGAGGATACCTTCTCGGTTCAGTTCATGGATCGTCAAGAACGCCTGCACATGCTGTTGAAGAAGGGTGCAGTGCGGGTGAGGCATGTGGAGCGATCGCTGATGCCGAAGCCTGTGCTGAGTGCGTCGCAGGTGGAAGATGTAAGCGCCTTCCTCCTCAAGTCTCCGCCGGAGGCCGGCGCCATGGCCAAGGCGGACTGGAAACCGGCAGCGGATCTGAATGTGACCTCGGAGCGGTTGCGCAAGGCCCATTTGGAACCGGAGAACTGGCTGACCTACTGGGGCGATCTATCCGGCAGGCATTACAGCGGGTTGCATGAAATCACAACAGCGAACGTAAACGGCCTTCGGTTGGCTTGGACACATCAGTTCGGCGGAGGAACGGTCGAGACGTCACCGATCGTTGTCGACGGGCTGATGTTCATCACCGGGCCAAAAAATGACGCGGCGGCTCTCGATGCCCGGACAGGCCGCGTGATCTGGCGCTACCGGCGTCCGGTCCCCGATGACATTCACAGCTTCTGCACGGTGATGACGAATCGCGGATTCGCGATTCTCGGCGACCGTCTGTACATGGCGACGCTCGACACGCGGCTGGTCGCGCTCGATGCGAAGACGGGCAACGTGATCTGGGACGTCGCCGTGGATGACTACAAGAAGGGTTACTCGATAACGCTCGCGCCGCTGGCGGTGGATGGAAAGATCTTTGTGGGCGTGACATCGGGCGAGTGCGGACTCAACGGGTTTCTTGATGCCTTCGATGCGGCAACGGGTGAGAAGCTTTGGCGGTTCTGGGCGATCCCACAGGAAGGCGATCCGGCCCGCGCGACTTGGGCGGGAAACTCGGCGGAGTTCGGCGGCGGGCCGACCTGGCTGACGGGAACGTATGATCCGGACCTCAACACGCTCTACTGGACGACAGGAAATCCGGCGCCGGACTATGACGGGAGCGTGCGCGAGGGCGACAACTTGTATACGGACTCGGTCGTCGCACTCGATCCGGAGACCGGCCGGTTGAAGTGGTACTTCCAGCACACGCCGCACGATACGCACGACTGGGATTCAAACCAGGATCCCGTGCTGATTGATGCCGAGTTCAAAGGGCGTCAAAGGAAACTGTTGATCCAGGCCAACCGCAACGGCTTTTATTACGTGTTAGACCGCGAGACGGGCGAGTTCCTGCTGGGTCGCGCCTACGTTCATCAGACGTGGGCGGACGGTCTGGATGCGAAGGGACGGCCTATCGTGATTCCTAATACGGACCCTACCGAAGAGGGGAACCGCGTGTGTCCGGATGCGTGGGGCGGCACGAATTGGTCTGCGCCGTCGTTCAGTCCCGATACGGGGTTGTTCTACCTGCTGATGCGTGACGCCTGCGCCACCTACACGAGCATGACCAAGCCGCCGATCGCGGGGCGTCCGTACACCGGCACCGGGCAACAGCTCGACCCAGGCGAGTCGCAACCGGGCGCGATCGCCGCAATGGATCCGCTGACGGGGGATATCCGCTGGCGGTTTGACCTGATCGAGGCGATGCCGACGATCGGAGTATTGGCGACGAAAGGCGGATTGGTTTTCGGGGGAACCTACCGGGGGTACTTCGTTGCACTCGACGCCGAAAACGGCAGGCTTCTCTGGAGCCGTCAGTTGGGGTCGGCCTATCGGAGTTCGGCGATGTCGTATGCAGTGGATGGGCGGCAGCATGTCGCCATTGCGGCGGAGAGCGTGCTCTATGTGTTTGCGTTGCCGTAAGATTGCATTTTTTCAAAAAACACATCGCGGCTCCGACTCGGGCCTGATGGGCTGTGGTCATGAAATCGAAGCCGGTTGTTGATGAGCTACAGGCCGTCGTGACCATCGTGCTGGTGCTCTTGGTCGCGGCCGGTGGCTTCTCGAGTTGTTCGGACTCCCCTTCGGAGGCGAGTCCGAGCGCAGACGGTGTTTCAATCACTCTGCCGGACGGCGCAGTGATTCGCGCCGAGGTAGTGAGCAGTGCGCCCGAGCAACAACGAGGCCTCATGTTTCGCCGTGAACTTGCGGCCGACCGAGGCATGCTCTTCAACTTCTCCACTTACGAGGAGCACACTTTCTGGATGTTCCAAACCCTCATCCCGCTCGACATCATATGGATGGACTCTGAAGGCGTGATCGTCGAAATCTCGGCAGACACTCCTCCCTGCGGCTCGACAAACCCTTCCGACTGCCCCAACTACGGAGGCTCTGTGAAGTCCCAATACGTGCTGGAACTCGCGGGCGGTCAGGCAGCAGCCCACCAGTTGCAAGTAGGTGACCGCATCAGGTTCTAAACTGAGGAGTTTGGTTTCTCCCCATGCATGATGCTGCCCGAAGGCCGGTCACCTTGTCGTGTTGCTTCCATACTCCATTGGCAGACATGTTCCAAACCGGCTATTCTCCGAATACATGAATGAGCAAAAACTGAAAGACCTTCTCGAAGAAGTAGCCGCCGGCTCCTGCGATACGGCCGACGCACTGGATCGTCTCCGGCACATGCCTTTCGAGGATCTGGGTTTCGCCAAAGTCGATCACCATCGCGCGCTGAGGCACGGCATGCCGGAGGTTGTCCTCGGCCGCGGGAAAACCGTGGACGAGGTTCGAGGGATCGCCGCGAAGCTTCTGGAGCGCTCACCGAACCTGTTGGTGACGCGAGCGAGCGAAGAGATGGCCGAGGCGATCCGGGACCTTGAATCGTCGGCGGAGTACATGCCACGCTCGGGAGCGATTCGCGTCTGGCGCGACCGCAACATCATCGGCAAGAGCAAGATTGCCGTCGTTTGCGCCGGAACGAGCGACATCCCAGTTGCCGAAGAAGCAAGAGTCACGGCCGAGGTCATGTCCAATGAAGTGGAGACGATCTACGATGTCGGAGTCGCCGGCATCCACAGGCTTCTCTCGAACCGAGAAAGGCTGGAAACAGCGCGGGTCATCATCTGTTGCGCAGGGATGGAAGGCGCCCTGCCAAGCGCCGTGGGCGGGCTCGTTGCAGTACCCGTAATCGCCGTGCCGACCAGCGTGGGCTACGGGGCAAGCTTCAACGGCCTCGCAGCACTGCTGGGGATGCTCAATAGCTGCGCCAGCAACGTCACGGTCGTGAACATTGACAACGGTTTCGGCGCCGCCTATTTCGCGACTCTCATCAATCGCATCTGACGTGCACGAAGGAGGCTGCGGTGTCGCGAGGCGCAGTTTCGAACTGACCTGCTTTTTCCTGACGCTTGTCGAAAAAGCAGGTCAACGCCCTACCACTCGAACGTGTCGCCCGGCTTCGTCTCGATGACCTGGACATCCGGTTGATCTTTCAGCAGATCCTTCAATTGATCCGGCGTTCCGGTCAGAAGTGGAAACGTTCCCCAGTGAATCGGGAGGACGTGAGTCGGGTTCAAGAACCGGCAGGCGAGCGCCGCCTCTCTCGGATCCATCGTGAAGCGGTCTCCAATCGGCAGCATCGCGAAATGCGGCCTGTGAAGATCGCGGATCAACTGGAGGTCGCTGAATACATTGGTGTCCCCTGCGTGATACAAAGCACGTCCGTCCGGCAGTCGGACCACGTATCCGGCTGCTTCACCGGCATAGATCATCTGGCCGCCGTCCTCGATCATGCTGCTGTGTTGCGCGTGAGTCATTGTCACTCTCACGCCGGCGACATCAATGCTGCCGCCCTTGTTCATCGGGGCCGTGTCTTCCACCGCCTTGCCGCTGAGCCATTGGCAGATCTCATAGATCGCCACCGTCGTGGGTTTGAACTTCTTGGCAACGGAGACCGCGTCGTTGATGTGGTCTACATGCCCGTGCGTGATGAGCAGCAGATCGACCCTGTGCAGCCGGTGGCCTGCGGGGTAGGAGGGGTTCCCTTCAATCCAAGGATCGATCAGAATTACCTTCCCGTCGGAGAGCTCAATCGACACCGTCGAATGCCCTAGCCAGGTAATCTTCGTGTCAGACATGAGAGACCCCTGTTCAGATGCCCGCCCTCCGACGTCGGGCCTTGCGCGTACGAGGTTGTTCGGATTGCGGTTTCTTCTTGACGAGTCGCCCGACCGCACGCATCAAGTCCCGATCTTCTTCGGGGCCCTTCGCGAGAACAATGTCGGCGCCGATCTGTTCCTCCGTCAAGCCGATTTTTTCAACATAACCCGACAGCATCACAATGGGAACTTCCTTGTTGAGGCTGCGAATCTGTGCGATGACTTCCGATCCGTTCAGATCCGGCATCCGGTAGTCAGTGACGACCACGTCGAAGCTCTGCTTCGCAAACTGCGCCAAACCGTCTTCTCCGGACGAGGCAATGGCTACTTCGTAACCCTGCTGCCTAAGAAGTGTTTGGTGGGCCAACAGCCCGTGCTCGTTGTCATCAATCAGAAGAATACAGGGAGGAGTTCGTTTCATCAGTGCTTGCGAATGTTTCAGGGACGATTACAAAACAAGAATCGCAAAGCGTAGCGCAGCCCAAGATCAGTGTCAATGCAGCCCGATGTTGTTGGAAACTAGGGAGATTTGCTACTTGACATCGCAGCGTTCTTGCGCTTCTGAAGAACGATTACCGGATCACTCCGACGACAAAAAACATTCCTCCCGTAAATGAATCGAACGTTTCCCTGCTCTTGTGATGTGGGAACCGTAACCTATTCAACCGGCCTGGGGGCGCGGTAGCCGGAGCGGGCCACAACCTGATACTTCACCCGCTTGTTCTTCTTGCCGGCGACCATACGCAGGTCGTTCTTGGGGTTCTTGGGGTCGATGAGCCGCACCTTGATCTTCCTCCATTTGCCGTCCTTCTGCTGATTGGAGGGTACATAGGTGAGCGTGTATTGGTTCCGCATCGAGTAGTGGATGGCCTGGAAGATGTTCGGGAACTCACCGTAGAACCTTGGAAAGAAGGCCATTCCTCCCGACTCGGCCGCAAAGGTCCGCATCTGATTGTCTGCCTGCAAGTAGTCCATCCGCGCCGCGCCGCCCCAGGGTCCGTTGAAATAGCCGTACGCGTCCATCAACTGCCGCATCATCTGCATCATGCCGATCGGATAGACAATTACGCCGGCATCTTGCACGATGCGGCGGGCTTGTCCGTAGTTCAGCTTGCTGAAGGTATCCACTCCGGTCGAGATCAATACGATGGATTTGCGTCCTTCGATGCCTTTCATGCGCTCGCAGGTATCCGCGAGTGCGTCGAACAGGTTCGCCTCGGAGAATCCCGTCGTGCGAAGCCGCTGCAACGCCTGGTAGGTCTCGCGGCGATCCCTTGTGAAGTCCGAGAGAATTTCCGGCCGCAGGTCGTACGCGATCACAGCCACCCAGTCTTCCGGCCGCAACGTTTCGGTGAACCCATAGGCGGCCGCCAACGTCTGGTACCAGGTTTCCGTCCAGTACCGTTGGTGCCTCGCATTGAACTCGATCAACAGAGCAACCGTCATCGGCGCCTGCGACACACCAAAGCTCTGAATCTGCTGCGGCACGTCGTCTTCCATCACCATGAAGTTGCCCTGCGGGATCTTCGGGATGAAGCGGCCCTGATCGTCGAGGACGGCCACGTCGACGGTGACCACGTTCGTCTCGGTGGTGAACAGCGCCATGTCTGCCGGCGCTTCCCGCCTCTGGCGGGTTTGGATCGGCGGCGATTCCTCAGGTTTCTCTGGCTTGGCCACGGTCGGCCCGGGGGCGCGCCTGGGGCCGCGAGGCGTGAGCGGGCCCGACCTCTGGGCAAACGATGCTGTCCAACCCGCCAGTCCCAAACAGACTGTCAACACCAACGCATTCAACAACCGGTGTCTGCTTCGCATTTTCGTTCCCCCTTTTCCGAGGTCCATCCGGCCACTGCCCGTCTCATCATTTTTGACTGGTGGAAGCCGCCGCCGGTTTCAGCCAACTCGTCGTCCCCATTATGTTACAGCGAGTTCGTGCGTCATGCCTTGAGGTTCGTTACGATTTGGGTTCGCGACAACGAGCAGCAGGACGCAGAGATAGCCCAAAACGTCCGCTATAATGGCTGACCGCCCTTTGGCGGCGATATCTCCAGGACCCGTCTGACTCAATGCCTGATCCTAAGCCGCCGACCCTCCCGACCGGTCCCTATACCCGCCACTTTCTGATCTGCGCGGACCAGACCAAACCCAAGTGCGCACCGCGCGATGTAACGAACGAATCCTGGGCCTATCTCAAGAAGCGATTGGCCGAAGCGGGCTTGGCGAGCGGGGACGAGTGTGTTTTCCGCAGCAAGGTGAATTGCTTGCGCGTCTGTTCCCACGGACCGATCGCCGTCATCTATCCGGAGGGAGTCTGGTATCATTCCGTCACGCCCGAGGTTGCAGAACGCATCCTGCAAGAGCATGTCATTAGGGGTCGCCCGGTTGAAGAGTACGTCTTCTTCCGCAACCCCCTGGAGGTTGAGCCGCCTCGGCCCGAGGAGTCCAGCTAGATGAGCACTTCTACGCAACAAGACGCAGTCGAGCACGACGCCGCCTCGCAGGACAAAATGCGATGGCCTGTCGTGTGCGTCCTTAGTTTGGGGATGATCAACGCCTATTTCGACCGCGTATGTCTGACCATCGCCCTCCCAGTCATGGTGCAGACCATCGAGCTGAGCCCGACCCAGATAGGGATCGCCCTTGGAGCGTTCTTCTGGAGCTATACGTTCCTGCAGATCCCCTCCGGCGTATGGGTTGACAAGATCGGCGTTCGCAGACCCTATTTCTACGGGAATCTGCTTTGGGGTTTTGCGTCGGCTGCCACGGCGCTGACAACCGGGCTGTGGTACCTGCTTGTCATTCGCATCCTGCTAGGCATCGGCGAGTCTGTCGTCACTCCCTCCAGCATGCGGTATATCCGCATGCATTTCGAAGAGAAGCAGCGCGGCTCCGCTGTCGGCCTCTACATGACCGGCACCAAACTCGGTCCCGCGTTCGGGATGCCACTGGCAGCATTCCTGATCACGACCTTCAACTGGCAAACGATGTTCCTCATCATGGGCTTCGGCGGGCTCGTCATCCTGATCCCTTGGATGCTGTGGGTCAAGAAAGACGATATCGCCGCCATCTCCCGATCGCAACGCGAGGTGTTGGAAAAGGAAAAGCCCGCGGACTCCAAGCTCCAGACCGTTTCTACGAGGGAGATCCTCTCCAGCCCGGTGATCTGGGGCGTCGTTCTCGGTACCTTCTGCTACATGTACTTCGTCTACTACGGCATGACCTGGATGCCGCAATACTTCGGGCAGAAATTCGGCATGTCGATCAAAGATATGGGCTGGTACGGCGGCGTGGCGTTCGGAGGAATGGCCGTCATGATCTGGGTCGGCGGTGCCATGGCCGACTGGTTCATCAACCGAGGTTACGACCCGATCAGCGTTCGCAAGGGTTTCACGATCCTGGGATTCGGCTTCGCCGCGACCCAGACGATCGGCGCCTACACGAGCGATACCAACTTGATGCTCATCATCGCCGTGGTTTCGATGTGGGGACTCGGCTTTGCCACCGCCAACTACTGGGCACTCACACAGACCCTGATTCCCGGCGGCAGCATCGCCATGGTGGTGGGCATCCAGAACACGGCAGCCAATCTGGCCGGCATCGTGTCGCCCACGCTCACCGGCTGGCTCATCGATCAGACCGGTAGCTTCGACGTTCCCATCATGACTATCGGATTCTGGCTCCTGCTCGGGATCGTCTGTTACATCTTCCTCGTCCGCCGCAAATACGCTCCGCAGCCCGAGCAAGCCTAGCACTTTTCAGGCCCCTGAATACCATGTAGGGAGAGGTTCGCCTGTGTTGGGATATGCAGCAAGGGCTGTGTGTTCTTCTCCCACACGACTGCAGCGAAAAACAGCGAAGCCGTTTGCCCTTGTTGCTGCACCGTAAAGGAACTGGAAAGTCTATCCAGCCACGCGCCGCCGTACGGAAGCCGGATTCCTGACCAGACTACACAGGCTCCGGTTGCGGGTTGTCGGCCACCTGCAAGCCGAGAGCCCTGCGAAGCTCCGTCTCGAGGCTGGATTTCAGGTCCGGATGGTCTTTGAGAAACTGCTTGGCATTTTCGCGGCCTTGGCCGATGCGGTCGCCTTTACAGGAGTACCAGGCGCCGCTCTTGCTCACGAGCTTGTTCGCGACACCGAGATCCAGCAGGTCCGCTTCCATCGACGGTCCCTCTCCGTACATGATGTCGAACTCCGCCATTTGGAAAGGCGGCGCCACCTTGTTCTTTACTACTTTGACCCTCGTCCGGTTCCCCACAATCTTGTCGCCGTCTTTGATAGCGGTGACGCGCCGGATGTCGATCCGAATGGACGAGTAGAACTTCAGAGCACGGCCGCCGGTCGTCGTCTCCGGATTCCCGAACATCACGCCGATCTTTTCACGAATCTGGTTAATGAAGACCAGGCAGCAGTTCGATTTGAAAACCAAGCCCGCAAGCTTCCGCAACGCCTGAGACATTAACCGCGCCTGCAAGCCGACGTGCGTATCACCCATCTCACCCTCAAGCTCGGCCCGAGGAACCAGCGCGGCAACCGAATCGACGATTAATATGTCGATCGCCCCCGATCGCACCAACACTTCTGCAATCTGCAGGGCCTGCTCACCGTTGTCCGGCTGCGAGACGAGAAGGTCATCAACATTCACCCCCAAATTGCGGGCATAGATCGGGTCCATGGCGTGCTCGGCGTCGATGAATGCCGCCACCCCTCCGAGCTTCTGAGCTTGCGCGACCGTTGACAAGGCCAATGTCGTTTTACCGGAAGCCTCCGGTCCGTAGATTTCGACCAGCCGTCCGCGAGGTAGGCCCCCTACTCCAAGAGCCGCATCCACCGCGATCGAGCCGGTGGGAATCACACTCACCGGCACGATCGAGTCACGCGACCCCAACCGCAGAATCGCGCCCTTGCCATGGGCCTTTTCGATTTCACTGAGGGCATGCTCCAGGCTGCGCGTACGCTCACGATTGTCCATCAATACACTCCTTCGATTTCGCCAATCTCTGCTGGCGGAGATTATAGCAAAAGGCGAATATAAAGAGAAAGTTGCAATTGGGAAAACCGGCCTTCACCGGCAACAAGCGTCTTGTGGCAGGCCGCGGGGGTTAACGAACTTCATCGGGCGGAGTAGCATAGTATCCACGGCGCACCCGCACCTTGGTGTTCTTCACGCGGGTTTTGATCTCCACCCTGTGGAAGCTGCCGTCGGCGATGAAGTCCGTTGGTGAATACAGGATAAAGTACTGGTGTCGTAGTTCGTTGGCGATGTTGGCGAAGGACTGCTCAAGGTCGGTCGCCTGAAACGGATGGAACGACAGACCACCCGTTTCCTCGGCGAAAGTTCGCAGAACCTTATCTCCGTCTTGGCGCTTGCCGCTGCGATTCGTCGAAATCGTGAAGACGACGGCTTCCGCCTTGTGAGCCATCTCGAGAGCCATCTCGCGCGTCACGCTGCTCTGGTTGTCCTCACCGTCTCCGATCACGATCAAGGCACGCCGAAACTGCTCCGGCGGCCAATCCTCCGGCAGCTTATCGCGGCAAGCGAAGTAGATCGCATCATAAAGCGCCGTGCCGCCTCCGGCACGCAAACGCCGCACTCCTTTCGCCAGTTCCTCGGGGTCGTGCGTGAAATCCACAATCAACTCCGCACGCGTATCGAAGCTCACCAGGAATGCCCGATCACGCTCTTCCCGAAGGACGCCACGGATGAACTCAATCGCCGCTTCCTGCTCAAAACGGAAGCGATCACGGATGCTGTTGCTCGAATCGAGCACAATCCCGATCCGCAATGGCAGGTCGCTCTCCCGAACGAACTCACGGATTTCCTGCTCCTTCTTGTTGTCGAAAACACGAAAATCCTCGCGGTCGAGATTCGTGATGAAGCGGTTCTTTTTGTCCGTGACGGTAAACAGCAACGGCACGCGCGAGACCTCGACGCGGATGGTCGTATCGAGGTCAAATGCGGACGGGATTTCCGGAGGCGCGTTCTTGCCATCCTGCGCGGATAGCGAGAAAGCCCCGGCAAGGATCAACCCGAGCGCCGATACGGTTCGATTCATCAAGATTTCCTTGCGGCGAAAGCGTCCTTATTATAGCCCCAGCTCACGTGCCAGTTCTGTGAAATCACTACCTAACGGGGCCGTTACTGTCAGGATCTCGCCGCTGCTCGGCTGATGAAACCGAATCTCCCGCGCATGCAGATAGAAGCGTTCGCTGGGGGTTTTCACGGCGGGGGCACGAGCCGCCCCATAGAGTCGATCGCCCACCACCGGGTGTCCGATTGCCGACATGTGAACCCGAATCTGATGCGTTCGCCCCGTAGCGATGCGCAGTTCGACCAGCGAAAACCGCTCCGTGTCCCTCAGGACCCGGAAGTCCGTTTGAGCGACGCGTCCCTGTCGACGGGCGGCCATGCGCACACGCGCTCGGCTGTGTCGCGCAATCGGCATCTCCAACCGAAGCCACCGCACACCCTCGACCTGCACGGTCCGCCCATGACCCGCATGCGCCGCAGGATTCCCTTGAACCAACGCCCGATAGGTCTTGCGCACCTTGCGGCTCTGGAACTGCCGGGCCAGAGCACGATGAGCCGTATCATGCTTCGCAGCGAGAATCACACCGCTTGTGAAACGGTCCAACCGATGAACAATCCCCGGGCGCAGGTTGCCACCCACACTCGACAGCTTTCCGAAGTGGTGCAGCAGAGCATTCACCAGCGTTCCCTCCGAACAACCCGCCCCGGCATGAACTACCATGCCTGCCGGCTTGTTGATCGCCACCAGGTCGTCGTCTTCATGGAGGATGTCGAGAGGGATGTTCTCCGGCTCCGCCCTCAGCAGCTTCGCTGGTGCGGGCGAGACGGAAATCACCTCCCCGCCTTTCAATTTCGCCGACGCTTTCGCAGGTCCCACTCCCACGCGAACCCGTCCGTCGCGGATCCATCCCTGAATCCGAGCCCGGCTCGTATCCGGCATGCTCTCCGCAAGAAAACTGTCCAGCCGCTTCCCGGCGTCGGCCAACTCAGCCACGATAGTCATCAAGTGCAGGCACTCCTCTTCTCCCAGCGGAGGCAACGACATCAATCTTGTCGACCCTCGTCTACAAGCGCGGAGGCCCTATCGAGGCTATTTCGCCGCCCACCGCCGCAGAAACGTCATCTTCTTCTTGCTGTGGTAATGGTCGCCCTTTTCGAGGTCGCCCGTATCTTGTGAGGAAAGGAATTCGTCGGAGATATCCAGGACAAGAATGCGGGAAGGTCGCGATCTTGGGATAACGCGAAAGCACCTCCTTGTTCTTATTCTCCAGAATTGAATTCACTTTCACAGCAACCTAGCTCTTGTGGAGCAACTCGGCAGCATCAGGATTCTCCTCGAAGAACTCATCAAGCCCGTGGCGCCAGATGCACTACTAACCACCGATATCGAGCAGCATCATCCGATCGCTCTGTCTCGTGTCCTCAAGCGCGTACGCCATATCCTTGGACGCATCGCGGGATGGACCGTATCTTGTGACCGGCTCGTAGTCTGAAGAGTGATCCCGGTTGCCCTTCACCGACTGCGCGGTGAACATACAGAACAGAAGGCCCAAAGATACAAACGTCTTTGTCATTGCGGCTGCCCTCTTGATATCTCCAATGGCAGAGCTTCCGATACTCCTGAACCAGGGGCCATCAACACCCTTCTCGAACACAACCGATCCCGCGATTCGGCGACCGTCATGCACAGTGTGTCTCACCTGAATGCATACGGCAAAGTTGAAAGTCCTCATCGAAATCATCAGTAGGAGACCGGCGCAGATTCTTCCAGCAAGCGGGCGAGCTCAGTCCTCATCTCATCCAGCGCCTCCTGTGCGGACTCGTCGTCGATGAGGTTCTTCATCTCGTAGGGGTCGTTTTCAAGGTCGTAGAGTTCGTCAACACCTTCCAGATCGACGTACTGGATGTACTTCCATTTCTGGGTTCGCACAGCCTTGTAGCCCATCTTGACGAGGCGGGGCATGACGGTGTCGGAGTAATACTCGATCAGGAAAGACTCGCGCCAGTCGGCGGGGCTTTTCCCCTCCAGGAGTGGCGCAAGAGAACGTCCGTGCATGTCTGCTGGTGTTTCCAGCCCGGCGAGATCGAGCATGGTGGGTGCGTAATCGACGCTGAGTACGAAGTCGTCGATCGTCATGCCGGCAGGGATCAACGACGGGTACCTGACGAACAGCGGCACTCGGGCGGTCTCTTCATAGGCAAGGCGGCGTTCCCGGCCGAGGCCGTGTTCGCCGTAGAAGAAGCCGTGGTCACTGCTGACCACGACGACCGTGTTGTCCAACCGGCCGGTTTCTTCGAGCGCTTTGAAGATTTCACCCATGCCCTCGTCGGCCGACGAAAGCATGCGCAGGCGATTGAGGATGGTGGCGTCGTCAGTGCCGCTTTCAGGGCCGAGGGGCGCCACGCCGGGGATAGGCCTTTGGAGCGCAGGCTTGTCCTTGCCGTAGCTTGCTGCGTTCGGGCGGCGGGGAACTTGCATGCCTTCATAATGATGGGAGTGTCGCGGTGCGGGCGTATATTTCTCGGCGCCTCCTCGCGGGCCGCGCGGGCTGCCGTCGGCATTCTGAAAGATGTTGGGATGGACGACCTTGTGCGCGAGATAAAGCATGAACGGCTGGTCGCGCTGCCTGAGAACGAACTCGACGGCGCGCTCGGTGAAGACATCGGTCGTGTAGCCCTCGACCTTCATGCGTTTGCCGTTATCGTTGACGTCCGGGTCGAAGTGGTAGCCCTGTCCCTGCAAGCTGTACCAGTAGTCGAATCCGGGGCGGGGTGAGTCGTCTACTCCCATATGCCACTTGCCGATGTAGGCTGTCTCATAACCCGCGTCGTGAAGCAGGCGCGGGAACGTGAAGAGCCGATGACTTTGCTCGCTGCGGTCGACGTTGTCGATGATGCCGTGGGTGTGCGCGTACTGGCCGGTGAGAATCGTTGCCCGGTTGGGCGAGCATAGCGGCGTGGTCGCGAACGCGTTGGAAAAAAGCGCGCCTTCGTGGGCCACACGGTCGAAGTTGGGCGTCCGGACCCAGGGATGACCGCCGGCGCCGAGGTCGTCCCAGCGAACATCGTCGAGCAGGACGAAGACGATGTTGGGGCGTGAGCCTGCAGCGGGCTCGGGTTGGGAACAGGCCGTGAACAAGAGCATTGTGAAGACGAGGCACAAGCCGAGAGCAGTGCGTCGAGAGCGCATTGATATTGTCCTTTGTGTCGGTTTCCGGTAACCGAGATTATGGCAAACCGCTCTGGCCGGAATTTGGACGTCGCCCTGGCTCCCGGTCATGAGAAAATCAAAGTTCTGCTCGACGGGAGGACCACCATGCAACACTCCGCCAAGTTTCTCGCCATCGTCAACGATGCCAAGACTCGCGTTCGGGAAACCACGGTCGCAGAAGTCAAGAACGATCGGGAGGCCGACATTGATCATGTACTGGTTGATACGCGGGAAGACTCCGAGTGGAACGCCGCCCACGCCGCCGGAGCGATTCACCTGGGCAAAGGGATTATCGAGCGCGACATCGAAGGCGCGATTCCCGACGCGGACAGGAAGATTGTGTTGTATTGCGGCGGCGGGTACCGCTCGGCGTTGGCAGCCGATGCCTTGCAGAAGATGGGCTATACCAATGTCTTTTCACTGGCCGGCGGCTGGCGGGCTTGGAAGGCGGCTCGCATGCCCGTGGCAGACGAATGAACCGGCATATCATTTCGGAATCCCCATAGCCGTTTTGCGGCAAGGAGCAAACCATCTCAGTCCTCACCTCACCTCAAAGCACGACACGGTTCGCCCTCGACTCAAGAGAAGAAGACGTAGGCCTGATCACGGAGCTGCGGATTCAAGCGCCGGAGGAGACGGCCCACTGGGCCCTCTTATCAGACCCTCACTTTCCGGCTGATCCCGAGGAAGGTCGTCCACTGTACGATCCCGCCGGAAACTTCCCTCTCGCTGCCGAGCAGGCCATGGAAGCCTTGCCGCAGGCCGCAATGGTCCTCGGTGACATCGCCTTCCGGCACGGCCTACCGGAAGATTACGCCGCCGTGAAGCCCTCGCTCATTCGTATGGCCGAGCGCTTTCCGGTCTGCCTCACCCTGGGTAATCACGACGTGCGCGAGAACTTCCTGCAGGCTTTCAGCCAACACCCCCTCGTCGATGACACGCCTGCCAAGTCGATCGTGATTGTCGAACACCCATGCATCCGATTCCTCATCCTCGACTCTTCCTACCGGGTCGATGTCGTTCCCGGCATGTTGGGCTTCCGGCAACGCGAGTGGTTGGATCAATACTTGACCAAGCACGGCGGGACTCCCACCATTCTCTGCTTTCACCACGCGCTCGATGACAACGACCGCAGCCTGCTCGATGCCGACCGACTGCTCCGCATCGTTGCGAGGCACCATCACGTCAAAGCGATCATCCACGGCCATTGGCACAAACTTCTGCGCTACGAGGTCGACGGGGTGCATGTGCTGCAACTCCCTTCCGCCAGCATGCCGCTTCAGCAGGACATCCCGCTCGGCTGGCTCGATGCGGTGTTCAGCGAGTCGGGAGGGGAGTTTGCCATGCATTCCATCGAGCCGCGTCGCGAGAAGATTCTCAGCACCTTTTCGCTTCACTGGCGTTAGCCTGCTTTTCTCACCACGTGGCGAGGCGAAGTGCGTGAGAGGGCCGTACGTACTCAAGGCCGACGGTATCGGGCTTTGAACTCGAGGGAGTAACCGCGGGATTCCTGGAATCGCCATGATGCCGTAGGTACAATGGACCCTTGAAGACGCGGCAGAGCCCGTCTTCAATAACAATCCCGAAGGAGGAAACCATGCTCAAGACACCCCTTCTGATCTCGATCATCCTTTCCGTGTTCGCGCTGCCCATGCTTGCGCAGAACAACATGAGCTTCTTCATCACCAGCAGAGGACCGGGAGACGGGGCCGCGCTTGGGGGCTTGGAGGGCGCCGACAGTCATTGTCAGTCGCTAGCCGAGTCGGTGGGCGCGGGAGGCAAGACCTGGCGCGCGTATCTCAGCACTACTGGAACGACCGGCGTCAACGCCCGCGACCGTATCGGCAGCGGTCCCTGGTACAACGCCAAGGGCGTCAAGATCGCGTCGAACGTCGAGAATCTTGTGGGCGACAACAACCTGACCAAGCAAACCCAGTTGAACGAGAAGGGTGAGGTCGTCAACGGCCGTGGCGACAATCCGAACCAGCATGACATCCTGACCGGGTCGCAACTCGATGGCACGGCCTGGGAGGGAGAGGGCGACACCACCTGCAACAACTGGACGAGCAACTCCGCCGACGGCAGCGCACTCGTCGGCCACCACGATCGGACCGGCGGCGGCGCCAACCCGACATCCTGGAGCACCGCCCACGGCTCGCGCGGCTGCGGTCAGGCTAATCTCGAACGCACCGGCGGCGCCGGATACTTTTATTGCTTCGCCGTCGACTAGAACTGGTCCTGGAAGTGCTTCCCTTCTGTTAGCATGGACCGCGCACCATGGCGGCGAAAACTCCCCATGCAAACCACGAGGGTCTACCCGCGTTAGCGTCGCGCTACGTCGAAGTGAGTGACCTGCCTTGGACCCCGTCCAGGTTTCCCGGGATCGACATGAAGATCCTTATGGAAGATCCGGACTCCGGCCTGCTCACCGCCCTGTTCCGTTTCCAACCTGGCGCCCGTCTTCCGCTCCACGAGCATGTCCGGATCGAACAAAGTTTTGTCATCGAGGGAAGCATGGTCGACTCCCAAGGCGAGGTCACTGCTGGCAACTATGTTTGGCGGCCCGCCGGCAGCCGCCATGAGGTGCATTGCCCCGAGGGTGCGCTGGTTCTCGGCTTCTTCCTCAGCCCCAATCGTTTCCTCGAAACCGACGATGAGCCGAACGGCTCCGCTCACTGACCCGCCGCCGCAGTCTCGCCGCTCTTCTTCTTCGGGTCCAAACCCACAAGGCGCATGCTCCAAATCGTGAGACCCTTGAGTTGGGGCGGCGGCCCGCCCCACAGAACGCTTACCGAGTAGCCCACCACGAATATCAAAACGTTGCTGAAGAGGCCGATCAGCATCGGCGTCATCTCGAAGTTGAAACCGAGATCGACACCCAGCGTGCTGGTCAGGGGTGCCCAGCCAACGAACACAAGCGTTGCCACGATCCCGGCATTAGCCCCCCGGCGCGTAGCGCGTTTCGACAGCACGCCCAAAGCGAATAGACCCAGTAAGCCTCCCGCCAGTATCGACACCAGCAAAGCCGCGATCTCATAGGATGCAGTTGAGCGCGTCAGTGTCAGGGCCAAAGCGACTGCCGTGCACAGAATCCCGCCAACCATCACCGCGAAGCGGCCGAAAATCAGTTGCACCGCATCCGACGCCATCGGGCGCAAACGCACGAAGTGATCTTTCGTCGCGACCGTTGCAATGCTGTTCAAGTCGGCGCTCACCGACGACATCGATGACGACAACAGCGCAGCCATAATCAGTCCAATCAAACCGGCCGGGAAGTGAGTGGCGATGAAGTACGGCAAGATCGTGTCGGGCTGTCCCGTCACATTCGCCGGCAACTCCTCGGGAGTGAGCTGATAGAACGACCACAAAGCGCACCCGATGACTCCGAACGCAAACCACGTAGGTACCGTTGCCAGGATACCCAGCTTCGCCCCGCGTTTGGCGTCGTCGTCGCTGCGGGCCACGAGATATCTCTGCACCATGCTCTGCTCGGTCAAGTACAGGCGAACGAACGTGGTCAGCCCGGCGAAAAAGTAGATCCAGGCGGTCGGCTCTTCGTAGTAGACGCTCTTGAAGCTCAGATCCGTGTTGCCGATCGCAAATTTGCCCCCATCGTACGCGTAGGAGAAAATCGGCCCCGCTCCCAGCCCCGACTCGGTAATGACGGAGATCATGATCACGACCGCCCCGCCGATCATCAGCACTCCCTGCAAGATTGAGGTCCAGATCGAGGCTTCGATTCCTCCGATCAACGTGTAGAGCAATGTGAAGATACCTACTCCGACAACCACGCTATGGATGTTCCAACCTGCGATCACTTCCACCGCGATCGCCGTGGTGTAGAGCGAATAGCCCACGTCGGTGAGCCGGTTGATCGCGAAGCCGACAGAGCCGTACAATCGCGCTGCGTATCCGAACCTGTGCTCCAGGTACTCGTACACGCTCATCCTCACCACCCTGCGGTAAAACGGCACGGCAAAGCTCGTCACCAGCGGGATTACCAGCAAGGCGGCAGACATGTAAAACAACTGCCACCAGTTCCGCGCGAACACTGATCCGGGAATCGCCACGAACGTGGCGCTGCTGATGGTCGTCGTCATCAGAGTGAATCCGACCGCGAATCCGGGGATGCTGCTGTTCGCGACGAAGTACTCGCTCGTGGAATCCTGACGGCGCGCCGCCCGCAATCCGATTACCGCCACACCTGCCAGATAGACGGCGATCACCAGGTAGTCGACAAAGCTCAGGGAGTGCATGGGTTCGGAAGATGGAGACAGAGCCTAGCAGAACTCGGACAGCATAAAAAACCGTTAGCAGGAAAGTCCGATCGCAATTGCCTCTCGAAGCCGGTCATCCCCGGCCGACGAAGGGCATCTGAGTCGCCATCACCGTCATCGTGAGAACGTTGGCGTCAAGCGGCAGGCTTGCCATGTAGACGACGGCGCGGGCAATGTGGTCCGCGTCGATGGTCGGCTCTACCGCGATCGACCCGTCGGCTTGTGGCACGCCTTCCGCCATCCGCGCCGTAAGCGGCGTGCCGGCATTGCCGATGTCGATCTGGCCGCAGGCAATGTCGAACGGGCGTCCGTCGAGAGCCGTCGACTTCGTGAGTCCCGTTACAGCATGTTTCGTCGACGTATAGGGCGCCGAATTCGGACGCGGCGTCGTCGCCGAGATCGAGCCGTTGTTGATGATCCGCCCACCGCGCGGCGTCTGACTCTTCATCAGCTTGAAGGCCTGCTGCGTGCAAAGGAAGACGCCAGTCAGGTTGACGTCCACCACCGCCTTCCATTGCTCATACGTCAGATCTTCCATCGGAACACCTGGCGCGCCGATGCCGGCGTTGTTGAAAAGCAAGTCGAGACGCCCGAAGCGTTCTTTCGTTTGTGCGAACAGCGACTCCACCGCTTCGGGCCGGCCGACATCCCCCGGCACGACCAGCGTGGCCGGCCCCCCGCCGCCCATCTCCGACACGGTCTCTTGCAAGGGGTCCGGACGCCGTCCTGTCAGCACAACCGAATATCCTTCTCCGGCCAGGGCAACCGCCGTCGCACGGCCCACACCACTGCCCGCGCCTGTCACCATCGCCACTTTGCCAAACGAACTCATTGATCCATCCTCCGCCGATAGACGATCTCTTGTTGCAAGGCTCCTATTGTGGCGTAACCGGCGAGGGCATCGAAGAACCTTCGGCTCAACAGCTTGCATTCGGACCGCATTTCCTCTGCCTGAGCCGGCATCGCTTCTCTGAGAGGCCATGATCACTGATGCCACATCCGCACAACGCCTCCCCACGAAGACAAACGCTATCCTATCTGCCTTGAGAAGCATGGCGGCAAGCGACACTTCTCCGGTTCGCGCGGGCGAAGAGATCGACGCTTCGAGGCTCGCCTGTTACCTCGACGACTACCTCCACCACGCGATCGAACCTCTTGAAATCGCGCAGTTTCCGGGCGGGCACTCCAATCTCACCTACTGGGTTTCAGCAGGCGGAACCGAATACGTGCTGCGGCGGCCACCGTTGGGTCCGCTGCCCCCCAAGGCCCACGACATGGCCCGGGAATTCCGCATCCTCAGTCGAGTAGCGCCTCATTTCGAGCCCGCGCCGCGAGTGTATCTGCTTTGTGAGGACGAGTCTGTCCTCGGAGCGCCGTTCTACCTCATGGAAAGGAGGCGGGGCGTGACGATCTGGCGAGAAGTGCCGGCCGGCATTTCCGCTCACCAGGGATACGCGCCGCGAGTCAGCGAAAGCTTTATCGACTGCTTGGCGGAGCTGCATTCGATCGATATCCACCGCTACGGTCTTGATGCGATCGGCCGTCCCGAGGGATTCCTGGAACGGCAGGTTCTCGGATGGTCCGGGCGGTGGGAAGGGGCGCGCACCGAACCGCTCCCCGAGATGGATCGGCTCTCGGAATGGCTTACGAGAGAGCGCCCCGCATCGCAGCCGCCAACCGTCGTTCATAACGACTACAAGCTCGACAACGTGATGCTCGACCCCGAAGATCCGGGACGCGTCACCGCCGTACTTGACTGGGAGATGACAACGGTTGGCGACCCCCTGGTCGACCTTGGAGTCGTTCTGTGCTATTGGTCCGAATCCGATGATCCTAGGATGAGGCGCGAGGCCATCAGCCCGGTCACGGCCGAGCCGGGCTGGTATTCAAGGCAAGAACTGATGCAGCGCTACGCCTCGCAGAGCGGCCGGGATCTGAGTGGAATCCGATACTACGAAGTCTTTGGTTTGTATAAGTTGGCTGTGGTTCTTCAACAAATCTATTACCGTTTTCACGTGGGTCAAACCAGCGACCAGCGTTTCGCGGACTTCCATCACCGCGTCCGGGGCCTGGCTGAAGCCGCCGTGCTCGTTATGGAGGCGTCTTGAGCCGGCTATACCTGATCCGCCACGGGCAGGCGGGTCCGCGCGACGACTATGATCGCCTGTCAACGCTCGGCGAGCTGCAGTCGCGGCTGCTCGGCCGTTATCTGGTGTCGCACGGTGTCCACTTCGCGGCCGCTTATGTCGGCCGCCTGTCTCGGCAGCGGCGAACGGCCGAAGCCGTTCGGGATGAATACGAGCGGGCAGGACGGGCCTTCCCCGATTTGATCGAGGATCATCTCTGGGACGAGTTCGATCTCGGTGACGTGTACCGCAAGCTGGCCGGCCCTCTCAGCGAGAATGACCCCCGTTTCAAGCAGGAGTTCGACGCGATGATGGCGGCGATCGAGAACGGAGACGGCGAAATCCATCGCAACCACAACTACTGCGACATCGCGATCGTCCGCGCATGGACCACCTCGCGCTATCCCTACTCGGGTGAGTCCTGGTTCGATTTCCGTGCTCGAATCGCAAAGCCCCGGCAAGCCCTGACGCGCTTTGGATCAAGAGAGAATCTCGCCGTTTTCACGTCCGCCACGCCCATCGGTATTTGGATGGGCGACGCCCTGTCATTGACCGAGCCCGAGATCTGGCGTCTGGCCGGCGCGACCTACAACTCCGGAATCTCGACCTTCCGAGTCGCGGAAGACGACCTTCGCGTCTTCATTTTCAACAGCCTCCCGCATCTGGGCGACGCCTCGATGTGGAGCTTTCGCTAACCGGCTTTTCTCCCCACGTGGCGAGACGAATCGCGCCAAAAGGACGCTGGGACGAGCCTCGAGCCGCTCGGCGACCGGCCTTGTTGATGTTGCGGCATGCCTCGCGTTATCCGTGAACACCGCAAGTAAGCACAACCAGGTCGTGGCGTGCTTATCGCGTCACGGGACCGCCAAGTGGTAGAAAAACAGATAGGCGAACATGATGCGGCAGCCGATCCGTCTCGAAGTCAAGCTCGAAGCCAAGGACGTTGTCCGTGCAAGTCGGGAACTGCTCATTCGCCGTACAGGCGCCTTGTTCGTGGCTTGGTGCGCCATTTCCGGAGTGGGACTCTATCTATTCCTTGCCGGGAACTCCGGCTTTGGCTGGCCGATCGTCCTCGCGATATTGGCCGGAGCCTTCGGCCCACCCGCGATCCTGTTCGAACTGGCCATCTGGAACGCCCGGCGCCGGTTCAAACAAGCCGCGCACGAACTGCGCCCGATTCACTACTGCTTGCACGACGACGGCATGGACGTCTCGTCGGTCAAGCGGTCGGGCTGGATTCCCTGGGAAGCCTTCCAAGACTCGGTTGAGATACCGTCCAGCTTCTTGCTCTTCCTGGAGAAAGGCGAGTATTACTTGCTGCCCAAGAGATGCTTCGAACGGCCAAACGAGGTCGACGCATTGAGAGACCTGATCCAAACCGAGTTTGCGCACCGCAGTAAGAGCTAGCATGTCTCACCACGTGGCGAGGCGAAGTGCGTGAGAGGGCCATCAGGACGAGGCGCGAGCCGGGCGGAGGAAAAAGGCGCGAGCCGCTTGGCGCGCGCAGGCGTACTTGAACCGTACGTTGAGCACGGCAAGCAA